>DASYYD010000273.1:0-6149 GCA_035934195.1 Allostellaceae bacterium | reverse complement strand
GAGCAGGATCGAGTTGCGCACGATGATGCCGGCGAGCGCGATAAAGCCGATCATCGAGGTCGCGGTGAAGGGCGCGCGGAAGAGCCAATGGCCGAGGACGATGCCGATCAGGGTCAGCGGCACCGGCACGAGTATGACGAGCGGCAGGCGGAACGAGCCGAACTGCGCGACGACGAGGAGATAGATGCCGAGCAGCGCCACCATGAACGCCGCCCCCATGTTGCGGAAGGTGACGTAGGTCACCTCCCATTCGCCGTCCCACAAGAGCGAGGGTTTCGACTCGTCGGCGGGCTGGCCGTGCAGCCGGATCGCCGGCGGACCGGCCTTGCCCCAATCCATCTTTTTCAGTTCGTCGGCGACCGCCAGCATGCCGTAGATCGGCGCCTCGTAGCGCCCGGCGACCTCGGCCTCGACCATCTCGGCAAAGTGGCCGTCGCGGCGGTAGAGGCTATAGGAGGCGGGCTCGCGCTTGACGGCGACGACATCGCCCAGCTCCACATTGGGGCCTCTGGTGGCGGTGCCGCCGGCCGGCAGCGGCGTCGACAGGATGCGCTCTCCCATGAAGAGCTCGCGTCTGGGCAGCTTCACGTCGATGGCGATCGGCTTTGTGCCGTGGCCGCGTTGCGAGAACCCCACCTGGACGCCGCCGATCAAGGCCGCGATCGTGTCGTAAGCCGCCTGCTGCTCGACGCCGTAGAATTCGAGGTTTTCCTGGTTTATCGAGAACCTGAGCCGCTCGCTCGGCGGGTGAAAGGTGTCGTCGATATCGACGATGAACGGCACCTTGGCGAACGCCTCGCGCACCTTGCGCCCGACCGCCCGCCGGTTGGCCTCGTCCGGCCCATAGATCTCGGCGATGAGGGTCGCCAACACCGGCGGGCCGGGCGGCACTTCGACCACTCTGAGCACCGTCCCAGGCGGCCGCGGCAAGCTCGCGAGACGCCGGCGGACATCGAGCGCGACCCTGTGGCTCGGGCGCGAGCGCTCGCCCTTCGGCAGGAGGTTGACCTCGAGGTCGCCCTCTTCCGGGTTCTCGCGCATATAGTAGTGACGCACCAGCCCGTTGAAGTCGAACGGCGCGGCGGTGCCGGCATAGAGCTGGATCGAGGTCAGCTCGGGCAGGTCTTTGAGGCGCTCGGCGGCGGCGGTCAGGAAACGCTGTGTGTCCTCGACGGTCGAGCCTTGCGGCAGATCGACGACGATTTGCAGCGAGGATTTGTCGTCGAAAGGTAACAGCTTGACGGTGACCTCCTTGGTGACGAAGAGGAGGCAGACGCCGACCGTCGCCGCGCCGACGGCGAGGAGAAAGACGAGCGCCCGCCGCCGGCCGACGAGAAGCGGGCGGGCGACGCGCCGATAAAACCGTCCCATCGCGCCGACCGGATGTTCGCCGCCGGCCTCGCCCGGCGCCGCGGCGGCGTAGTGGCGGCGGGCGATGTGGTATAAGAGCCACGGCGTGATGATGACCGCGACGAAGAACGAGAACAGCATCGCGGTCGAGGCGTTGGCCGGGATCGGGCTCATATAGGGCCCCATAAGCCCGCTGACGAACATCATCGGCAACAGCGCGACGACGATCGTCAGGGTCGCGACGATCGTCGGATTGCCGACTTCCGCCACCGCCTCGACCGCCCGCCCGACAAGGTCGCGGCCGCCATGGGCCTGCCAGTTGCGCACGATGTTCTCGACGACGACGATCGCGTCGTCGACGAGGATGCCGATCGAGAAGATGAGGGCGAAGAGGCTGACCCGGTTGATCGTGTAGCCCATCAGCCAGGAAGCGAAGAGCGTCAACAGGATCGTCGTCGGAATGACGACGAGAACGACGATCCCTTCCCGCCAGCCGATCGCTACCGCCACCAGCACGACGATCGACACCGTCGCGAGCGCCAGGTGAAACAGCAGCTCGTTCGCCTTTTCGGTGGCGGTGCGGCCATAGTCGCGCGTCACCGACACCAAAACATCGCTCGGCACGAGCCGGCCTTCGACCGTCTTCAGCCGCGCGAGAAGGTCGTCCGCGACGGTGACCGCGTTGGCGCCCTTGCGCTTGCCGAAGGCGATCGTTACCGCTGGGCGCATGTCGAGCTTGCCGGCGCCGCCGCGGTCGAGCGTCCAGACACGGTGGCCGGGCTGCGCCGCGCCGACGACGACATCGGCGACGTCCTTGACGTAGACCGGGCGGCCGTCGCGCGAGGTGAGCAATATCAGGCCGATGTCGGGCACGCCCTGCAAGGTCTGCCCGGCGACGACCGGAATGCTGCGGTCGATCTCGTCGAAGGCGCCGACGAGCATCGAGCGGTTCGCGTTTTCGAGCTTTTGCACGAGCTGATCGAGGGTGATGCCGTAAAGCGCGAGCCGCTCGGGATCGGGCTCGACGCGGATTTCGGAGCGACTGCCGCCGACGATGTAGGTGAGCCCGACGTTGTCGACCTTCATCAGCTCGTGCTGCAGTTCCTCTCCGATCTGGTAGAGGCCGTTGTCGTTCCAATGCGCCGCCGCATCCGGCTTCGGCGAGAGGGTCAGCGTCAGGATCGCCACATCGTCGATGCCGCGGCCGACGATCAGCGGCATCGGGATGCCCTTCGGCAGCCGCGCGATGTTGTTGCGGATCTTTTCGTGCACGCGGGTCAACGCCGTGTCCGCGTCGGTCCCGACCTTGAAGCGTGCCGTCACCAGTACCGAATCGTCCTGCGTCCAGGAATAGACGTGCTCGACGCCGTCCGTCCCCTTGACGATGTCCTCGAGCGGCTTGGTGATCAGCTCGATCGCGTCGCGCGCCTTGTAGCCGTTGGCGGTGACGAGGATATCGACCATCGGCACGCTGATCTGCGGGTCTTCCTCGCGCGGCAATTCGACGAGCGCGATGCCGCCGACGAAGAGCGCCGCGATCAAGAGGAGCGGCGTCAGCGGCGAATTGATGAAGGCGCGGGTCAGAACCCCGGAGAGGCCGAGCCTCATGGCTTTTCCACGACATCGCCCGCATTGAGGCCGGCGAGAATCTCGATGCCGCCCTCGACCGGCATGCCCGGCTGCACGACGACCTCGGTGCCGTCGCCGAGCCGCACGTAGCTGACGCCGAAGCGGCGGTAGAGGTAGCCTTCGGGGATGACGAGCGCCGGCCGCTCGCCGGTCGCGACGTAGACGCGGGTGCGCTCGCCGACGAAATAATTGCCGAGCCCCGCAACCTCGACATCGGCGATGACGCGGCCCTTGTCGATCTCGGGATAGACGAGGACGACGCGGCCCTTGCGCATCGGCTCGGCGGCCGGATAGCGCGCGGCGAGCCCGCGCTCGCCGACCAGGATCGTGTCGCCGGCGCGCATCGACTGGGCATGCCGCTCGGGAAGCTGCAGGCGCAAGATGTATCTGTCCTGCGCGATCGAGGCGATCTGCTCGCCGCCGAGCACGACGCTGCCCTCCGACACCGGCACCTTCAAGACCCGCCCGGCGCCGGGCGCGAAGACGGCGCCCTCGGCGGTCTCTTGCTCGACGACCGCCTGATCTTTATGCAATGCCTGCAATTGCCGCTTTGCGACGTCGAGCCGGGTCTTCGCCTGATCGAGCGCCACCTGCGTTCCGGCGCCGGTCTTGCGCAGCGTTTGGGCGCGGGTGAAATCGATCTGCGCCTGGTCGCGCTCGGCTTCCTGCGCCTGGATGCGCGCTTGCAGAGCCTGCGTCTGCAACATCAGCTTCTGGTCGACGACCATGGCGATGCGGTCGCCGGCCGACACCGCATCGCCTTCCTTGACCTTCACTTCGGTGATCGTGCCGCCGATCCGCGCCCGCGCGTAAAGCTCGTGCACCGGCTCGACGGTCGCGATCACCGCCTTTTCGTCGGCGACGAGGCGGCGCGTCACCACCGCCCGCTCCGCCGCCGCTGCCGGCCATGCCGCGGCGAAAGCGAGCGCGACGAGTCCCACCCTGCCGAGGAGCATCGCCGGGGCCGTCAGCGGAACGCGGCGCCCGGGCGCACGCCGAGCCGTTTGAAGAGCCGCGCCGCCGGGCAGAAGCCGGTCAGCGAGGCCTGCACCAGGTTGGCCCCGACAAAGGCGGTGAGGAAAAGCCAATAGGGGCTGACGAAGAGAGCGAGCGCGATGCTCACCAGAATGACGATGCCGGCGAAGGCCATGACCGCGCGGTCGACAGACATTGCTCTTTCCTTTCGCGCATGGGTCGCGCGAGAGGAGCGTAGCGGCGCTGTCGCCTTCTTCATTGATCCAGGTCAGCGCCGGCCTCGTCGCGCGTTGACCTGGGTCAATGCGGCGGCTCCGGCCGGAGCCGGAAATCAGGGTCGGCGAATGACGTTTCCGATGGAGGGAGGGGTGGCCAAGATCGTTGTCCTCGGCGCCGGGATCGGCGGCATCTCGATGGCCTACGAATTGCGCGCCCAATTACGGGGCGGCGCCGAGGTGACCGTGCTCAACGATTCCGAATGGTTTCAGTTCGTGCCCTCGAACCCCTGGGTCGCGCTCAAATGGCGCGAGCCCAAAGACATCAAGGTGCATTTGCCCGAGACCCTGAAAAAATTCGGCATCGGCTTCGACGCGGCCGGTGCGGCGCGCGTCCTGCCGCAGGAAAACGCGGCCGGCGGCTCTCCTACGACTACCTGGTGATCGCCACCGGCCCGTCGCTCGCCTTCGACGAGATCGAGGGGCTCGGCCCCGAGCGGAACAGCATCTCGATCTGCCATGTCGATCATGCCGCCGCCGCGGCAGGGCGCTGGGAGGCATTCTGCCGCGACCCGGGTCCGCTCGTCGTCGGCGCTGTCCAGGGCGCCTCGTGCTTTGGCCCGGCCTACGAATTCGCGCTGCTCGCCAATGCCGATCTGCGCCGCCGCAAGATCCGCGACCGGGTGCCGATGACCTTAGTCACGTCCGAGCCTTATATCGGCCACTTAGGGCTCGGCGGCGTCGGCGACACCAAGGGGCTCCTCGCACGCTTCGCGTGCTCCTCACCATGAGGATGTTCTTGCCGGCATTAAGAGCGTCCTCATCCTGAGCCGGCGCGGAGCGCCGCGTCGAAGGACGCACAGATACGCTCCACCAAGCACGGTTGCCACGAGCCGCCGGAAGCCGGAGAATGCCTCCCGCTGGCGCTAGGCGGGAGGCAAGAATGGGCTCGCTCGACGGCCAGGTGGCGTTGGTGACGGGCGGCGGCTCGGGGATCGGCCGGGCGGTCGTCGCGCGCTTCGTCGAGGAGGGCGCGCGGGTCGCGGTGCTCGACCGCGTCGCCGAGCGCGGCGCCGCGTTGCGCGCCGAGTTCGGCGACAAGCTCGCCTTCCTCACCGGCGACGTGAGCCGGCTCGACGACAGTCGCCGGGCGGTCGCGGAGACCCTCGCCGCCTTCGGCCGGCTCGACACCTTTGTCGGCAACGCCGGCGTCTTCGACAATTTTCTCTCCCTCGCCGAGTTTCCCGAAGAGAAGCTCGACGCCGCCTTCGACGAGCTCTTCGCGGTCAACGTCAAGGGCTGCCTCTTCGGCGCCAAGGCGGCGCTCGCGGCGCTCGCGGAATCATCGGGCTCGATGATCTTCACCGCCTCGGTCGCCGGCTTCAATTCGGCCGGCGGCGGCCCGATCTATACCGCCTCGAAGCACGCGGTCGTCGGCCTGATCCGCCAGCTCGCCGCCGAATTGGGCCCCGAGATCCGGGTCAACGGCGTCGCCCCCGGCGGCAGCATGACCGATCTGCGCGGCCTCAAGGCGCTCGCCGCCGAGGATCGTTCGCATTTCTCGCGCCCGGGTTCCGAAGAACGGCTGCGCGCCGGCAATCCGCTGCACATCGCGCTTCAGCCCGAGGACCTCGCCGGCGCCTATGCGTTCCTCGCCTCGCCGAGTGCGCGGGGCATCACCGGCACCGTCGTCATGGTCGACGGCGGCGCGAGCCTGCGCATGCCGCGGCGCGGCCGAGGAGAAGACCGATGACGGCCGATGTCCGGGAATGGGTCGATGTCGAGCGCGGGCTCGTCAGCCGGCGCATCTTCGTCGAGCGCGAGATCTACGAGCGGGAACTGGAACGCATCTTCGCGCGCTGCTGGGGGTTTCTCTGCCACGAGAGCCAGATCCCCTGCCCGGGGGATTTCTTCACGACCTATATCGGCGAAGACCCGGTGCTGGTGGTGCGCGGCACGGACGGCGTCGTGCGCGCCTTC
>DASYYD010000270.1:0-8549 GCA_035934195.1 Allostellaceae bacterium | reverse complement strand
CACGGCCGCTTTTCGGGCGATGTGACGACGGGGCCCGACTGGATGGATGTCGGGTGCGGCAAGATCCACGTCAGCGCCGAACGCGATCCGGCGAAACTGCCGTGGCGCCAGCTCGAGGTCGATGTCGCGCTCGAATGCACCGGCATCTTCACGAAGCGCGAGGCGGCGGCGAAGCACCTGGAGGCGGGCGCCAAGCGCGTCGTCATCTCGGCCCCTGCCGAAGGCGCCGACATGACGGTCGTCATGGGCGTCAACCACGACGAACTGAAGCCCGGGCACGCCGTCATCTCGAACGCTTCCTGCACGACCAATTGCCTCGCTCCCGTCGCCTATGTGCTGCACCGGGGGCTCGGCATCGAGCGCGGCTACATGACGACGATCCACGCCTATACGAGCGACCAGAGCCTGCAGGATACGCTGCACCGCGATCTGCGCCGGGCGCGCGCCGCCGCCCTGTCGATGATCCCGACCTCGACGGGCGCCGCGAAGGCGGTGGGGCTCGTGCTGCCGGCCTTGAAGGGCAAGCTCGACGGCACCGCCATCCGGGTGCCGACGTCCAACGTGTCGCTGATCGACTTCACCTTCGACGCCGCGCGCAAAACCACGGCCGAGGAAGTGAACACGCTAATGGAAGAGGCGGCGCGTTCGAACCGATTAAAAGGCATCCTCGGGATCAACAAGGCGCCGACGGTGTCCATTGATTTCAACCACGATTCGCACAGCTCGACCTTCGACGTGACGCAGACGCAGGTGCTCGACGAGCGCTTCGTGAGGGTCCTGTCGTGGTACGACAACGAGTGGGGCTTTTCGAACCGCATGGTCGAGGTCGCCGCCCATTTCGGCGCGCTCGGCTAGCCCGATGGGGATTGTTTCGTCGCTCTGCCCCTCGCAATGACGGCCCCCCACCCCAACCCTCCCCCGCATGCGGGGGAGGGAGTTGGAGGGGGCGAGGAGCGAAGCGAAGCAATCTCTAGTGAACCACCCGTCATCGTCGTTCATTCGCTGGCGCATGCCGTCGGGGCGCTGAAGGCGGCGGCGCGGGCCGGCCAGCCGATCGTCATCGCGAGCGCCAAGGGCGCCGGCGTCTATGCCGGTCCGGGGTGGTTTCGCGCCCTTGTCGAAGAGTCCCGCGAGGCGGTGCCGGAGGGCCGCTTCTCCGCCCTGCTCGATTGCGCCGACGAGGCCGGCGCGGCGCTCGCCGCCATCCGCAGCGGCATCGAGCGGGTGCTGTTCACGGGCGAGGAAGAGCTGGCGCAACGGCTTTCCGAGATCGCGCGGCAGCACGGCGTCGAGCTGGTCAGGCGGCGGCCGAAGCCGGCGCTCGACCTCGCCGACGCGTTCTTTGACGCCGGCGAATCGCTCGAGCGTCGCGTTGCCGACATCCTCGCTTCGGCGCCGCCCGTTTGCTAGGATCGGACGACTGCCACGCCCTGCTCGGAAGGAACGCGCAATGGCCCTCTCCGAAACCGTCCAACGCATTCTCGCCAATTACGAGAGCGACAATCCCGGGACCAAGGCGAACCTCGCCCGCATCCTGATGCACGGCAAGCTCGGCGGCACCGGCAAGGTCCTGATCCTGCCGGTCGACCAAGGGAACGAGCATGGCCCCGCGCGCAGCTTCGCGCCGAACCCGGCGGCCTACGACCCGCACTATCATTTCCAGCTGGCGATCGAGGCCGGGCTCAACGCCTATGCGGCCCCGCTCGGCTTCATCGAAGCCGGCGCCGGCACCTATGCCGGCGCGGTGCCGACGATCCTCAAGGTCAACAGCGCCAACAGCCTCGCGCGCGCCAAGGAAAACGCCAGCCAGGCGGTGACGGCGGGGGTCAAGGATGCGCTCAGGCTCGGCTGCGCCGCGATCGGCTTCACGATCTATCCGGGCTCCGACGCCGCCTACGACATGATGGAAGAGATCGCCCAGATGGCGCAGGAAGCGAAGGCCTCGGGGCTCGCGGTCGTGGTCTGGTCCTATCCGCGCGGCGGCAATCTGACGCGCGAGGGCGAGACGGCGATCGACATCGTCGCCTATGCCGCACATCTGGCGGCCCAGCTCGGCGCCCACATCATCAAGGTGAAGCCGCCGACCGAGCATATCGAGCTTTCGGCTGCGAAGGCGGTCTACGAGAAGCAGCGGATCGACATCTCGACGCCCGCCGCGCGCATCCGGCACGTCGTGCAGTCGGCCTTCAACGGGCGCCGGCTCGTCGTCTTCTCGGGCGGCGAGGCGAAGGACCTCGACGGCGTCCTCAACGAGGTGCGCGCGGTGCGCGACGGCGGCGGCACCGGCTCGATCATCGGCCGCAACACCTTCCAGCGGCCGCGCGCCGACGCGCTCGACATGTTGAACCGCATCATCAAGATCTATCAGGGGCAGGACTGAGCACCGGCGGCGGAATGCGGGCGAACATGGACCCCGGCTTCCGCCGGGGTGACGGATGAGCGCCGATATTCCGATCGACGAAGGCGAGCGGGCGACGACGCGGCTCTATCTGATCACGCCGCCCGCTCTCGACCCCGACCGCTTCGCGCGGGAACTCGAAGAGGCGCTGGCGGGGGGCGACGTCGCCTGCGTGCAGTTACGGTTGAAAGAGGTTGAGGACGAAGAAATCCGGCGGGCGGCGCACATCCTGAAGAGGGTCGCGCAGGGCCGGGGCGCCGCCTTCATCATGAACGACCGGCCGGACCTCGCCGCCGAACTCGATTGCGACGGCGTGCATGTCGGCGAGGAAGACATGACTTATGCCGAGGCGCGCCGCCTGACGGGGCCCGAGCGCATCGTCGGCGTCACCTGCGGCAACAGCCGCGAGCGCGCCATCGCCGCGGCCGAGGCGGGCGCCGACTACGTCGCCTTCGGCGCCTTCTTCCCGAGCGCGACGAAGGCGGCGAAGCACCGCGCGCGGCCCGAGATCCTCGAATGGTGGAGCGGGACGACGGTCGTGCCGTGCTGCGCGATCGGCGGCATCACGCAACGGAATTGCGGGCCGCTCGTCGAGGCCGGCGCCGATTTCCTCGCCGTCATCGGCGCCGTCTGGTCGCACCCCGCCGGACCGCGCCGCGCGGTCGCCGAATTCAACGAGGTGTTCGCCCGCCACGGGCGGGAGCATCGTTGATCGTCACGCCCCGCTCCACACGATGTCGACTGCGATTCAGTTACATTATTCCCGGTTCGGCAAGCCCCGCCCTTGCGCCAAGGCGGCGAGCCTCACCGTTCGATCTCACGGCCGGTCTCGGCCTCGGGCGCGACATCGCGAGTGGGCCCCGTCAAATCGACGCCCTCGCGGATTCGCACCGGGCCGCGATGCGCTCCGAAGGATGCCTGCGCGCGAAGCGCGATGAAGAGATAGGCGCAGGCGACGAGCGCGGCCCACCAGGAATCGGTCGTGATCTCGTAATTCGACAGCGAGATCGTCATCGCGCAAGCAAAGGCGGCGTAGGCGAAAGGCCGAAAGCTCGGCGATAGCGACCGGTGGATCCGCCTCAGCACAAAGAGTGCGAAAGCGAGCGCCACCGCCGCGCCGAACGCGCCCGTTTCGACCCATAGCTGGAGCCACTCGTTGTGCGGGTAGTTGCCTTGCAGCCCGGCATAGAGATAGCGGCCCATCTCATTGGCGCCGATCGGCACGAATTTGGCGCTCCACAGCCCCCATCCGAGGAGCGGCCGCTCGAAGACGCGGGCCGTCATGTAGTCCCAGATTTCGAGGCGCGCGAGGCCGGAAATCCGCAGATGCGGCGTCACCAGAAGGCGCGCGGCGATCGCCGCGCGGTCCTGCGCGAGGGCGCGCAACAGGAAGGGCGTGGCGGCGGCGATCAGCGCCGAGGCCGCGGCGAGGCCGCCCGCGACGATGCGGCACGAGGCGAACGCGACGAGGAGGACGCAGAGGCCGACAAGGGCCGCGATGCGCCCCGTCGCGCTCGGCGCGATGGCGAGCGCGAGGCCGGTCGACAAGAGCACGGCGGCAAACATCGCCCATTCCCGGCGCACCGCGGCGCGCGCCAGAAGCGGCCAGGCGATCAGCACGAGATAGTCGGCGCCGCGGTTGTACTTCGTCGGAATGTCGGCGGTGTCCGTGGCGAAGAGCAATTGCAGATGATAGCCGGTCGCGGCATCGATGCCGATGACCGCCGCGCCGACCGCGAAGGCGACCGCCGTCGCGCGGAAGAGAAGGTCGCACGCGCGCGGCGAGAGCGGCCGGGCGCCGAGCACGACGAGCGCAGCGGCGAAGATCGCGGTCAGTTGCAGCGCGCCGTGTCGGCTCGCCCGGGGCGCGATCGACCACAGCGCGCTCGCCCAACAGAAGCCGGCGAACAGAAGCGCGAAGACGAGAAGGCCGCGGTCGAGGCGCGGCAAGGCCTTGCCCATCGCCGCCGCGACGACCAGGCCTACGACGCCGAGCCCGAAGACGAGGGGGGAATAGGACGGCCCGGCGAAGAGGCCGAGCGTCGGCAGGGCGGCGAAGACGGCGACCGGCAGATAGTCGAGGATGCGGCCGCGCTCGGCGCCGCTCAGCGAACCGGCGCCCACAGCACCTCCTCGATGTCGGCGGCGCCGGTCGCGAGCATGACGAGGCGATCGAAGCCGAGCGCGATGCCGGCGCATGCGGGCAGACCCCATTCGAGCGCGGCGAGGAAATCCTCGTCGATCGGATAGGCCTTGCCATAAGACCGCCGCTTCTTCGCCTGGTCGGCCACGAAGCGGGCGCGCTGCTCGGCCGCGTCGGTCAATTCGCCGAAGGCGTTCGCCAGTTCGAGGCCGCAGACATAGACTTCAAAGCGCTCGGCGAGGCGCGGGTCGGCTTCGCTTTTGCGCGACAAGGCGGCGAGCGCGAGCGGGTAGTCGTAAAGGATCGTCGGGGCGCCGTGCCCGAGATCGGGCTCGATGCGCTCGAGAAAAATGCGGAAGAAGAGCGCCTCCCAATCGTCGCCCTGATGCGGCGCGATGCCGATCCGGCGCGCCGCCGCGGCAAGCGGTTCCAGATCCGCCGTCAACAGATCGATGCCGCAGCAGCGCTCGAAAGCCTGTGCCACCGAAAGGCGCTGCCATTGCCGGCGCGCGTCCGCGCTTGCCCCGCGCCATTGCAGCGCCGCCGCGCCGGCCGCCTCCTGGCAAAGGGCGACGAGCGCGGCGCATTCCTCCATCAGGTCGCGATAGCCGGCGCCGACGCGATACCATTCGAGTATCGAGAATTCGGGGTGATGGGTGGCGCTGCGCTCGCCGTCGCGAAAGGCATGCGCGAGCTGCCAGATCCGCGGCATGCCGGCGACGAGGAGCTTTTTCATGGCATATTCGGGCGAGGTGTGCAGATAGCGCGGGCGGCGCGTTCCCTCGCGCGGATCGAAGAGCGTCGTCTCGAACGCCTCGAGATGCGGCTCGAGGCCGGGGCTCGCCTGCAAGGCCGGGGTGTCGACCTCGACATAGCCGCGCGCGGCAAAGAAATCGCGAACCGCGCCGAGCATGCGGACACGCGCCGCGAGCTTCTGCCGCCGCGCGGCAAAGCGGTCGGGCCGCCACCATTGCTGCATCCCGCTCAATCCTTCCGCCGGCCTCTCCGCCGAACCCCTCTTGGCCTCCAGCTTGCAGCATCCCACTTTCCCGATGACGGCCAAGCTGGTAGGAAGCCGCCGCCGCAAACAGCGCCCTGCCCTCTCGGGACCGGTTCCATGAAGATCAACGCCATCGACATCAAGCCCGGCAATGTCCTCGAGCACCAGGGCAGATTGTGGCTCGTGTTAAAGCGCGAGCTGGTGCAGCCGGGCAAGGGCGGCGCGTTCGCTCAGGTCGAATTGCGCGATCTGCGCGGCGGCAGCAAGCTGAACGAGCGCTTTCGCACGCAGGAATCGGTCGAGCGGGTGCGCCTCGACGAGAAGGAGATGCAGTTCCTCTATGCCGACGGCGACCACGCGACGTTCATGGACAACGACAATTACGAGCAGATCACGGTCGCCCGCGAGACGATCGGCGAGCCCGCCGATTTCCTCTCCGAGGGCATGATCTGCACGGTCATGCTGCATGAGGGGACGGCATTGTCGGTCACATTGCCGCCGAATGTCGTCATGCGGGTCGTCGAGGCCGACCCGGTGGTGCGCGGGCAGACCGCCTCTTCCTCCTACAAACCCGGCAAGCTCGAAAACGGCCGCCGCGTGATGCTGCCGCCCTTCATCGAGACCGGCACCCGCATCCTCGTCAGCACCGCCGACGGCAGCTATCTCGAACGGGCGAAAGAGTGACGGCGGCCGGCGCGAGGGATCGGCCGTGGCCGTCCGCTCGGCGATCTTGAATGTGATGGCGAACGCCGCGCTGAAGACGGCGCGCGCTCTGTTGCGGGATTTCGGCGAGGTCGAGCAACTGCAGGTCTCTGTGAAGGGGCCGGGCGAATTCGTCTCGACCGCCGATTTGAAGGCCGAGCGGCTGTTGAAGAGCGAGCTCAAACGCGCCCGCCCGGGCTACAGCCTGCTCTTAGAGGAAGGCGGCATCGAGGCGGGCAGCGATGAGCGGCACCGCTGGATCGTCGATCCGCTCGACGGGACGACCAACTTTTTGCACGGCATTCCGCATTTCTCGATCTCGATCGCGCTCGAGCGCGACGGCGAGATCGTCGCCGGCATCATCTATGAGCCGATACGCGACGAGATGTTCTGGACCGAGAAAGGCGCCGGCGCGTTTCTGAACGACCATCGCCTCAGGGTTTCGGGGCGCCGCCAGCTCGCCGAGGCGGTGATCGGCACGGGCCTCGCGCCGCGCGAGCGCGAGCGGGCGGCGACCCACGGCGAAATCCTCGCCGCCCTCGGCGCGGCGACGAGCGGCATCCGCCAATCGGGCTCCGCCGCGCTCGACCTCGCTTACGTCGCCGCCGGCCGCTATGACGGGTTCTGGCAATTTGCCCTGTCACCGTGGGACATCGCCGCGGGCATGCTGCTCGTGCGCGAGGCGGGCGGCTATGTCAGCGACGTCCAGGGCGGCCGCGAGATGATGCGGACGGGCGAGGTGCTCGCCGCCAACGACCACCTGCATTTGCCGCTCGCCGCGCTTGTCAAGGAGGCGCTGCGCGGCGCCCACAAGGCGCCGGAGCAAGACCGGCGCCGCCGCAGCGGCGGCGCCCGATGAACCGGCCACGCCGCTTTCTCGTCCGGATGGCGCTCTTTGTGGTGCTGGTGCTGATCTTGGCGGCTAGCCTGCGCGAACCACTGCTGCTCGCCTTCATGGGCAATCCCGTCGTCAACGGGATCATCATCGGCATTCTCGTGGCCGGCGTCCTCTACATCTTCCGCCAGGTCATGCAGCTCGCTCCGGAGATCGCCTGGATCGAGAATTTTCAGCACGATCAGGAAGAGGCGACCGTCGGCGCGCGGCGCGGCGCCAAGCCGCGCCTCCTGGCGCCGATGGCGCGCATGCTGGAGGCGCGCCAGGGCATGCGGGTGAGCCTCTCGCCGACCTCGCTGCAGACCCTCCTCGACGGCATCGGATCGCGCCTCAGCGAGACGCGCGAGACCTCGCGCTATCTGATCGGGGTACTGATCTTTCTCGGCCTCCTCGGCACGTTTTACGGGCTCCTGGTGACGGTGCGCTCGGTCGGCGGCGTGATCGGGGCGCTGAGCCTGGCCTCGAGCGATGTGTCGCGGGCGCTGAACGATCTGAAGACCGGGCTGCAATCGCCATTGGCCGGCATGGCCACGGCCTTCAGCTCTTCGCTCTTCGGGCTCGCCGGCAGCCTCGTCCTCGGCTTTCTCGACCTGCAGGCCGGGCAGGCGCAGAACCGCTTCTACAACGACCTCGAGGAGTGGTTGTCCACTTATACGCGGCTCACCACCGGCTCTTTCGGCGACAGCGGCGACGGCTCGGTCGCCGCCTACATCCAGGCGCTCCTCGAACAGACCGCCGACAGTCTGGAAAACCTGCAACGCATCCTCGCCCGCTCGGAGGAAAGCCGCATCGGCGCCAACGCGACGCTCGCCAGCCTCACCGACCGTCTGGGGCTCCTCGGCGACCAGATGAAGGCGGGTCAGCTGTTGATGGCGCGGCTGGCGGAAAACCAGCTCGAGTTGAAGCCGGCGCTGACCCACCTCGCCACCGTCGCCGAGAGTTCGCTCGGCCAGGACGACGTGCTGCGCGGCCATCTGCGCAACATCGAGGTGTATCTGGCGCGCCTCACCGAAGACGTGGCGCAAGGCCGGGCGCAGAGCGTACAGGAATTGCGCGGCGAGATCCGGCTCCTGGCGCGCACCGTCGCCGCGCTTTCCGAGGAGGGACGGCAGTGAGTGCGGCTCGCGATAGGAACGGCTGAGCCATGGCCATTTCGACCCGACATTCCCGCCGCCCGAGCATCGACATCTGGCCGGGCTTCGTCGATGCGCTGGCGCAGCTGTTGATGGTCATCATCTTCATCCTGCTCGTCTTCACCGCCGGTGAGTTTTATCTCGGGGAGGCGCTGTCGGGGCGCGACCGGGCGCTGCACGCGCTGCGCCAGCAACTCGGCCAGCTGGCCGACATGCTGTCTCTCGAGCGGCGCGCCAACGACGATTTGCGCTTGGGCGCGGCGGACCTGACCGCGCAA
>DASYYD010000263.1:0-3347 GCA_035934195.1 Allostellaceae bacterium | reverse complement strand
AGGAACGGCAGCGCGTAGACGAGAAAGGCGCCGAGCGTCGCCTCGACGCGCGGGCGCAGACCCGGCGATTTTGCCACCGGCCTCGGCCGCGTCAGCGCCAGCGCGACGACGCTCAGGCAGAAGCCGAAGAGCGCCAGCTTGGCGAAAAGGCCGAGGACGCCGAGAGGGCTCGCCGCAGCGGCGAAGGCGGTGCGCAGCTGCGGCACCAACACCACCGCGACGGCGAAGAACCACAGCGCGAGGCCGCATCTCGCGAGGCCATCGAGCGCCTTTGCCGCGGTCCCCCGCTCGCCCTCGGCCACCTTCATCGCGGCATCAGCAACAAGAGCCCGGCCGCCCCGGCGATCGCCACCGCATAAGGTATGTCGGCGCCGGCGCGCAGCGCCACCAAATCGGTGCCGCGCGCCGCCAGACAGCGCCCGAGACCGGCCCAGCGCAACAGCACGCAGAGGATCGCGGCGATGCCGCCGGCGATCCCGATCGACAGCACGAGCGCCGGCAGCAGCTTCAACCCGTGCCACAGCGCGACCGCGGCGATCAGCTTCACGTCGCCGCCGCCGAGCTTGCCCCAGGCGAACAGCCCGATGCCGACGACGAGCGAGATTGCCGCCGCCGCCACATGCGATAACCAATCGACCGGGGCGGGCGACAGCAGCGCCGCCGGCACGAACAGCAGCGCCAGCGCCAGCGGCACGAAGTCGGGGATCTGCAAGGCCGCGACATCGGTCACGACGGCGACCGCCAGAAGCCCGCCATAGGCGAAGAGGAGCGCGGTCTCGGCGGCGTGGCCGGCGATCATCGCGCCGCTCCCGACCCCGCACCCTTCCTCACAGCTGGATTTTACCGAAGTTCTGCGCCGCGTGATACAGCACCGGCGCCATGATCGCGACGACCAATCCCGGCAGAAAGCAGCCGACGAGGATCATCGACAGCTTGACGGTGACCTTGTTCGCCGACTCTTCCGCCCGCAACAACCGGCGCATTCGCAAGTCTTCCGAGAAGACCCGCAGCGTCGCGGCGATGCTGGTGCCGAAAACGTCGGACTGGACGAGCAGGTTGACGAGCGAGCGCACCTCTTCGACGCCGGTGCGCGTCGAGAAAGCCCGCATGGCGTCCTGCCGCTGGCGGCCGGCGCGCAACTCGTTCGAGATCAGGCGCAGCTCGTTCGACAGCGCCGGCTGCGAATGCGCGGTCTCCTCGCCGACGCGGTCGATCGCGGTATCGAGGCCGAGCCCCGCCTCGGTGCAAACCAGCAAGAGATCGAGGATGTCCGGCAACCCGTCGGTAACCCGGCGCTGCCGGGATTTCCGCTGCCGGCTGACCCAGATCACCGGCAGTTCGAAGCCGACCGCCATCGCGATCAACCCGCCGAACAGGATCGCCGTGCCGCCGTGCGAGCCGCGGATGGCGAGCATCGCCAGCATGACGACCGCCGGCAGCACGATGACCCCGAAACCGACGCGCATCGCGTAGTAGCTCTGCGCCGCGAGCGGTGAATCGTACCCGGCCTGCAGCAGCCACAGATTGAGGCCGCTGCGCTCCTTCTCGTCGGAGGGCACGAATTTGTCCTTGAACGGCCGGGTGATGTAATGTTCCCAGGCCGAGCCGCCGCGCCGCACCGAGGGACCGGCTTCGGCGCGCGCCGCGGCCGGGCGCAGCCGCCGCGTGCGGTCGTCCGAAGCGAACAGGGCGGCGGCGCCGAACACCGCGCAGGCGACCCCGCCGACGATCACCAAATCGTACAGGATGCCATTGAGGTTCGTGAGGATGTTCGGCATGAATTCCTCACACGCGGATGTTGACGACCTTGCGCATCCCGAGCACGCCCATCGCGTAGAGCGCGGCGGCAAGTCCCAAGGTAATGGCGAGCCCCCTGCTGGTCTTGGCGTCGTCGTAGTAGTGCGGGTTCATCATCAACAGCACGACGACCACCGCGATCGGCATGCCGGCAAGGATCTTGCCGGCAAACCGGGATTCCGCCGACAGCGCCTTCACCTTGCCGAAGAGGTTTTGCCGGGCGCGAATGACGCTGGACAACGAACTGAGGATCTCGGCGAGGCTGCCGCCGGTGCCGTGCTGAATGCGCATCGCCACGATCATGTAGTTGATATCCGGCAGCGGCACCCGCTCGCCCATTTTTTCGAGCGCATCCTTGAAATCGAGCCCATAGGACATCTCGTCCGAGACGAGCCCGAACTCGCTGCCGATCGGGTCGGCCATCTCGTGCGCCACCATCTGGATGCCGGTGGGCACCGGATGCCCGGCGCGCAGCGAGCGGGCGAGCATGTCGATCGCGTCGGGCAGCTGGGAGCCGATATGCGCCAGGCGGCGTTTCCTGACCCGGCCGATCACGAGAAGCGGCAGCGCGATCGCGATGACGACCGCGAGCACGGCCGAGATCACCGCGCCGAGGCCGCTGAATACCACCACTATGATGAAGAACGGCGGCGCGAGCGCGGCCATGATCGTGCACGCCTGCTTCGCCGTCAGCGTCATCCCGCTCGTCGTCAGGAAATCGTCGAGGGCGCGCAGCGGCGAAGCTTGCAGCCACTTGACGAGCCAGGGCGCCGACCCCTCGCCGAGGGCCTTGCGCCGCAACAGCTGATAGGCCGAACGCTGATCGGACTGGTTCGCCAGCAGCCGCAAGCGGCGGTTGGCGAGCTTGTCGGTGCTGCGCGCCGCAATCAAAAGATAGAAGCCTTCGAGCAGGGCGAGCACGCCCACCACGATAGCGATATAAAAGATCACCAACGGATCGAGATGCATCAAGGCCTCCCTGGGCTCTGCCTTCGCCCCGCCCTCAATCGACGGGCCGGCTGGGATCGAAGATGTCGGCCGACAACTTCAGGCCGCGAGACTCGAGCTGTTGCACGAATTTCGGTCGGATGCCGGTCGCTTGAAAGCTGCCGATCACCTTTCCCTCCTCGTCGATGCCGGTGCGGACGTATTTGAAGACCTCGTTCATGGTCACGATCTCGCCTTCCATCCCGGCCAGTTCCTGAATGCTCAAGAGGCGCCGCGTCCCGTCCGACAGGCGCCCGAGTTGGATGACGACATGGATCGCCGAGGCGATCTGCATGCGGATCGTGCGCGGCGACATTTCGAGCCCGGCCATGCCGATCATCTGTTCGAGGCGGGTGAGCGCCTCGCGCGGGCGGTTCGCGTGGATCGTGCTCATCGAGCCGTCATGCCCGGTGTTCATCGCCTGCAGCACGTCGAGCGCCTCCGCACCCCGGATCTCGCCGAGGATGATGCGGTCGGGCCGCATGCGCAAAGCGTTGCGCAGCAAGTCGCGCATCGTGATCTCGCCGGTGCCTTCGAGGCTCGCCGTGCGCGTCTCGAGCCGG
>DASYYD010000260.1:0-2286 GCA_035934195.1 Allostellaceae bacterium | reverse complement strand
GCCCGCCGAACAACCTCCGCTGCCGCGATCCACGCGCGAGAACCCCCCGCTCGACAGCTTCGCCGGGGTCGACCGCGCCAACGCCGAAAGGCTGAAGCGCGGCCTCCACCCGATCGCCGCGACCCTCGATCTGCACGGAATGACGCAAGCGGAGGCGCACCGGCGGCTCGCGGCGTTTGTCGAGGAATCGCGGGCGGCGGGGCATCGCTGCGTCCTCGTCGTTACCGGCCGCGGCCTCGCGCCCGACGGGCCGGGTATCCTGAAGCGTTCGGTGCCGCGCTGGCTGGAGGAGAGCCAGATGCGCCGCCACATCCTGGCGGTCGCCGGGGCGCAGCCGCGCCACGGCGGCGCCGGCGCGCTCTACCTCCTGCTGCGCCGACGGCGCTGAGCCGACAGAATCCGACAAGATGCCTGCGCCTTGTCGCCTCGGCGGCAGCCGGGGTGACGGACGGGGTGGGAGCTTCTCGAACACCTCAGGTCTGCAACACCGTCCGTGTCGTGCCTGCGAGCACGAGGCAGGTCAGATGCCCGCTGGCGTAGGCGCCGGTGTCGATGCCGACGCGGTTGTCGCAGATCTCTGGCTGTGGCGAGATCGTGTGGCCGTGCACGACGACTTTGCCGAAGCCCGCCCGTGAGCCGAGAAACGGCTCGCGGATCCACAGGAGGTCTTCGCTGTTCTGGCGGTCGAGCGGCGTTCCCGGCCGCACCCCGGCATGGACGAAGAAGTAGTCGCCCTCGCCGTGGGTGAGTTCCAGGCTGCGCAGGAAGGCGCGATGCGCTTCCGGCAAGCAGGCGGCGAGGCGCTCTTGGGTATCCAGCAGTTCCCCCGGGTGGCCCGGGTTCGGGACGGGAATGCCGTAGCTCGTCAGTGTCGCGTCGCCGCCGTTGCCGAGCCACATCGGCCCGAACCGGATGTCGACGAGAAAGCCGAGCATCGCATGCTCGTGATTGCCCTCGAGGTGAACCCTCTCGAAGCCGCCGAGCGGCTCGTCGATGAGGAGGTCGATGACGCCGCCGGAATCGGGCCCGCGGTCGATGTAATCGCCGAGATAGACGACGCGTTTGCGCGGTTGCGGCGCCGCTCGCGCATCATCCGCGATCATCGCGTGCAGGCGGCGCAGCAGATCGCGGCGGCCGTGCACGTCGCCGACCGCGTAGAGACGCAGATCGGGCGCGATCGCCGGCCGCGCGATCGCGGTTTCGGGGCGGGCCGCCTGTCGGAACCAGTTCGGCATGTTCGTCCGATGTTCCCTGAATTGCCGGTAATATGCGCGCGCCGCGCCCGCTATCCAACCCAGGGGCGGGCCGGAAGCATTTTTCTTGCGCGGCCGCCGCACCAGAGCCTAAGACCTTGCCGCCCTGGAATCGATAATTCGCCGATGGCCGACGACCGCGACCTCGCTCGTTCCCTCTCGCTCCTCGAGCGGGCGCGCGTCTTGTGCATCGGCGATGCGATGCTCGACCACTACATTTACGGCGAGGTCGAGCGCGTCTCCCCGGAGGCGCCGATCCCGGTGCTGCGGGTCGAGCGCGAGATGAAGACGCTCGGCGGCGCCGGCAACGTGCTGCGCAATCTGCGGGCGCTCGGGGCGGCGGCCGCCTTCGTGTCGGTGGTCGGCAACGACGAGGCCGGGCGCGAGATCCAGCGGCTGCTCGCGGAAGCGGACGGCGCCGAGATCCATGTGCTGGTGCAGCCGCAGCGCCTGACCACGGTGAAGACCCGCTACGTCGCGGCAAACCAGCAATTGCTGCGCGCCGACCGCGAGAACGCGGCCCCGCTCGACCCGTATATCCGCGAAGACCTGCTGCGGCTGGCGCGCGAATTGGTGACGAGCCACGGGGTCGTCGTCGTCTCGGATTATGCGAAGGGCGTCCTCAACGAAGGCGTCGCGCTCGAGGTCATCCGCGCGGCGCACGAGGCCGGGGCGCGCGTCATCGTCGATCCCAAAGGCGGCGACCACATCCGCTATCGCGGCGCCGATCTGTTGCGCCCGGATCGGCGCGAGCTGGGGCAGGCGACCGGCATGCCGGTCGCCTCCGAGGACGGCGTGATCGCCGCCGCCCGCGCCTTGATCGAGCGCTGCGGCTTCGGCGCCGTCCTCGCCTCGCTCGATCCCGACGGGCTCGTTCTGGTCGAGGCGGACGGAGTGAGCCACGTCGAGCGCTCGCAGGTGCGCGGGGTTTACGACGTCTCGGGGGTCGGCGACGCGGTCGTCGCTAGCGCCGCGGCGGCGCTCGGCGCCGGGCTCGGCTTGACCGCCGCGGCGCGGCTTGCCGGCATCGCCG
>DASYYD010000241.1:0-2185 GCA_035934195.1 Allostellaceae bacterium | reverse complement strand
GTAGCTCTTGATCGAGGCGCGGACGATCTCGGTCACCTGCTCCTCGTTGGTCGGGCCGTACAGCATCTCGCGGTCGTGGCGGTCGCGGATGCGCAGCATCTCCTTGCCGTAATCCTCGTAGCGGCCGCTCTCGCGCCACAGTTCGGCCGGCTGGATCGTCGGCATCAGGATCTCCTGCGCGCCGCTCTTGTCCTGCTCTTCGCGCACGATGCGCTCGACGTTCCCGAGGACGCGCAGCCCCAGGGGCAGCCAGGAATAGATGCCGGCCGAGGACTGCCGGATCATGCCGGCGCGCAGCATCAGCCGGTGCGAGACGATCTGCGCCTCGCTCGGGTTCTCGCGCAGCAGCGGCAGGAAATATTCCGAGAGACGCATTCCGCCCCGTGCCTTCCGTTCGGGCGCGCACTCTAGGGAAGCCGCCCTTTCCTGCCAATCACCTTTACGCTGCCACGACGGCAGGATTGCGGCATGTCCGGGATCTGACGATGCCTCTTATTTACGCGATC
Source organism: Allostellaceae bacterium (assembly GCA_035934195.1). Lineage (GTDB taxonomy): Bacteria > Pseudomonadota > Alphaproteobacteria > ATCC43930 > CGMCC-115725 > AP-15. Next base: position 1,679 of record DASYYD010000241.1, on the reverse strand, counting down.
GCGACCGAAATTGCCTTCGGTTTGATCACCTCGGCGGCAATCGGGCCGAATTCTGGGCAATTCCGCGCAGCGCGCCCACCGCGGTTGCCGCCCGCCCGATATTTCTCGCCAAATATGCAATTATCCGAGTGGAATCGCGCGGCCGCATGATAGCATCGTGCGTCGAATCGCGCCAACGCGATCGGGCGCCGAAGGGCGCTGCGGCCCGAGTTTAGGGAGGACTCGCCGGCCGAAGAAGGCAGGGGCACGCCCCTGCCTTCTTTTTGTGCTGCGGCAAACCGCCCACGGGGGCGCGTCGCGCGAGACAATGGCGGATCGGACGGATTATTTTGCGCAGGCGGCGAGCGCGGGCGCCGGCCATGACGGGAGAACGCATGACACCCAAGCGGGGCTACCATTTCTTCATGAATCCGGGGCCGACCAACATCCCGGAGCGCATCCTGCGGGCGATGGACCGCGGCACGATCGACTTCACCGGCGCCGAGTTCCGGGCGATCGCGGCGGAATGCTTCGAGGGGCTGAAGCGCGTCTTCAAGACCAAAGAGACGATCCTCGGCTATGCCGCGACCGGGCACGGCGCATGGGAAGCCGCGCTCGTCAACCTATTCTCGCCGGGCGACAAGGTGCTGGTCGTCGAGAGCGGCTATTTCTCGCTGAATTGGGGCCTGCGCGCGCAGGCTTTCGGGCTCGCGGTCGAGACCCTGCCGAACGATTGGCGGCGGCCGGCCGACCCGGCGAAGCTCGAAGCCCGGCTGCGCGAGGACAAGGGCCACGAATTGAAGGCGGTGCTCGCCGTCCACAACGAGACCTCGACCGGCGTCGCGCACCCGATCGCGGGGCTGCGCCAGGCGATCGACGCGGCCCGCCATCCGGCGCTCTTCTGCGTCGACACGATTTCCTCCCTCGCCTCGTTCGACTTCCGCATGGACGAGTGGGGCGTCGATGTCGTCGTCGCCGGCTCGCAGAAGGGGCTGATGCTGCCGACCGGCATGGCCTTCACCGGGGTCAGCGCCAAGGCGCTCGCCGCCTCGGCCGCGGCAAAGCTGCCGCGGGTCTATTGGGACTGGCGGCGGCTGTTGGGCCAGGGCCCGCAGCAGGGCTATTGGAACGGCACCATCCCGGTGCACTTCTTCTACGGGCTGCGGGAAGCCCTGCGCATGCTGGAAGAGGAAGGGCTCGACAACGTCTTCGCCCGCCACCACCGCCTCGCCGAGGCGACGCGACGCGCGGTCAGGACCTGGCGGCAGAACGACGGGCCGGAAATCCTCGGCCTCGACCCGCGCGCGCAGTCGGACACGGTGACCGCCGTGCTCCTGCCCGACGGCTTCGACGCCGACAAGGTGCGCGAGGTCGCGCTCGACACGTTCAACGTCTCGCTCGGCAGCGGGCTCGAGCGCCTCAAGGGCCACGTCTTCCGCATCGGCCATCTCGGCGATCTGAACGAGCCGATGGTGCTGGGCGCGCTCGCCGCCGTCGAGATGGCGCTCGACCTCGTCGGCGTGCCGCACGGCAAGGGCGGGGTCGTCGCGGCGATGGAGTACCTCGCGGCGGGGGAATAGCGGCAGCCGGCCTCAGGCCGCGGAGGCGCGCTCTTCGGCGATGGCCGCCTCGATCTGCTCGCGCAGATCGCCCGGGTGGAACGGCTTTTTGACGAGGCGGCGCAACGGCGGCGAGCCGCC
>DASYYD010000238.1:0-2600 GCA_035934195.1 Allostellaceae bacterium | reverse complement strand
GCCCGCCGCAGCGCCGATCGGGGCGCCGCCGCCGCCAGCGGCGCGCGCGCCGCCGCCACGTCCGCGGCCGCCTCCGGCGTCAACAGCGCGGCCACCCGCTCGCGCTCGTCGTCATCGAGACGGTCGTCGGCGAAGGCCGCGAGGTCGAGGAAATGTTCCGCCTCGTCCGGCGGCGCCTCTGTCGCCAAGCTGCGCCGCCACAGTGCGCGATCGGCGGCAAATTCCGCCCCGCCTCGCTTGTCCGCGTCGGGCTCGTTCATCGAAATGCTCTCCTCCGCCCAATTTGTAGGCCGCCCGGCCGGCGAGTATCCCCACAACCTATTGGTTTCCCGCAAAGATGCAAGCGAGGGTATTTCGCGACCTCGAAGCTCATTCCTTCTCCCCCTTGAAATGCGCGCGCAGCTTCAGCATCGCCTTGTGGTGGGCGCTGCGCACGGTTTGCGGGTCGATCGAGAGCGCCTGGGCGATCTCGGCCACCTCCATCTCGCGGTCGTAGAGCATCGAGAGGATCTCGCGCTGGCGCGGCGACAACAGCGCCTCCGGCAATTTCAATTTCTGCACCGGCTCCACGGGATCGATCGCGAGCCGGCTTTCCGGCACCGCGTCGATCGACACGCCTTCCGGCCGATGCCGGCGCATCGCGTCGCGCGCGGTGCTGCGCGCGACGATCGTCAGCCAGGTGGACAGGCCGGCGCGCGCCGGGTCGTAGCTCTTCAGCAGCCGGAATCCGTCCTTGCACAGGCGCAGAAACACCTCCTGCGTCAGATCCTCGACCTCGGCATGGTCGCGCGCGATGCCGCGCACGGCGGCGACGATCAGCCCCGCATAGCGGCGCACGAACGCCTCCCAGGCCCCCTTCTCGCCCCGCGCGAGCGCGTCCAACACGCTGTCTTGCGCCAATCAGGAGGCCTCGGTTCGCGTGCCGCCGGGTTGCCGATAGGCCGGCGCCTGCGGCCGCATCCCCGCGCCGGCTTCGATTTTCCGCATCGTCAGCCGAGCGCGGCGTAGAAGTCGTTGCCCTTGTCGTCGATGACGATGAACGCCGGAAAATCGACGACCTCGATGCGCCAGATCGCCTCCATCCCCAATTCCGGATAGGCGACGGTTTCGACCTCTTTGATGCAGTCCTGCGCGAGGCGCGCCGCGGGGCCGCCGACCGAGCCCAGGTAAAAGCCGCCGTGCCGGCGGCAGGCTTCGCGCACCTCGGCGCCGCGGTTGCCTTTGGCGAGCGTTATCAGACTGCCGCCAGCCGCCATGAAGGCGCCGACATAGCTGTCCATGCGCCCGGCCGTCGTCGGGCCGAAGGAGCCCGAGGCATAACCCTGCGGCGTCTTCGCCGGCCCCGCGTAATAGATCGGGTGGTCGCGGAAATAAGGGGGCAGCGCCTCGCCGCGGTCGAGGGCTTCCTTGAGCTTCGCATGCGCGATGTCGCGGGCGACGATCAGCGGCCCGGAAAGGGCGAGGCGGGTCTTCACCGGATAGCGCGAGAGGGTATGGCGAATTTCCGCCATCGGCCGCGCCAGGTCGAGGGCCACGCAGTCGCCGCCCAATGTCCGCTCGTCGATCTCGGGCAGAAAGCGCGCCGGGTTCTGTTCCAGCGCTTCGAGGAAGACGCCCTCGGCGGTGATCTTGGCCCGGATCTGGCGGTCGGCCGAGCACGAGACGCCGATGCCGATCGGCAGGCTCGCGCCGTGCCGCGGCAGCCGGATGACGCGCACGTCGTGGCAGAAATACTTGCCGCCGAACTGGGCGCCGATGCCGAGCCGGCGCGTCAAGCCCAGCACCTCCGCCTCGAAGCCGCGGTCGCGATAGGCCTGGCCCCAGCGGTTGCCTTCGGCCGGCAGGCTGTCGAGGTAGCGGCAGCTGGCGAGCTTCACGGTCTTCAGGTTCATCTCGGCCGAGGTGCCGCCGATGACGATCGCGAGGTGATAGGGCGGGCAGGCGGCGGTGCCGAGCGTGCGGATCTTGCCGTCGAGGAATTTCTGAAGCACGGCGGGGTTCAGCACCGCCTTCGTCTCCTGATAGAGAAAGCTCTTGTTGGCCGAGCCGCCGCCCTTGGCGATGAAGAGGAAGTGGTATTCCTCGCCGGGCTCCGCATAGATGTCGATCTGCGCCGGCAGGTTGTCGCCGGTGTTGACCTCCTCGTACATCGATAAGGGCGCGAGCTGCGAATAGCGCAGGTTGGTCTCGGTGTAGACGCGCCGGATGCCCTCCGAGAGGGCGGCGGCGTCGCCGCCGCCGGTCCACACGCGCTCGCCCTTCTTGCCCATGACGATGGCGGTGCCGGTGTCCTGGCACATCGGCAGGACCTTGCCGGCCGCGATGTTGGCGTTCTTCAAGAGATCGAAGGCGACGAAGCGGTCGTTTGCCGAAGCCTCGGGATCCTCCAGGATGGCCCGCAATTGCGCGAGGTGGCCGGGGCGCAGCAAGTGCTGGCAATCGACGAAGGCCTCGCGCGCGAGCCGCGTCAGCGCCGCCGGCTCGACCGTGACGACGCGCGTCCCCGCGAAGGCGGCGGTCCCGACGCCATCCTCCCCGAGCTCGCGCCAAGGCGTGTCGTCCGCGCCCAAGGGAAAGAGTTCGTGAAAGGCGCGCTCGCT
>DASYYD010000227.1:0-19520 GCA_035934195.1 Allostellaceae bacterium | reverse complement strand
GCGGCGGCTGGCTGAAGGCGCCGAGGGCGCCCAGCACGCCGAGGCCGATCCCGACCGCGGCCGGGACACCCGGATTGATGCCGCCGCCATGTGAGGCGCCGTGCGACCCGTGCGACTCGGTCTTCGCCGGGGCGTGTTCGTCCTTCTTCTTGTCGTCGGCGAGGCTCGGCATCGCGAGGAGCGCAACGAGCGCGAGGGCGCCGAGCGCAAAAAGTCCGGTTCGCTTGTGCATCGGAGGCCCTCCCGTGCCGGGAAGGCCTGATGCTATGCAACGCTTGCGATTTCGTCAATAGGTTGAGAGGTGGCCGCGGCAGGGAGCGGCGGCGGCCCGCCCGCTGTTGAACCGGATGATCGAGGGGGCTATCGTGGCTCTCTGACGCCGCCGCCCGGGAGGAACCGATGTTCAAGGGATCGCTCGTCGCGCTGATCACCCCGTTCCGCAACGGGGCGGTCGACGAAACCGCCTTTCAAGAGTTCGTGGCGTGGCAAATCGGCCAGGGGACGCACGGCTTCGTGCCGTGCGGCACGACCGGCGAGGCGCCGGCCCTCGAGCACAAGGAGCAGGTGCGGGTGATCGCCTTGTGCGCCGAGGTCGCCAAGGGCAAGCGGCCGATCATCGCCGGCACCGGCTCGAACTCGACCGCGCACACGATCGAGATGACGCGGGCGGCGAAGGAGGCGGGGGCGGACGCCGCGCTCATCGTCTGCCCCTATTACAACAAGCCGACGCAGGAGGGGCTCTACCAGCACTTCAAGGCGGTGCACGACGCGGTCGACTTGCCGATCGTCATCTACAACATCCCCGGCCGCACCTCGGTCGATATGACGAACGCGACGATGGCGCGGTTGTCCAAGCTGCCCAACATCGTCGGCGTCAAGGACGCGACCAACGACCTCGCCCGGCCGCTGCGCATGCGCGTCGAGATCGGCGCGCAGTTCGCGCTGTTGTCCGGCGAGGACGCCACCGCCGTCGCCTATCTGGCGCAAGGCGGCGACGGCTGCATCTCGGTGACCGCCAACGTCGCGCCGCGGCTCCTGTGCGAGATGCACGAAGCGTGGCAGAAGGGCGACGTGAAGACCGCGCGCGCGATCAACGAGCGGCTCATCCCGCTGCACGACGCGCTCTTCGCCGAGACGAGCCCCGCCCCTGTCAAATACGCCGCCTCGCTGCTCGGACGCTCTACCTCCGAGGTGCGCCAGCCGCTGTGGGCGATTGGCCCCGAGACGCAAGACAGGGTCGGCCGCGCGATGCGCGGCGCCGGGCTCGTCAACTAGCCTCGCCGCGTAGCGGCCGGCGGGTTGCGGGCGGCGGATGCGGGCGACCGATCGCTATGTCGCGCAAAACCGCCGCGCGCGCCACGACTACCTGATCGAGGACACGCTCGAGGCGGGGCTCGCGCTCAAGGGCACCGAGGTCAAGGTGTTGCGGCAAGGCCAGGCCTCGATCGCCGAGGCCTATGCCGACGAAGCGGCGGGCGAACTCTACCTGCTCAACGCCAATATTCCCGAATACGCCGCCTCGGCGCATTTCAATCATCAGCCGCGCCGGCCGAGGAAACTGTTGCTGCACCGGAAGCAGATGAACAAGCTCCTCGGCGCGATCCGCCGCGAGGGGATGACGCTGGTGCCGCTGTCGATCTATTTCAACGAGCGCGGCCGCGCCAAGCTCGAGCTCGGGCTCGCCCGCGGCAAGCGCAAGGCCGACAAACGCCAGGCCGAACGCGATCGCGACTGGCGGAGGAGCCGCGCCCGCATCCTCGCCGGCCGCAATTCGTGACGGCGGCGCGCCGGACGCCCGCCGCCCCTCACCCTCCCACGGCTTCGCCGCGGGCCCCTCCCTCGCCCCGCCCGCGGGGTGAGGGGCCGCCGCCCAGCACCGGCTGCAACGCCGCGAACACCGCCTCGAACATCTGCGGCGTCAGCCTGCCGGTGTTCGTGTTGAGGCGCGAGCAGTGGTAGCTGTCGGCGAGAACCAGCCCGTCGGGCAGGGCATGCAACCGGCCATGCGCGAACGGGTAGGCCGAGCCTTTGAGCCCACGCGCGGCGATGACGCTCGCATGCGCGATGGCGCCGAGCGCGAGGATCGCGCGCAGCCGCGACAGCGCGGCAATCTCGGCCGCGAGATAATGCCGGCATCGGGCAATCTCGGCCGGCTCGGGCCGGTTCTGCGGCGGCACGCAGCGCACCGCGTTGGTGATCCGCGCGCGCGAGAGCCGCAGCCCGTCATCGGCGCGCGCGGCATACTCGCCCTCGGCGTAGCCGAATTTGCGCAAGGTGGCGTAGAGGAGCCCGCCGGCGTAGTCGCCGGTGAAGGGGCGCCCGGTGCGGTTGGCGCCCGTGAGGCCCGGCGCGAGGCCGACGACCAATAGCTCGGCCGCGACGTCGCCAAAGGACGGCACCGGGGCGTTGAACCAATCGGGGTGCGCCGCGCGCGTCGCCCCGCGCAAGCCGACGAGGCGCGGGCACAGCGGACAGTCCCGCGCCGGCGTCTCGGGTAGGCTCACGCGCTTTCGGTCGGTTCGGGCCGCAGCCGATCCTCGCGCACGTGGTGATTGCGCATGATGCTCGGCGCCAATTCCTGCAGCTCGATGAAATGGTCGGCCTGCCGGCGCAGATCGTCCGACACCATCGGCGGCGAGGAACGTAAGGTCGAGACGACCGAGACGCGCACCCCCTTGCGCTGCACCGCCTCGACGAGGCGGCGGAAGTCGCCGTCGCCGGAAAACAGGATCGCATGGTCGACGTGCTGCGCCATCTCCAGCATGTCGATCGCCAACTCGATGTCCATGTTGGCCTTGATCCGCCGCCGGCCCAGCGAGTCGGTGAATTCCTTCGCCGGCTTCGTCACCATCGTGTAGCCGTTGTAGTCGAGCCAATCGACGAGCGGCCGGATCGGCGAATATTCCTGGTCCTCGACCAGCGCGGTGTAATAGAAGGCGCGGATCAGCCGTCCCTTGCCGCTGAACAGCTCCAACAGACGTTTATAGTCGATGTCGAAAGCGAGACCGCGCGCGGCAGAGTAGAGGTTGGCACCGTCAATGAATAGGGCAATTCGTTCTTCAGGGTAGAATGTCATCGAAATATTGCTCCATATAGAGAAAAAATGCCACGCCAGTGTCATATATCGGCGAATAGGGGTCAAGCGCGGCGGTGCCGGCTGCGGGGGCGCGGCGCGTGATCCTCATCGGCATCGGCGGCAATCTCGCGACCGCCCGATACGGGGCGCCGCGCGAGACGCTGACGGCGGCGCTCGCCTGCCTCGCGGAAAGGCGGATTTGCATCCTCGCCCGCTCCCGCTGGTACCGGAGCGAGCCGGTGCCGCCCTCGGCGCAGCCCTGGTTCGCCAACGCCGTCGCGGTCGTGGAAACCGCCCTCGACCCGCTGGCCCTCCTCGACGCATTGCTGGCGCTGGAGAAAGGGTTCGGGCGCGTGCGCGGCCAGCGCAACGCGCCGCGCCCTCTCGACCTCGACCTGCTCGACTACGAGGGCCGGCTCGTCGACACCGCGCGGCTGGCGCTGCCGCATCCGCGACTGCATGAGCGGCGCTTCGTGCTGGCGCCGCTCGCCGAGGTGGCGCCGGGCTGGCGCCACCCGCGGCTCGGGCTCGGCCTGCGCGAGCTCCTGGCGCGCCTGCCTGCCGAGCCCAGAGCCGAGCCTTTTCCCGACTGATCACGCCCGGCGCTGGCCGATTGTCTTCGCCGCGCCGCGCCGATATAAGCGATTGCGCCGGCAGGTGCCGAATGGTCTCCCTCACGTCAGCGGTGGGTTGATGAGTTCGTACGAGGTCGCTCGCGCCCATATGATCGCCAGCCAGCTGCGCCCGAACGGCATCATCGACAGGCGGCTGCTCGATGCGTTGGCGACGATCCGGCGCGAATTGTTCGTGCCGGAGGGGTTGCGGGCGGTCGCCTACGTCGACGAGGGCCTGCCGCTCGGGGCCGGCCGCTATCTGATGGAGCCGCGGGTCGCCGCCCGCCTGTTGCAGGCCGCGTCGGTCGGGCCCGCCGACATCGCGCTCGTCGTCGGCGCCGGCAGCGGATACGAAGCCGCGGTTCTCGGGCTGCTGGCGCGCAGCGTCGTCGCGCTCGAGGAAGATGCAAACCTCGCCAGGATGGCGCGGGCGGCGCTCGTCGAGCACGGCATCGCTTCGGTCGCCGTCGTCGAGGGGCCGTTGCGTCAAGGCTGCCGGGCGCGCGCCCCCTTTGAGGTGATCCTGTTCGGCGGCGCCGTCGCCGAGGTGCCGCCGGAGATCGGCCTGCAACTCGCCGATGGCGGGCGGCTCGTCGCCGTCGTCCGGGCGGCCGGCAGCGTCGGCCGCGGCGCCATCTACACGCGATCCGAGGGCGTCTTCGCGCACCGCCCGATCTTTGACGCGGCGACGCCGCTGTTGCCGGGTTTTTCGCCGCGCCCCGCCTTTACCCTGTAGATCGGCAACGTTTCGTTTTTCGTGAACTCCGACCGCGCAAGATGTGTTATCCCTCGTCAACCTAAAGTGTCGGCGCCACCGTCGCTTCTGTTATGATTCTCAGTCGTCGAGGCCGTGATGTTAGAGGCAGCGTTCGTTTTCGAGATCGAGGTCGAAGCCGGGGCGCCGGCGTCGAGGTCCCGGTGATGCGGGGCCGACACCGAACCCTGGCGGCGGCGGCCGGCATTCTGCTCGCTGCCGGCATAGGCCCGGCAGCGGCCGAAACGCTGACCCAGGCGCTCGCCTACGCCTACCAGACCAACCCGCAGCTGCTGGCGCAACGGGCGCTGTTGCGGTCGACCGACGAGCAGGTGCCGCAAGCGCTGTCGAATTGGCGGCCGACCGTCACGTTTACCGGCAATATCGGTGCTGAGGTTAACGGCACTGCGGCGCAAGATCCGATATTTCTCGTCCCTAACCCGGTTACCGGCCCTCACTCGAGCCGCAACCAAACGACAACGCTGCGCCCGAATCTGGTCGAGCTGGAGCTCAGTCAGCCCGTCTACCGCGGCGGTCGCACCGAAGCACAGACCGCGGAGGCCATCGACACGGTGCAATCGACGCGGGCGCAGACGCTCGCGGTCGAGACCGCGGTCTTCCAATCGGTGGCGCAGGCTTACTTGGACTGCGTTCGCGATCAGACGCTGCTCGAGGTCAACCGCAACAACGAGCAGGTGCTGCGCAAGCAGCTCGAAGCGACGCAAGACCGCTTTCGCGTCGGCGAGGTGACGCGCACCGACGTGGCGCAGGCCGAGTCCTCGCTGGCGCAGGCGACCGCCACGCGTATCGCCTCCGAGGGTCAGCTCGCCAGCAGCCGCGCCGAATATACGGCGGCGGTCGGCCATCCACCGGGTCGTCTGCTGCAGCCGCGCGAGCGCCCGGCATTGCCGGCGACGCGCGCCGAGGCGCTCGGCCTCGCCGCCAACAACAACCCGAACGTCATCTCGGCGATCTATGCCGAGCGCGCGGCGCGCGACAATGTCGCCGTCGTGCGCGGTCAGCTGCTGCCGCAGATATCGCTGGTCGGGACCGTCTCGCGCGGTTACGATCAGGCGGCCACCGACAAGGGCCTTCTGGCGCAATCCGCCCAGGTCGAAGCCGAAATGACGATGCCGCTCTACGAGGGCGGCGCCATCTACTCGCAGACGCGCCAGGCCGAGCAGACCGTCGGGCAGAAGCGCAGCCTCGTCGATCAGGCGCGCCGCAGCGCCGTGCAGTCGGCGACGCAGGCGTGGGAAACGCTGATCTCGGATCGTGCCTCGATCGCCTCCTTCGCCGCCGCGGTCCGCGCCGCGCAGATCGCCCTCGAAGGGACGGAGCAGGAGGCGCTCGTCGGCTCGCGCACGGTCCTCGACGTGCTGATCGCCGAGCAACAGGTGTTCACCACCCAGTCGCAGCTCGTCGTCTCTCAGCACGATACGGCGCTCCAGGAATACAACCTCGCCGCCGACACCGGCCGCTTGATCGCGCCCGAGCTCAGGCTGCCGGTCAAGCTCTACGACATGGAGCGCCACTATAAGGCCGTAAAGGACAAATGGCTCGGCTTCGGCGGCGGACTAAAGGAATGAGCCGAAAGAGGACGGTTCCACTGGAAAATTAGGCCCGTCTCGCCTAGTGTAACGGGGTCGTCCTCTATTACCGGTAATTTCGATGTCAGACGCAAAACCGCAGCCGGACCCGTCGATGGAGCAGATTCTCGCTTCGATCAATCAAATCATCGCCGAGGATAAGCGCGAGGCGGGCATTTCCGGCGAACCGCCCCGCGGCGTCCTCCACTTGACGGAGGCGATCGGCGAAGACGGCTCGGTGCGGCAGCTGACGCCGCTCGCCATGGCGTCGGCGAGCGGGGGCGGAGCGGGCGGCCCGACCGATCCGGCCGGGAAGAGCGAGGATGGCGAGCCGGCATCGGGCGGCGCGGCGGCCGAATCGAAGCCCGCCGGCATCGCCTCGGCGGCGACGGCCGCGGCCGCCAGCACGGCCTTCGGCGAACTCGCCGCGGCGGCGCAGGAGAAGCGCCGCACCGGAGAGCTGTCGCTCGGCGGCAGCGATCGCACGCTCGAGGCGATCGTCCGCGAAGTGCTGCGGCCGCTGCTGCAGGCCTGGCTCGACGAAAACCTGCCGGGCGTCGTCGAACGGCTGGTGCGCGAAGAGATCGCCCGCGCCGCGCGCGAGGCCGGGCTGCGTTGACGGCGCCCCTGGAATAGGCTAGCTGCCCGGCCTTCGGGTGCGCGTTCGGCGCGCCCCGGTTTGCCGTCGAGGACAGCCCAAGGTCATGCTGGAGAAGACCTATCATCCCGCCGAGGTGGAGGCGCGGCGCTACCCGCTGTGGGAAGCCTCGGGCGGGTTCGCCGCCGATCCCGCGAGCCGAAAGGCGCCCTATACGATCATGATGCCGCCCCCGAACGTGACGGGGAGCCTGCACATGGGCCATGCGCTGACCTTCACCTTGCAGGACGTCTTGATCCGCTACCAGCGCATGCGCGGGTTCGACGCGTTGTGGCAGCCGGGCACCGACCACGCCGGCATCGCCACCGAGATCGTCGTCACCAACCAGCTCGCCGAAGCGCAGATCGACAAGCGCAAGCTCGGGCGCGACAGGTTCGTCGAGCGCGTCTGGGCGTGGAAGGAGCAATCGGGCGGCACGATCGTCAACCAGCTGCGCCGGCTCGGCGCCTCGCCCGACTGGTCGCGCGAGCGCTTCACGATGGACCCGGCGCTCGCCGCCGCGGTCCGCCGCGTCTTCGTGCAGCTCTATCGCGAGGGCCTCGTCTATCGCGACAAGCGGCTCGTCAACTGGGACCCGGAGATGCACACGACGATCTCCGATCTCGAAGTCGACAACCGCGAGACGAGCGGAACCCTGTGGCACATCCGCTACCCGATCGCCGATCTGCCCGGCCGGTTCATCATCGTCGCGACGACGCGGCCCGAGACGATGCTGGGCGACACGGCGGTCGCCGTGCATCCCGACGACGAGCGGTTTTCCGATCTCGTCGGCAAAATGGTGCGGCTGCCGCTCGTCGGGCGGCTGATCCCGATCGTCGCCGATCCCTATGCCGACCCGAAAACCGGCAGCGGCGCCGTCAAGATCACGCCGGCGCACGATTTCAACGATTTCGAGGTCGGCCGCCGGCACGGCCTCGACATGATCAATATCTTCGACGCGGACGCGCGGCTCAACGACGCGGCGCCGGCCGCCTATCGCGGCCTCGACCGCTTCGCCGCGCGCAAGCAAGTCGTCGCCGACCTCGAACGAGAGGGCTTCGTTGAGAAGGCCGAGCCGCACAAGCTCACGATCCCGCACGGCGACCGCTCGGGCGTCGTCATCGAGCCGTGGCTCACCGACCAGTGGTTTTGCGACGCGAAGAGGCTCGCCGGGCCGGCGATCGCGGCGGTCGAGAAGGGCCGCACCCGCTTCGTGCCGCGGCAGTGGGAGAACACCTTCTTCGAATGGCTGCGCAACATCCAGCCCTGGTGCATTTCGCGGCAATTGTGGTGGGGCCACCAGATCCCGGCCTGGTACGCGCCGGACGGCGCGGTCTTCGTCGCCGAGAGCGAGGAGGAGGCGCGGCGCGAGGCGGCCGCCAAATACGGAAGCGCGGTCGCGCTCCGCCGCGACGAGGACGTGCTCGACACCTGGTTCTCGTCAGCCTTGTGGCCGTTCTCGACGCTGGGCTGGCCCGAACAGACGCCCGAGCTCGCGCGCTATTATCCGGGCGACGTCCTCGTCACCGGCTTCGACATCATCTTTTTCTGGGTCGCCCGCATGCTGATGCAAGGGCTGCATTTCATGGGCGAGGTGCCGTTCCGCACGGTCTACATCCACGCACTGGTGCGCGACGAGCGCGGCCAGAAGATGTCGAAGTCGCGCGGCAACATCATCGATCCGCTCGTCCTGATCGAGCGCTACGGCTGCGACGCGCTGCGCTTCACGCTCGCCGCGCTGGCGGTGCCGGGGCGCGACATCAAGCTCGCCGAGAGCCGCGTCGAGGGCTACCGCAATTTCGCGACGAAGCTATGGAACGCGGCGCGCTATGCGCAAATGAACCAATGCGCGCCCAAGGCCGGCTTCGATCCGGCGGCGAACCGGCTCACGGTCAACCGCTGGATCGTCGGCGCGACCGCGGCCTGTGCGCGCGCGGTCGCCGCCGCGCTCGACGCCTATCGCTTCGACGAGGCGGCGAACGCGCTCTACCAGTTCGTCTGGGGCGGCTTTTGCGACTGGTATCTCGAATTTTCGAAACCGATCCTTGCAGGCGAGGACGCGGCGGCGCGCGAAGAGACCCGCGCCACGACCGCCTGGGTCCTGGGGCAAATCGTCCACCTCCTGCATCCGATCATGCCCTTCATCACCGAGGAGGTTTGGCAGCATCTCGCCGGCGGGCAGGCCGAGATGCTGTTGACCGCGGCTTGGCCGCAATTTTTTGCCGATCTCGAAGACGAGGCGGCGAGGGCCGAGATGGAGTGGGTCGTCGCGGCGATTTCGGCGATCCGCGCCGTGCGCAGCGAGATGAACGTGCCGCCTGCGGCGCGCCCGCCGCTCTTCGTCAAGGATGCGGACGCCGCGGCGACGGCCCGGCTCGAGCGCCATCGCGAGCACTTCCTGCGCCTCGCGCGATTGGCGCGCATCGACAAGCTCGAGACGATCCCGAAAGGCGCCGTCGCGGCGGTCGTCGAAGGCACGAGCCTCATCCTGCCGTTGGGCGGCATCGTCGACCTGGGGCGCGAGAAGGCGCGCCTCGAAAAGGAGATCGACAGGCTCGACGGCGAACTCGCGCGGATCGCGGCGAAGCTCGGCAACCCGGGCTTTCTCGCCAAGGCCAAGCCCGAGGTGATCGAAGAGCAGCGCGAGCGCGAGGCCGATGCCGGGCGCGACCGCAACCGCCTCAAGGCCGCCTACGACCGCTTGGCCGCCGTTTGACAGGCGTTCCCCTAAAATTGCCATATTCGCATCTTATTATCGGGAATTATATACTTTACTCCCTCGACCGCAATCCCCATATTGAAGGGACGAGGCCGAGGGTAACGCCATGAGCAAGAGCACCATTTCGACCTTCCAGCTTTTCGCGATGTTCCCTGATCAGGAAACCGCGCGGGTCTATCTCGAAAGCCGCTTGTGGCCGAACGGCGTCCGTTGTCCGCACTGCGGGCTCGCCGAGCGGATCACCGTCCGCAAGGGCGGCTTCTACCGCTGCAACCAGTGCCGGGAGGATTTCACCGTCCGCACCGGGACGATCTTCGAGCGGTCGCACGTCCCGCTGCACAAGTGGGTCTATGCGATGTACCTCGTCGTCACGGCGCGCAAGGGGATCTCCTCGATGCAACTCGCGAAAGAGATCGGCGTCACGCAAAAGACGGCGTGGTTCATGCTCGGCCGGCTGCGCGAGGCTTGCGGCGACAATCTCGACAAGCTGCGGGGCATCGTCGAGATTGATGAGGTCTATATCGGTGGCCGGGAAACGAATAAACACGTCGGCAAGCGCAGGACGGGCCGGAGAGGGGGCGCGGGCAAGGCTGCGGTATTCGGAATGCGGGAGCGCGGCGGTCGCACGAAGGCAACGCGGGTTGCGAGGGTCGATCAAGCAACGGTCGAGTTCGCGGTCCTCGATAACGTCGAGGAAGGTGCGACCATCCATTCCGACGAGAGCCGCGACTATCTCGGGCTGCGCCACCTTGGCTACGACCACGAGACCGTCAAGCACCGCGCAGGCGAATACAGCCGCGACGGCGTTTCGACCAACAGCATCGAGTCCGTCTGGGCCGTGCTGAAGCGCGGCATCTACGGCACCTTCCACCATGTCAGCCCGAAGCATCTCGGCCGGTACATTGACGAGTTCACGTTCCGACTGAACGAGGGCAACGTGAAGCAGCATACCCTCCAGCGGCTCGAAAGCTTCGTGGATGGCACAGCCGGCCGGCGGCTGACCTACAAGGATCTGATCGCATGAGTACGACGGTCCCGAAACCACCCGAAATCCTGAACAAGATCGTCGATCTCGTGCTGACACATAAGCCCAAGCCAAATTTGAAGGGCACAAAGAAACGTAAAAAGGCGAAGCATACGAAATCATCGGCGCCACCAAATCCAACCTAGAATTGCCGCCGCCACAAACAGCGCCGCAGCGTCAATTAGCTCATTATCGATTGCCGCAATTTCTATGATTCTTTCACCAGATACCGTTAAATCTATAGGATTTTGGATACTTGTCTCTGGACTATTTGGTGATATTTTTGTTCTGTTTATGCCCGCCGGAAAGCGAAAGCTGGAAAAAACTCTTGGAGTTATATTTACGCTAATCGTTATTATTGGAGTAGCGATCGACAAGATCGGCGACAAGCTAACATCTTCGGCGCTTTCTAAAATAGAGTGTGCGCAATCAGAAATGACCTCGCGGCATCTCACACCAAACCAACAAAAAACACTTGTTGATGTGCTGAGTCCATTCAGGAACAGCACCGTCAACATTTGGGTATTTTCGGGCGGCAGAGGGTTAGAAAAAGTTGGGTTTGCAGTGGCACTCGTTGGCGTATTCCGCCGAGCAGGGTGGAAAACCAATGGCGTGAGTACACAGATATTGCCCGCTGCATCCCCGGCGCCTAATGTAACCATCCGATACCGGGCCAATATACTCAAAAATGAGAAAGATACTGCTACCGAGCTGGTTAAATTGCTGAATTCATATTGCATTAAGTCATTTGTATCCATGACTCCATTCATAAATAACGGAGATTTCGGCCGGACTATACGTCTTGATAAAGCCGGAGAACACTTGGCGCCGGAAAACATCTTCGGGCCTAAACCGCTAAAGCATCCTGATTTTTCGATCCTGGTTGGAGAGATATTCTGAAAGAGGGGATCAGCCAGTGCTGACGTTCGCAACAAAATCAAAATCAGAACCGCGATAAGGTAGTAAAATATATAATTCCCTATTATCCGAGTAACGATGCTTTTTGGTGGCAGTTTGACCCGCCTGCTGATTCCTTGCAGAAGCAGGCAGAACCGCATTGCTCGAGGATCGGCGCTGTGCCCATCCGTTTGCTCCTGATTCCTTGCAGAAAGCAGCGAGAGCAGCGTCTTCGAGGGTCGGCTCGCACACGCTGCGCGTGGTCGCCATATCAGCCGCGGCGGAATGATCTCCGGATGAGGGAGCGTTCATGATCAGGCGCGCCGAGGAGCTGGTGGCGGCGGGACTCGTCGGGCCCGAACGGCTCGACGACATCCGCCGGGTCGCCGAGCGATATGCGGTGGCGCTGACCCCGGACGTGGCGGCGCTGATCGACCCGGCCGATCCGGCCGATCCGATCGCCGGGCAATTCGTGCCGCGCGCGAGCGAACTCGTCGCCGCACCCGAGGAGCGCGCCGATCCGATCGGCGACGAGCGCTGGTCGCCGGTGCCGGGCATCGTCCACCGCCACCCCGACCGGGTGCTCTTGAAACCCATCCTGCTGTGCCCGGTCTATTGCCGCTTCTGCTTTCGCCGCGAGAGCGTCGGCAAGAAGGGGGCGATGCTCGATGAAGCGGGGCTCCGGCGCGCCCTCGACTATATCCGAGCGCATCCGGAGGTCTGGGAGGTCATCGTCACCGGCGGCGATCCCTTCTTTCTGTCGCCGCGGCGGCTCGCCGCCATCGTCCGCGCGCTCGACGAAATCCCGCACATTGCCGTCATCCGCCTCCATACCCGCGTGCCGGTCGTCGAGCCGCGCCGGGCGAGCCCGGCGCTCGTCGCCGCGCTCGCGGCGGAAAAGGCGGTCTATGTGGTCATTCACGCCAATCATCCGCGCGAGCTGACCGAACCGGCAAGACAGGCGGCGACCCGGCTCCTGCGCGCCGGCATTCCGCTGTTGTCGCAGACGGTGCTGCTGCGCGGCATCAACGACGACGCGGCGGTATTGGGCGAACTTTTCCGCCGGCTCGTCGCGATGCGGGTCAAGCCCTATTACCTGCACCACGCCGATCTGGCGCCGGGCACCGCGCGGTTCCGCACCGGCATCGCCGCCGGTCAGCGCCTCGCGAAGGAATTGCGCCGCGACCTGTCGGGGCTCTGTCAGCCGACCTACGTCCTCGACGTCCCGGGCGGCTGGGGCAAGGTGCCGCTCGCCGAAAGCGCGGCGCGGCGCGGCGCGTCGACGGGCGGCTGGATCGTCACCGACAGCGAGGGCAGCGAGCACGCCTACCCCGCCGACCCCGACCGCCGCTAGTCTAAAGCTCGCACCAGATCGGGGTGTGGTCCGAGGCGCGCTCCTTGGCGCGCGGACGCTTGTCGATGTCGCAGGCAAGGACCCGGTCGGCGGCTTGCGGCGACAGCAAGAGATGATCGATGCGCAACCCCTCGTCGCGATGCCAGCGCCCGGCCTGATAATCCCAGAAGGTGTAGCGGTGCGGCTCGCGGTGGAAGATGCGGTAGGCGTCGAAGAGGCCGAGATAGACGAGCGCGCGATAGCGCGAGCGCGCCTCGATGCGGCACAGCGCATCGTCGCGGAAGGCGACCGGGTCGTAGACGTCGTCGTCGGCGGGGCAAATGTTGTAGTCCCCCGCCAGCACGAACGGCTTCTCGCCGCGCAACAGCCCGGCGGCATGGCGGCCGAGCCGCTCCATCCAGGCGAGCTTGTAGGAGAATTTGTCGGTATCGACCGGGTTGCCGTTCGGCAGATAGATCGAGGCGACGCGCACCCCGTCGAAGGAGGCTTCGAGATAGCGCGCCTGCTCGTCGCCGTCGTCGCCGGGCAGCCCGCGGACGATCTCCTTTGCCGGGATTTTCGAGAGGAGCGCGACGCCGTTGTAGGCGCGCTGCCCGAGCGCCTCGACGTGATAGCCGAGGCTGACCACTTCGAGCCGCGGGAAATCGGTTTCCGGGCATTTCGTTTCCTGCAGGCACAAGACGTCGGGCTCGCTCTCCTTCAGATAGGCGAGCAGATGCGGCAGCCGCGCCTTGACGGAATTGACGTTCCAGCTCGCGACCTTCACGGCCGGCGCGGGGTCTTCTCAGCCGATCGAAAAAGAGTTGCCGCAGCCGCAGGAGGAGGCCGCGTTGGGGTTCTTGATCTGGAACGAGGCGCCCATCAGGTCCTCGACGAAATCGATCTCCGCGCCGTTCAACAGGTCGAGCGAGACCTGGTCGACGATGACGGCGACCCCGTCCCGCTCGAACACGACATCGTCCTCGTTGCGCCGGTCGTCGAGCGAAAGCCCGTATTGAAAACCGGAGCAGCCGCCGCCGGAGACGGCGATGCGCAAAAAGGCGTCGTTCTGCGCCTCCTGCGCCTTCAGCGCGGCGATGCGCCGCGCCGCGCTCTCACTGACGATGATTCGCTGCTCGACGCTCTCGCTCATGTCCTCGGCCATCTTCACCACAATCGCTGAGCGTCTTTCTATGTAGGTTCCGGGCGCATCTTGTCAAACGGCGCCGCTACTCCATCGGCCAGAGCTGGACCGCGTCGGGGTCGATCTCGAGGCCGCAGAACCCGCCGCGATCGGGCGGCGCGCCGCTGCCGAGCACTCTGAGGCGCGCCTCGCCGAGCCGCACGCCCGCCTCGAAGCCGGCGCCGAGCGGGGCGACGCTCTCGACCTCGGCGCGATAGGGCCCGCCCGCGACGAGGCGGACCCCGGCGGCCGGGACGCTCCAGCCGACGCGGGTCCCCGGCGCGAACGCCGGCTCCGCGACGGCGAGGCTCACCGCCGCGCCGATCGCGATCCGCCCGCCCCCGATCGCCAGCCCCCCAGCGAGATTTTCCGCGCCGAGAAGCCGGGCGACCTGCCCATCCGCCGGCCGCCGGAAGACGGCGGCGGTCGGGCCCGATTGCAGCACCCGCCCGTCGGCGAGCACGAGCAGCTCGTCGGCCAAGAGTGCTGCCTCCTGCGGATCGTGGGTGACGAGGATCGTCGTCGCGTCGAGTTCGCTCTGCAACGAGAGCAGCTCGCGGCGCAGATCGGCGCGCAGCGGTGCGTCGAGGGCCGAAAAAGGCTCGTCGAGAAGAATGAGGCGGCTCGCCCGCACGAGCGCGCGCGCCACCGCCACGCGCTGCTGCTGGCCGAGCGAGAGCGCCGCCGGCGCGCGGTCTTCGAGCCCTTCGAGACGAAACCGCTCGATCCACCGCCGGCACAGGGCCAGATCGGCGCCGACCGGAAAAGACAGCTGCTCGGCGACGCTCAGATGCGGGAAGAGCCCGTAGTTCTGCGGCACGTAGGCGACCCCTCGCCGCGCTGGCGGCAGCCGCGACAACTCGGTGCCGGCGAGGGTGATGCGCCCGCCGTCGAGCGCGGCGATCCCGGCGATGAGCTTGAGGCTCAGCGTCTTGCCCGAGCCCGACGGGCCGAGGATCGCTAGTCGCCGCGCCGCGCTCGACCAGGCGAGGTGGAGGCGGAACTCGCCGAGGCGCTTTTCGAGATGCAGATCGAGCGGCACGGCATCGCGGCGCCCGGAGAGTGAAGCAGGCAGCACCGGCGGCGCCGCGGTCTTCGCGGAGCGGCGCAGGCGCGGCCGCTGCGGCAAATTCGCCGCCAGCGCCAGCAACAGAAGCGCGATCAAGAGCGTCGGCGGCACGATCGGCAGCATCGCCGGCAGGCCCTGCGCACCGAACGCGACATAGGTGTAAACGGGCAGCGAATAGGGATGATAGGCGACCATCACCGTGGCGCCGAACTCGCCGAAGGCGCGCAGCCAAGCGAGCAACAGCCCCGCCACGGTCGCCGGCCAGGCGAGCGGCAAGCTGACGCGCAGGAATATCGAGAGGGGAGCGTGGCCGAGCGTCGCGGCGACTTCTTCGAGCACCGGATCGATCGCGACGAAGGCGGAGCGGGCCGCGATCACGAGAAAGGGCGCGGCGACGAACACCTCCGACAGCACGATGCCGAGGAAGGAATCGGTCAGCGCCCCGCCCGTCAGCCGCCCGAGCGGCGAATTGTAGCCGATCAGGAACAACAGCAGGATGCCGCTCGACAGCGGCGGCAGGGCGAGCGGCAGCTGCACGAGAAAGCCGAGCGCGGCCGCGGCCCGCCCGCGCCGGCGCGCCAGGATATAGCCGAGCGGAATGCCGAGGAGGGCGATGACGAGCGTCGCGAGGCTGGCGCTCAACACCGAGGTCAGCGCGGCCCGCGCCAGCGCCGCCGTATCGACCGCGCGCCAATCGGCCGCGCTCGCCGCCGCGATGCCGGCAGCGAGCGGGGCGATCAGATAGACCGCCAAAAGCCCGGCTAGCCAGGGAAGCGCCGCCGGCAACCGACCGCTCACCGGGCCGCGGTCACCGGCCTCGCGCGACAAGCGCTTTGACCGCCGCCGGCACGGCCGCCGGATCTCCCGCAATCGCCGGCGCGACCGGGTCGAGGCCGTGCAGTTTCAGAGAGGTGCGGCCCTGCGGCCCGAGCAGATAGGCGAGAAAGGCCCCGGCGGCTTGTCCGTGCGGCGCGCCGCGCAGGATCGTGATCGTATAGCGGGCCTTCGGCGCCACCGCCGCCGGCAGGCGCACTGCCGGGATCCTGTCGTCGGCGGTCTCGCTCGCATAGAAAAAGCCGGCATCGAGCTGGCCCGATTGCAGCCGGCCGACGAGCGTCTCCTCGGGGAAGATCTGCCGCGGATTGTCGGCGGCTCCGAGGATGCGCCGCGAGAGGCCCGGCATCTTGTAGAAGACTTCGGCTTTTTTCATCAGCGCCAATGTCAGAGCGCCCTTCGGGTCGAGCTTCGGGTCGGTGCGTCCGAGCCGGATGCCTTTTTGCAGCAGCGCCTCGTACCACGGCTCCTTGCCGAACGCCGTGGCGAATCGGCTCTTCGGATTGTAGCCGACGACCAGCGGCGATTGCGCAAAGGTGACGTACCAGCGCACCCAATCGCCGTTCGCCTCGCCCATCAGCGCCCGGTTCACCTTCGGGGCGGCGCTGATGAAGATGTCGGCATGCCGCAGCCGTCCCTTGATCTCGCTCGCGAGCTGTTTCGAGCCGCCGGCATAGCCGCGGAACCGGTCGCCGCTGGCCTTGTCGAAAGCGGGCCCGACGCCGCGCTCCAACAGATTGACGAGCGAGCCGGCGTAGAGCACGTCGATCGTCTGCCCGGCCCGCGCCGCGGCGAGCGGCATGAGCACGGCGAGAGCGCAGAGGGCCGGCCGTATGACCGGAAGGCTAGTTCGCATATCGGTACTCCCTCTTCTTGAGGGATCGATATATACCGTCGGATATGACGCTCCGCCAGTGGGCCGTCATTGCGCGAAGCGGAGCGACGAAGCAATCTCCGAGATTGCTTCGCTGCGCTCGCAATGACGGTGAAACGAAGGGCGGTGCCGAAACACAATTCCTCCTACCGGGCAAATGACGGCGCGGCTTATGAGGTTTTCCTCGGGCGCTGGAGCCGCCGGCTCGCCGCGCCCTTTCTCGATTTCGCGCGGTTCGGGGCGGCAGGGGCGCTGCTCGACGCGGGCTGCGGCACCGGCAGCCTCGCCCTCGCGATGGCCGGGCGGTGGCCCGGCCGGCCGGTTCTCGGCAGCGACATCGCTGCGCCCTATGTCGCGTTCGCCCGCTCGCGCGCGGCTTCCCCGGGGCTCGCCTTCGCGGTCGGCGATCTCTGCCGGCTGCCCTTCGAAACGGGGCGCTTTGCCGGTGCCGCGGCGCAACTCTCGCTCAATTTCGCCGCCGACCCGAATCTCGCGGCCGGCGAGTTGCGCCGTGTGACGCGGCCGGGCGGGGTCGTCGCCGCCTGCATCTGGGACTTCCGCGGCGGGCTCGTCTACCAGCGCCTCCTGTGGGACAGCGCTGCCGGCATCGATCCTGAGGCCGCGCGCCGCCGCGACCGCCTCTTCTCGGCGCCGCTGGCGCTCCCCGACGGATTGCCGCGGCTCTTCGAGCGGGCGGGGCTCTTGCGGATCGAGCGGGCCTCCCTGACGATCCGCATGGATTACGAAAATTTCGCCGATTACTGGCGGCCGCTCTTGGGCGGGCAAGGGCCGGTCGGCGGCTATGTCGCCGGGCTCGACCCGCCGCGTCGCAGCGCCGTCGAGAGGCTCGTCCGCGCCGCCTATCTGTCGGGCGCGCCGGACGGCCCGCGCTCGCTCGCCGCCAGCGCCTGGGCGGCGCGCGGCGTCGTTCCCGGCTGATTACCCCTTACCTGCGCCGCCGCCCTCGTGCCATCATCGCCGGGACAGCAGGGAAACTCACCGGAGGACGCCGATGCCCCACTATCTCCTCGTCAGCTTCAAGACCTGCCCCTGGGTGCAGCGCGCCGCCATCGTGCTGCGCGAGAAGGCGGTCGATTTCGAGTTCCGCCACATCGAGCCCGACAACCGGCCCGATTGGTTTCTTGCGATCTCGCCGCACAAGAAGGTGCCGGTATTGCGCATCGACGACAAGATCTCGCTGTTCGAATCGAATGCGATCAATGAATACCTCGACGAGACGATCGCGCCGCGGCTGCATCCCGAAGACGCGGTCGAGCGCGCCGTCAACCGCGCCTGGACCGATTACGTGCCGAGCTTCGCATCGGCGGTCACCGCGACCGCCTACGCCGACACGGAAGAGGAATACGAGAAGGCGGCGGCCGGCATCCCGACCGTCTTCGAGCGGCTCGAAAAGGCCCTCGAAAATCAGGGCGCCGGCCCCTTTTTCAATGGCGCGCGCTATTCCCTGGTGGACGCGGCATACGCCCCCTTCCTGCAGCGCTATTTCTTCCTCGACCGGGTGAAGGGGCTCGGCGCGATCGAGAAATTTCCGCGCCTTCACGCCTGGGGCAAGGCGCTCGTCGAGCGCGCCTCGACCGATTCCTTCCCGGCGCGAGAGTTCGAGGCGATGTACCGCGCCAATCTGAAGCGCCGCAACAAATGGGTGTCGCGCTTCATCGAGCCGGCGCGGGCCGCGGCGGAGTAAGCCGACTTTCCTGATCGAGATTGCTTCGCTTCGCTCGCAATGACGCCCGGTTGTCATTGCGAGGAGCGGAGCGGCGAAGCAATCTGAGCGAGGAAATCATGCAGGCCGATTACATCATCGTCGGCGCCGGCTCGGCGGGCTGCGTCCTCGCCAACCGCCTCAGCGAGGAGCCGAAGACGCGCGTCCTCCTGATCGAGGCGGGCGGGCGCGACTGGAACCCGCTGATTCACGTCCCGGCCGGCTATATGAAGCTGCTCGACCATCCGAGCCTCACCTGGGGGTTCCGCGCCGAGCCCGATCCCGGCACCGCCGGCCGCGCCATTTCCTATCCGCGCGGCCGGGTGCTCGGCGGCTCGTCCTCGATCAACGGCATGATCTACGTGCGCGGCCAGCCCGAGGATTTCGACCATTGGGCGCAGCAGGGCCTCCGCGGCTGGTCGTGGGAGGACGTGCTGCCCTATTTCAAGAAGGCGGAAAGCTGGGAGGGCGAAGAGGACGAATTCCACGGCACGGGCGGACCGCTCCTGACCTCGCGCATCGCCGACCGGCCGCTTCTGTGCCAAAGGATGATCGAGGCCGGCGTCGAACTCGGGCTCGAATACCACGAGGACGTCAACCGCCTACCGCCGGGCGCGCCGCCCAACATCGGCTGGGTGCAGCAGACGCGCCGCGGCCGGCGCCGGCAGAGCGCGGCGCGCGCCTATCTGCGCCCGGCGATGAAGCGCCCCAACCTCGCCGTGGTGACGGGCGCGCTCGTGCACCGCGTGCTGATCGAGGGGGGCCGCGCCGTCGGCATCGAGCTGTCGCGCGGCGGAGCGGCGGAGCGGGCGGACGCCGCCGCCGAGGTGATCCTCGCGGCGGGCGCGATCGGCTCGCCACACATCTTGCAGCTCTCCGGCGTCGGCGACCCCGAGCATCTCGCGCGCGTCGGCATCGCGCTCACCCATCCGTTGCCGGGCGTCGGCAAGAATTTGCAGGACCACTACCTCGCGCGGGTTTCCTGCGCGGCGACGGGCGCGCGCAGCCTCAATGAAAGCTCGCGCGGGCTGCGCTTCGCGGCCGAGGTGGCGCGCTACCCGGCGACCGGCACCGGCATGCTGACCTACGCCGCCTCGCTCGTCGCCGCCTCGGTCAAGGTGCTCCCGGAATCGGCGGCGCCCGACGTGCAGTGCCTCTTCGCGCACGGCAGCTACGCCCCGGGCCCGGTGCGCC
>DASYYD010000221.1:0-1881 GCA_035934195.1 Allostellaceae bacterium | reverse complement strand
AGCACGAGAAGCGCCGCTTTGTCGAAAAGGTCGATTTCGTCACCAGCCCGGGATTTCTCGACGGCGGCGACAGCCGGCGCGCGGCGGGGCTCTCCCGCGGCGGCATGTTCCGCGTCGTCACCGATCTCGGCATCTTCGGCTTCGACCAAAGCTCGAAGCGCATGACGCTTCTCGCCCTGCAACCCGGCGTCGATGTTACCCGGGTCCAGGACAATACCGGCTTCGAGGTGACGATTTCGCCCGATCTGTCGCAGGCGGCGCCGCCGAGCGAGCGGGAGCTCGCGGTATTGCGCAACCTCGACCCCGACCGGCTCTACACCGCGTGAATGAATTTCACCACAGAGACACAGAGGGCACGGAGAAAGAAATTGTCATTCCGAGGAGGCCAAGGCCGACGAAGCAATCTGGTGGAGATTGCTTCGCTGCGCTCGCAATGACAGCACTGCCCGTGATCTCGGCGTCTCCGTGGTGAATTTTCAAGGAAGCAAGATGACAGAACTGACCAACACCTTCGGCCTGGCGCTGCGCAATTTCACGACTTATCCGGAAATGCCCGACCCGAAGGCGCTGATCCAATACGCCGTGCGGGCCGAGGAACTGGGCTTCGATTCACTGTGGGCCTGGGACCACATCCTCTTGGGCGTCGACCCGCCCTTTCCGATCCTCGAACCGCTCTCCCTCTTCGCGGCGATCGCCGCCCGCACCAGCCGGGTGAAGCTCGGCACCGGCGTGCTCGTGCTGCCATTGCGCAACCCGGTCGTCTTGGCGAAGGAAGTGGCGAGCCTCGACCGCATCGCCGAAGGGCGCCTCATTCTCGGCCTCGCCTCCGGCTGGTACAAGCGCGAGTTCGACGCGGTCGGCGTGCCATTCAACGAGCGCGGTCGGATCATGGACCGCAACCTCGAAATCATGCGGCGGCTCTTCACCGAGGCGCAGGTCGATGGCGCCTACGGCCCGCACAATCTGCGGCAGGCCGCGATGTCGCCGAAGCCCTTTGGCGAGCGCATGCCGACGATCCTGATCGGCGGTTATGTCGATCGCGTGCTCGACCGCGCGGCGCAGACCGGCGGCTGGCTTACCTATTTCTACACGCCGCAGAGCTTCGCCGAATCCTGGGCGAAGGTGCGAGGCTTCGCCGAAAAGGCGGGGAAAGACCCGGCCTCGCTCCTCAACGCCAACCAGCTCGCGATCTATGTCGGCCGGCGCGAGGAGGTCGAGGCGCCGATGATGGAATGGCTGACGAGCGAGTGGGATTATGCGGCGTGGAGCCAGTCGACCAAGGATTCGGCGGTCATCGGCACGGTCGATGAATGCGTCGAAAAGCTGCGCGCCCAGCTCGCCGTCGGCGTGCAGAAGCTGATCTTCATCCCCTACAAATACCGCATGGACCAGGTCGAATTGATCGCCCGCGAGATCATCCCGCGCCTGCGAGGAACTCCCGCAGCAGGGCGTTGACGCGCTCCGGCATCTCGGCTTCGGGCAGGTGGCCGCAGCCGTCGAGCATCATCAGCCGGGCGTCGGGCACCGCCTCCTTCAGCCGCACCGCATTGCGCTCGGCCGGGGCGACGCGGTCCTCCGCGCCCTGGATCAAGAGAAGCGGCATCGAGAGGCCGGCGCCGACGGGCGGCATGTCGGCGGCGGCGATGAACCGCGCCGCCTGCAGAAAGCCGCGTCCGTTGGTCGCCCGCAAGGTATGCTCGATGAGCGCCCGCGTCTGGGGCGAGGCGCGCGAGCCGAGCAGCGCTTCGGTGCGCGCGGCGAAGGCGAAGCTGCCGCGCGCGATCATTGCTTCGCGGGCCGCGAGCGTTCGCGCCCGCTCCTCCTGCGTCATCCCCTGCGCGATGCTCGTGCCGGTGAAGACGGCCTGCGTCACGCGCCCGG
>DASYYD010000201.1:0-7309 GCA_035934195.1 Allostellaceae bacterium | reverse complement strand
GTTGAAGGGCGCCACCGCCGCCGCCGGCGCGTAGAAGAGGGCCTGCGTCGTCCAGTATTGCCCGACCCCGCCGACGAGGCCCAGCGAGATCAGCCCGAGGAGATCGAGGAAGTCCGGGCGCACCCAGACGAACGGCAACGCCGGCAGCGCGAAGAGGGCGATGAAGAGCCCCATGTAGAAGACGACGCATTGGCTCGATTCGGTGCGGCTCAAGCCCCTGACCGCGATCGAGCCCAATGCCCCGAAGAGCGCGTTGAGAACCCCGTAGACGATGCCGGGCGCGTTGCCGCCGCCGGTCGGGTGGGCCATTACGAGGACCCCGACAAAGTCGACGAGAACCGCGCTCCAGCGGTATTTGCCGACCGCCTCGTGGAGGAGCGGCCAGGATAGCGCGGTCAAGAAGAGGGGCGCCGCGAAGGACAGCGAGATCGCGTCGGCGAGCGGCAACAGGTGATAGGACAGAAAGGCAGCGGTCAGCGAGCCGCCCCACAAGGCCGAGCGCAAGAGATGGCCCTTCAATCGCCTTGTGCGCAAGACCGAGGCGCCGCCGGCACGCCAGACCAGCAGGGTGGCCGGCAGCAGCGACAAGGCGCTCCTGAAAAACACCATCTCGGCGACCGGATAGCGCTCCGCCAGCCACTTGACGGTGACGTTCTGCAGCGAGAACAGGAACACCGAGGCGAGCATGTAGAGGATGCCGAGGCGGATGTCGTCGCGCCGCAATTGCGGTGCTGCGGGACGGCGGGACGGCGGCTGCGCGAGCGGCAACGAAAACCCTCACGCGGTCATGGAGAGAGGCGCGGCACGAGAGTCTTCGGCCCCCCGCGCGGCGGGTCTCGTGGAAAGGGGCACGGCCTTGCGGCTTCAGAATGCGTCGAGCGGAAAGTCCAGTACGCTGCCGCCCTGGATGGCCGCGAGGTAGCCCGGAGCGAGCGCGAGGAACTGTTCGGCATAGGCCCGCGCGGTCGCGCATTTGGCGGCGAGAAAGCCTCTGTCGTCCGCCTTTGCGGCAATTTGGCGTTCGGCGGCGAGCGCCAGGCGCGCCAGCAGCCAGCCGCCGGCGACGGCGCCGAAGAGTTCGAGATAAGGCCGCGCACCGGCCGCGGCCGCCGCGGGTTCGACCTGTAACAGATGTGTGGTGGCGCTCTCGGCCGTCGAAATCGCGGCGGCGAGCGTGCGGCCGATGCCGGCCATGCCGGCGGCGGAAGAACCGGCGGCCGCGGACGCCGTCTGGCGCATTTCGCCGAAGAGGGAGCGCGCCGCCTCGCCACGGTCGCCAGCGAGCTTGCGGCCGACGAGGTCCCTTGCCTGAATGCCGTTGGTGCCCTCGTAGATCGGCAGGATGCGGGCGTCGCGCAGATGTTGGGCGGCGCCGGTCTCTTCGATGTAGCCCATGCCGCCATGCACTTGCAGCCCGGTCGAGGCGACCGCGACCGCGAGATCGGTGCACCACGCCTTGACGACCGGGATCAGGAGGTCGACGCGGCGGGAGGCGGCCTCGCGCGCGGCCTGGTCGGGCGCGGCGCGGGAGCGGTCGATCGTCGCCGCCGTGTAGTAGGCGAGCGCCCGCATCGCCTCGCTCGCCGCCCGCATCCACAAAAGCATGCGCCGCACATCCGGGTGATGGATGATCGGCAGCGCCTCGGCCGCGGGCGGGGCGCCGAGCGGGCGGCCCTGCACGCGCTCGCCGGCGAAATCGCGCGCCCTCTGATAGGCCCGCTCGGCGATCGCCACGCCTTGCACCCCGACATGGAGGCGCGCGCTGTTCATCATCGTGAACATGCCTTCGAGGCCGCGGTTTTCCTCGCCGACACGCCAGCCGAGCGCCTCCTCGAAAGCGAGGACGCAGGTCGGCGAAGCATGGATGCCGAGCTTCTCCTCGAGCCGCAAGGTGCGCACCGCGTTCCGTTCTCCCGTCCGTCCGTCCGACGCCGGCAGGAATTTCGGCACGATGAAGAGCGAGATGCCGCGGCTGCCGGAGGGCGCCTCGGGGGTGCGCGCCAGCACCATGTGGACGATGTTGTCGGCAAGGTCGTGGTCGCCGTAGGTGATGAAGATCTTCTGCCCGGTGATCCGGTAGAATTCGCCGCCCGGAACATCGGCCGCCGGCACGGCGCGGGTGCGCAGCGCGCCCAGGTCGGAGCCCGCTTGCGGCTCGGTCAGGTTCATCGTCCCTGTCCATTCCCCCGAGGTGAGCTTGTCGAGATAGAGCGCCTTCTGCGCCGGCGAGCCGTGCGCCGCGAGCAGCTCGAGCGCGCCCCAATTCAAGAGCGGGCAGAGCGCGAAGCTCATCGCCGCCGAGCTCCACATTTCGGCGACCGGCACGGCGAGCGAGGCCGGCAGGCCCTGGCCGCCGTGCTCGGGCGAGGCGGCAAGCCCGTTCCAGCCACCCGCGACATATTGCGCATAGGCCTCGCGGAAACCCGGCGGGGTGCGCACGACGCCGTTTTCGAGCCGGCTGCCGGCGCGGTCGGCCGGCTGGTTCAATGGCGCCAATACCGTCTCGGCGAAGCGGGCCGCCTCCTTGAGGATCGCCT
The DNA here is from genome assembly GCA_035934195.1 of Allostellaceae bacterium. Classification (GTDB taxonomy): domain Bacteria; phylum Pseudomonadota; class Alphaproteobacteria; order ATCC43930; family CGMCC-115725; genus AP-15. The sequence continues at coordinate 4,772 of DASYYD010000201.1, read as the reverse complement.
CGGCGAGTTCGGGGTCCTCGAGCCCGGCCAGTTCCTCGACGAGGAAGCGCATCTCGGCGACGGGTGCGGCGTAGCTCATTCGAGGCCCTCCGAACGGCAAGACTAAGCCGCCGCGGCTGCCGCGGTAAAGGCGGGCCGGCGGCGCGTCTAGGTATATTCCCTTACCGATCGGCCGGCGAACAGCGCCGCTGGGGGATATTCCCTACGGGGAAAACCGGATTTCGCCGCACCGTCTTTTTCCCGATATTGACGGCGTGCGGTGCCCAAGGGCGCAGAGGCGAGGAGAAGACCGGTGACGAAAAGCGATTACGACGCGGCCATCGCCGCTTTCCTCGGCACCCGGGGCGTGACGCGCTGCCCGACGGCGTGCCTGTTGCCGACGCAGGCGAACGTCGGCGCCGCCGACCGCGAACGCTTGCGCCGGCGGGCCGCCGAACGCGAAATCCGGCGCCTCGAACGGCGGCACGAAACTTGGCGGCGGCTGTTCGGCCCGCTCGCCGAGGAAGCGCGGCTCCTGTGAGCCCGCGCCCTCACAGCTCGCGGGTGCGGCGCGCCTTGGCGTCCTCCCACAGGCTCGCGCGGTCGGTCTCGAAGACGAGCTTCGGATCTTCCGGGGTCGTGTACCAGTCGTGATGCGCCAGCTCGCCGTCGAGCTGCCCCGGCCCCCAGCCGGCATAGCCGAAGGCGATGAGGCTCTGTTTCGGCCCCTTGTCGTGGGCGATGTCGACGAGGACCTGCCGGTTCGAGGTCATCGCCACATGCTTGTCGATGGCGAGCGTCTGCGGGCGCCGGTAGTCGGTGCTGTGGATGATGAAGCCCAGTTCGGGCTGCACCGGCCCGCCGGCGAAGACCCGCACCTTGCCCTCGATCCCCAGGGCCTTGTCGCCGGTCGCCTTGAGGATTTCGGCGAGCGGGCGCATGCCGATCGGCCGATTGATGACGATGCCGAGGGCGCCTTTCTGGTCGTGCCGGACCATCAGGATGACGGCGTGGTAAAAGCGCGGATCCTGCATCGACGGGGTGGCGACGAGAAGCTGTCCGGTCAACGGGTCGGGCTGCGGCGGCGCCGCGCCGGACAGCAAGGCCGCCGCGCCCAACAGCGCCGCCGGCAAGAACGCCGCATATGCCAAATAATGCCGCAGCGCCGGCCGCCCGCCCTTCGCACGCAAGCTTGACATCGCCCCGCTCGTGCCCAGACCGTGAGAGCGAAAGCTTACATCCCTTATCGCGCCCCGCGAAGGGGAGCGTCACGACGGCCAGTCATAGATCCGCTGCAGCGTCTCGCCCATCAGGAGGGCGCGCTCGCGCTCGGAGAGGCGATCGGTGACGCGGAACGCCTCGACCCCCTCTTCGTAGGTCAAGAGCTTGACGGCCCGCGTCCAGTCGGTGCCCCACATGCAGCGATCGAAGCCGAAGGCGTCGAAGATGCGGCCGAGCGGGTCCCATATGTCGCGGTAGGGGAAGGGCTGGTGCGACAGCGTGCAGGCGCCGCTCACCTTGACCGCGACGTTGTCGCAGGCGGCGAGCGCCAAGAGCTGCGGCAGCGCCGCGAAGGGCTGCGCCGGCGGCGGCGGCTCGAACGGCTGCTGCAGCCCGAGATGGTCGATGACGAGGCGCGTGTCGGGGTTGCGCGCGGCGAGCCCGGCGGTCTGCTCGAGCCGCCCCCAGCAAAGGAGGTTCACCGGCAAGGAATGCCGTGCCGCCGCGGCGAGCGCGCGGTTGATCCCCGGGTCGGCGGGGTCGCTCGACACCTCGTCGCGCAGCATCACGCGGATGCCGACCGCGCCTGCGGTCGCGGCCCAGTCGGCGACCGTGTCGGCGACGGCGGGGTCGCTCGGGTCGACCGGCTTGACGAGGCGGAAGCGGCGGGGGTGCGCCGCATAAACGGCGAGCGCATAGCTCGCAGCGAAGCGATACATCGAAAACGGCGAGACGAGGATCGCGCCGTCGACGCCGACCGCGTCCATGGCGGCGGCCATCTGGTCGCCCGTCACCTCTTCCGGGCCGACGAGCGTGCCGGCCCACGGGCGGCCGGGGTGGTTTCGTTCGTAGGCGTGAACCTGGACATCGATCGTCGGCTGACCCTCCGCCCTCCTGCTGAGAAGCCCAGTCTAGAGGCTAACCGGCCGCCGCCGCGCGCAGGAAGTCGATCAACAGCGACGCGACCGCTTCCGGCTGTTCCTGCTGCGCCCAATGCCCGGCGCCGTCGAGGAGGTGAACGCCGGCCATCCGCGTGCAGGCGGTCTCCTGCATGCGCTCGAAGGCACCCGGCCGCTGGTGGACGCCCCAATCGCTCTTGCCCGAGATGAAGATCGACGGCACGTCGATCGTGCGGCCGGAAAACAGCTGCAGCTCCGATTCGAAGGCGCCGCCGGTGCGCGAGCGGTACCAGTTGAGCCCGCCCTGGAAGCCGGTTCTCCGGTATTCGCCGGCATAGACGGCGAGCTCGCGGTCGGGCAGCCACCGGCAGGCGGCGATCTCGGCGGCGGACGGCATCTCCTTCGCCACCGCGGCCGGCATGTCGTCGGCGAGGTCCATGATGTAATAGGTCGGCATCGTCGCCAGCGCTTCGGCGCTCCACGCGGCGAGCGGATGCGGGCGGTTTTCCTTCCAGTCGGCGCTCTTGTGGTGGAAGTAGGCGCGCAGGAAGGCGTGCACGCCCGCTTTGCAGTGCCACATCTGGGCATTGGCGGGCCGCGTCGAATAGTACCATTGGTAGTGCTTCCGCGGCCGCGGCAGTCCTGCCAATGCCTCGTGGATCGAGGGGCTCGCCGGCGCCGAGGGCGGCTTGCCGTCGCTGTCGAAGGGCAGGTCCGGCGGCCCCGCGAAGGGCGCGCTCATCAGCGCCAGCGACCCGAACACGTCCGGCCGCACCAGCGCGCACCAGGCCGCGACGCCGGCCCCGAAATCATGCCCGACGATTGCGGCGGCGCGGCGCTGCCCGAGCGCGAAGACGAGGCCCAGCGTGTCTCGCACGACGTTCAGCATCCGGAACGGCCGCAGATCCGCATCGTAATCGGCGAGCCAGCCGGTGGTGCGGCCATAGCCGCGCAGATCCGGCGCGACGACATGCCAGCCGGCGGTGGCGAGCGCCGGCATCACCTTGCGCCAGGAATAGGCGATCTCCGGAAACCCGTGCAGCATGACGACGAGCGGGCGGCTGGGGCTCTCGAACCCGGCTTCGAGGATGTGCACCCGCAGCCCATTGACGTCGTCGAGGAAACGCGAGCGGATGCCGGCTGGCAGGAATTGGGGTTCGAGCGGTTTCACGGCTTGCCCCTCGTTTAGATGACGACAGCGCGGCGCAGGCTGGTGAAGGTGCCGCCGACATCGACGCCGAGCCATTTCATCACTAGCGGCCGGTGAATTGCGGCGGCCGCTTTTCGAGAAAGGCGGCGGCGCCCTCGCGATAATCCTCGCTGTCGAGGGCGTGCCGGATCAAGGCTTCGATCTCTTCCCGGCGGCCCTCCTCCTCGCCGTCGGCGAGCGCCTGCAGGATCGCCTTGGTCCCGGCGAGCGCGAGCGGCGCGTTCGCCGCCATGTCCGCGGCGAAATCGATCGCGCTTTCGAAGAACTCGCCCTCCACCACCCGGTCGGCAAAGCCCATCTCGCGCGCGGCGGCGGCGTCGAAAAACCCGCCGCCGTAGAGAATCCGCTTGGCGTTGGCGAGGCCGACGACCGTCAGCAACAGGCGGCATTCCTCGACCGTGTAGACGGTGCCGAGCCTGGCGGCCGGGATGCCGAAGCGCGCGCCCGCGTGCATGATGCGGAAGTCGCAGCACAACGCGATGGCGCAGCCGCCGCCGGCGCAGTACCCCGCGATCGCCGCGACGCTCGGCTGCGGCAAGGCGCGGATCGCCTCGTAGGCCGCCGCGACCTCGCGCTCGTAGAGCGCCCCGCTGGCGCTGTCGGCGCGCAGCCGCGCGAACTCGCTGATGTCGGCGCCGGCGCAGAAATGCCCGCCGGCGCCGGTCAGCACCACGAGCCGCACCTCCGGCGCCGCCGCCAGGGTCCGGAAAGCGCCGGCGAGCCCGCGCCAGGCGGCGCGGTCCAAGGCGTTGCGCCGCGCCGGGCGGTCGATCGTCACCGCCGCGACGCCCGGCTTCGGCCGGCTGACGACAATCTCGGACACCGGCCCCTCTCCGACCGAATGAAGGCTACTCGCGGGCAACCGCATTGGCTGGGGCGGGAGGATTCGAACCTCCGTATGGCGGAATCAAAATCCGCTGCCTTACCACTTGGCTACGCCCCACCGCGATGCGTGCGACCCTATCGGGAAAGCCCGGTTGCGGCAATGAGGCTGCCGGCCGCGCACCACCATCCGGGCTCGGCCGCGGCGAGCGCTCGCTGCGCCCGCTCGGCGGCGGCGCGGTCGGGAAACAGCGCGAAGGCGCTGGCGCCGCTGCCGCTCATCCGCGCGATGAGCGCGCCCGGCAGCGCCGCGAGCCGGGCGAGCACGCGGGGTAATTCCGGGACGAGGCGGGTCGCCGCCGCGGTCAGATCGTTGCGGCGCTGGCCGAGCGCGCGGGCGAGCCCCGCCGCATCCCGCGGCATCGGCGCAAAGCGCCCGGGCTCGCCGAAAGCGCCTTCGCGGGCGGCGAAGACCGGGCCCGTCGGCAGGGGCACGCGCGGGTTCGCGAGGAGGATGTCCGCCTTCGGCAACCCCTCGGCCGGGGCGAGGCATTCGCCGACCCCGCCGACCCAGGCCGGGCGGCCATAGAGGCAGACCGGGACGTCGGCGCCGATCGTCGCGCCGAGGGCGGCCAGTTCCG
>DASYYD010000196.1:0-26973 GCA_035934195.1 Allostellaceae bacterium | reverse complement strand
GCAGCAGCCGCTCGTAACGCGTTCGATAGACCTCCGAAGCCGGCGGCGACTTTTCGATCGTCGCCGTAACGACGTCGTATCGAGGTTGGCCGGTGGCGGCGACGGATTTATAGTATTCGGCAAGCCAGGCGCCATAGTCCTTATCGGGAAGATTCTCGATCTGCTGACCGATCCCGAAAAACTGGTAGTCGTCCGACATCCAGCTAAACCCGTCGCCGATGAATCGAAAGACGGGGCTGGCGGATCTGCCGCTCACCCCGGCGATAACGGTTCGCGACAGCAGGCGGTGCTTGATCGCGAAAGGGATCACCGATTCGTTGAAATAGCCAAAAGACATCTGCCATTTTTGAGCTAACCGTCGAAGCGGCGTGTCTTCGCTCATGAACAGCTTAGAATAGTCCTGCGGCTGGACGACGTATTTGCTGTTGACCGGCGGGGAAAATGCCGGGGCGCATAGCTCAGAAAGGCGCGAGATCGCATGCTCCGCAGACGACGTGATTTCGGACGCCCATTCGGTATCGAAGTGCTTGATACGAAACAACTTACAGCGCGATGAGTGGAGTTGCTGCTGGACCGCGAGGAGCGCCGGCAGCTCGACATTACGCGGATGCAATTCGACCTCTAGGATCGAACCGTCGATTACCTGGAATCTGATAAAACCGAGATTCTTCACGGCAAAAAGGCTACCGTCGTAATCGGGCGCAGGATCGCCGAGCGCCTCGAAAAAGTCCGGGCTGCCCTCGACGACCCAGTGCCCATCCGAGGTCACCAGCATGGTAAGGTGCGTCACGACCGGCTCCAAGTTTGGGGCACTCGATCCTCGACAGCATTTCGAACTTGGCTTAGCGTAGCCGCCAAATGGTTAATCGATGATGAATCGCAGCGTTGCGGCCGCGATCGGGAATGGGGCGGGTTTCACGCGCGGCGGCCGGGGTGGCGGTGCAGGGGGCGGGGGGCGGTGATAATAATGAGGCAAGACGCTTCGCCGTCGAATTCCTGCCGTCCGACCGGCCTGCCTTGCCGGCGGCCTTTCGGGGGACTTCCCGGGTCACTGCCCTTTCGGTTCCCGCGGTGACGCACGCCTCCGATAGTCAGCCTTTGGAGATCATCGAAACCGGCGGCTTGTCCGCTTCGGCTCGGCGTCAGGCGACCGTCGCGTTGATGGTCGCCACCGCCATGCAGGCCTTCGACCTGACCATCGTCAACGTCGCCCTGCCGCGACTCGAGGCGAGCTTTGGTGGCGGCATCGAACTCGGCTCCTGGGTGATGACGAGCTATCTGTGCGCCGCCGCGGTGACGGCGCCGCTCGCCGGATGGTTGCGTCGTCGCTACGGCGCCCGGCAGTTGTTTTCCGGCTCGATCGCGTTTTTTGTCCTGACCTCGCTGGCGTGCGCGCTGGCGCCCTCGGCGACCTCGATAATCATTTTGCGCCTGCTGCAAGGCTCCGCCGCCGGCATCATTCAACCGTTGGCCCAGGCGACACTCCTCGACATCCACGCCAAGCCCGATCATGGCCGCATGCTGGCGATTTGGGGAGCCACGATCATGACCGGCCCGGTATTGGGTCCGACCCTCGGCGGCATCATCACCGACATTGCTTCGTGGCGTTGGATCTTTGCGATCAACCTTCCGCTCGGCGCCATTGCGGTGTTCGGGCTCCGATGGCTTCCGCAAAGCTTTGCGGAGACGGGCGCCGGCCGGATCGACGGGATCGGCATCCTGCTGTTGGTTCTAGGGGTCGGGGCCCTCCAGCTGACCCTCGAGCGCAGCATCGGCCGCACCGCTGTGTCCCCCGAGATCGCCATCGAAGCCGCAGTCGCCGGCATTGCCTTGCTGCTGATCGCTGTCCGATCATTGCGGGGCCGTTTCGCGCTTTTCCGGTTCGAGGTCTTCAAGAACCTGAATTTCTCTACCTCGGTCTTTTACACCTTCATAATCGGGGCGTTGCTCATTACGACGATTGTCCTGTTGCCGGCTCTCGGCGAGGGGCCTCTCGGCTTCGACGCGACGCTGGCCGGGCTGACAGTTTCGCCGCGCGGAGCGGTAACCTTGTTGACTATGCTGGCGGTCTCCCGGGTAATCGATCGGGTCGATCATCGCATCCTCCTCGCGATCGGATTAGTGATGACTGCGGCCGCGTTCGAGCTGATGGCGCAGGTCCCGGCCGCATACGAGGCGGTCTGGCTGGGCGGCGCGAGTGCCCTGCAGGGTTTGGGCGTCGGGTTGCTGTTCACCCCGCTCAGCACCCTCGCCTTTGCGACGCTGCGCGACGAGCTGCGCACCGACGGCGCCGGCGTCTACAGCCTGTTGCGCCAGCTCGGCGGCGCCGCCGGCGTCGCCGTGATGGCGGCGGTGCTGCAACTGCGGCTACAGACCCACCTCGCGGCGGATGCGGGCGCTCCAAATGGTACGGCCGGTGCTCCGCTCTCCGTTGCGGCGGCCTTCGCAGCCTATGCCGATTGCTTTCGCATCATGGCGGCGGCGACGATCGCCGTCGCCCCGGCGATTTTTTTATTCCGCATCGCCCGGCAGGACGCACGCGCACGAAATACTGCCTGAAGACGGCTCAGGATGCCGCGATCGCGATCGGCGAGGACTCGCGTTCGGGGGTGAACCAGGCATCCGGCATCGGCAGAGTGATCCGCACCCGCGTTCCTTCACCGGACCGGCTCGTCAGCGTCAGCGTCCCGTGGTGCGCTTCGACGAGGCCCTTCGTGATCGGCAGGCCCAACCCGGTGCCGCCGTAGTTCCGGGTCGTCACCACCTTTGCCTGTCCGAAGGGTTGCAGAGCGCGCTGCAGCTCCTCTTCGGTCATCCCGATGCCGTGATCCTCGACCTCGATGATGATCGAGCCCGGCCGCTCGACAAACCCCCGAGTGTAGACCCGCCCGTTCGAATTCGAGAACTTGACCGCGTTGGCCAACAGATTGAGAAGCACTTGCTTTATCGCGCGCTGGTCTGCCCACAGCACGATGTCGTCCGCCGGCAGCTCGGTGACGAGCTCGACATTGCTGGCCGCCGCCCGCTTCTCCAGCATGCGTACGGCATCGCCGAGGATGACCCCGATATTCACCGCCTCCTTGCAAAGCTCAATCCTTCCCGCCTCGATTTTGGCCATGTCGAGGACATCGTTGATGATCGACAGCAGGTGCAGACTGCTGTCGTGGATATCCTTCAGATATTCGACGTATTTCGTGTTTCTGATCGGGCCGAAGATTTCGTTCGCGATGACCTCGGAGAACCCGATGATCGCGTTGAGCGGCGTGCGCAGCTCGTGGCTCATATTCGCGAGGAAGTCGCCTTTCGCGCGGTTGGCGAGCTCCGCCTGGCTGCGCGCCTGGATCAGCCGGCGCTCCGAGGCTTTGACCTCGGTGATGTCCGAGTAGACCGTCAGAACGCGGCCTTGCGGCATCGGGCGACGGCGCATTTGCAGGATCCGCCCGATCGGTGTGACCCGCTCCTTGACGATCGGCACCTCGCGATAAAACCGTTCGAGCCGCTCTGCGACTTCGGTCTCCGGATCGGCTTCACCGAAATCGCCGCGCCCGGCCTGCACCCGCAAAATGTCACGCAGCGTCGTCTCGGGGCCGATCTGCCCGGACAGGTCGAGAAGCTCGACCATTCGCGAATTCCAGATGACCAGGCGCCCGTCGCGGTCGAAGACGCTCAACCCTTCCCCGATGTTCTCGAGTGTGCTGTCGAGCAGCGCGACGCGGCCCTCGAGACCCGCGGCCCGGACGCGCGCCCGCGCTGCGGCGCGCCCTTCGCGTCGCAGCGCCCGGGCGGCGAAAAGGGTGGACGCCACGACGGCAGATCCGAGCGCGGCGAATACGACGAGTGAGGCGAGCATCGAGCGGTCCCACGCCGCCAAGAAAAAAGTCGGCGCTACGCTACAAGCCGCAGGTTAACGATCCGTTAAGCTTCGGCGAATGGCCGCTTGACGTCGCCCCCGAGATCCTGATTGTCCTCTCTCCTGAGGCGATAGGAGAGACGCTGTGGTAGAATCGGCCGATATTCCAGAGGTCCATCACGAGCATCAGCACACTTTCGGCGACGACGATTTCCGCAAGCTCACCGGGATTTACGTCGGTGTCGTCGCCATGCTGCTGTCGATCACCTCGCTCGGCGGCTCGAACGCGACGAAGGAGATGCTGAGCGCCAACATTCGGGCGTCCGATGCCTATGCCTATTACCAGGCGAAGTACTTGCGCCAAACCGCCGACGAGATCGCCGCCACGCAACTCGAAACCGTGCTCGCGGCGGCGGGGCAGATGCCGCCGGCGGCGCGCGACAAGGCCACCGCGGCGATCGCCCGCTATCGCGCGACCGCCGCGCGCGAGGAGAGCGACAAATCGACCGGACGCGGCAAGAAGGAGCTGCTCGCCGAAGCCCAGCGCTGGGAACATCGGCTTGCGCGGGCCGAGGAGCGCGACCCGAATTTTGCCTTCGCGGCAGCGCTTTTTCAGATTGCGATCGTGCTCGGCTCGGTCAGCATCGTCGCCGCCTCGCGTCCGCTCGTGCGCCTGAGCGGGCTTGTCGCCGGGCTCGCAACCCTATTGATGGCGAACGGTTATTTCCTCCTGGTCGATCTGCCGTTCGGATACCTTCTGCAGCTACTCTAGCGCTTGCGCCCGTCTCTAGCGCTTGCGCCCGTCGGCTGGCGCCTCGCGCGCGGGTTCCGCGCGATGAAAGTCGAGCGCCCCGCCGTTCATGCAATACCGCAAGCCGGTCGGCTCTGGACCGTCCTCGAACACATGCCCGAGATGGCCGCCGCAGCGGCGGCAATGGACCTCGGTCCGTGTCATGAAAAAGCTGCGGTCCGCCGCGGTCTCGATCGCGTCTTCGATCGGCGCCCAAAAGCTCGGCCAACCGGTGCCGCGGTTGAACTTGGCGTCGGACGCGAAAAGCGGCTGGCCGCAGCCGCGGCAATGATACGCGCCGGCGCCATATTCCTTGTCGAGCGGGCTCGATCCGGCGCGCTCGGTGCCGTGCCGGCGCAGCACCTGGTACTGCTCCGGCGTCAGCTCGCGCCGCCATTCGTCGTCGCTTTTCTCGACCGGAAATGCCTTCTCTTGCGTGCGACCGCCGAACCGGCCGAACAATCCCTCTGCCATCCTCGTCTCCGCCGCGTGCCGTTGATCAGGGTGAGATATCGTGGTCGCGCCGCGCGAAATGAAGGGGCCGCAGGGGCGGCAAACGCCATATTGACCCGGTGCGTCGCCTCAGTGCACCCGCTCGTCTTCCTGCGGACACGGCCGCAGTAGTTCGGCCGTCGAGCGAGCGATCCAGCACCACACGACCCGCGTCAGCTCGTCGTCTTCGCCGCGCAAGCGCTGGGCTTCGCGGCGCGCCACCTCCGCCGCTTCCGCGCCATGCTGCCGAACCAGCAGCAACGCGGCTTCCCAGATCTTGCGCTCGTTGGTCATCATCGTCGTGTCGTGCATCATCACACCACAAAGCCCCCGCGGTCCAGGAGAGTTCCGCGAAACCGGGCGCGCCGCTACGAGCAAAGCCTCGCGGCGCTAAAGCTGAACTCCGGTCCAATATATTGTTGTCCCAAGCGGGCCGGAATACTGCATCCTGCTTGCGTCCCCCCGGCGGCTCCCTATAATCCGGGGATGCCCGATCTCTTCGACAGGCTCGGCGCCAAGCCGGCCGAGGATTATTCCGCCAAGGACATCGAGGTCCTCGAAGGGCTCGAGCCGGTGCGCCGCCGCCCCGGCATGTATATCGGCGGCGCCGACGAGCGCGGGCTGCATCATCTCGTCGCCGAGGTGCTCGACAATGCGATGGACGAGGCCGTCGCCGGTCACGCCACGCGAATCGAGATCGAACTCGCCGCCGGCGATTGGGTGACGGTACGCGACAACGGCCGCGGCATCCCGGTCGACGCGCATCCTCGCTTCCCGGACAAATCCGCTCTCGAGGTCATCCTGACAACCCTGCATTCGGGGGGCAAGTTCGGCGGCGAGGTCTACCGGCATTCTGGCGGGCTGCACGGCGTCGGGGTGTCGGTCGTCAACGCGCTTTCCGACGCGCTCGAAGTCGAGGTCGCGCGCGACCGGCGCCTCTGGGCGCAAACCTACAGCCGCGGCGCGCCGTGCGGTGGGCTTCTCGACCGCGGCCCGGTGCTGAACCGACGCGGCACGATGCTGCGCTTTCACCCCGACCCGGCAATCTTCGGGGAGGCTTCGCTCAAGCCGGCGACGCTATACCGGATGGCGCGCTCGAAGGCGTATCTGTTCCGCGGTCTCGAAATTCGCTGGAGCTGCGACCCCTCGCTGCCTCGCCCCGAGGGCGTCCCTGCCGAGGCGCGCATGCATTTTCCCGGCGGGCTCAGCGACTTTCTCGCGGCGAGCCTCGATGGGCGCGCGTTGCTCGCCCCGCGGCCGTTTTGCGGACAGGTGAGCTTCGCCGAGGGCGGCAGCGTCGAGTGGGCGGTCGCCTGGCCGGAAGACGAGGATGACGGCTTCATCCATTCCTATTGCAACACGATCCCGACGCCGGACGGCGGCAGCCACGAGGCGGGGCTGAAGAACGCGCTGCTGCGCGGCATCAAGGGATATGGCGAGCTCGTCGGCAACCGGCGCCTTGCTCAGGCGATCGGCGAAGACGTGACGGGCGGAGCCGCGATGCTGCTTTCGCTGTTCATCCGCGAACCGCAGTTCCAGGGGCAGACGAAGGAGCGGCTCGCCTCGCCCGAGGCGAGCCGGCTCGTCGAGAATGCGGTCAAGGACCATTTCGATCACTGGCTCGCCGCCGACCCTGCCGGCGCGCGGCTGATCCTCGACCGCGCCGCCGAGCGCGCCGAGGAGCGCCAGCGGCGCCGCCAGCAGAAGGAGTTCGCGCGCAAGACCGCGACGCGCAAGCTGCGCCTGCCCGGCAAACTCGCCGACTGCACGCGCGCGGGCGCCGAGGGCACCGAGATTTTTCTCGTCGAAGGCGACAGCGCGGGCGGCTCGGCGAAACAGGCGCGCGCCCGCGAAACCCAGGCGATCCTGCCGTTGCGCGGCAAGATCCTCAACGTCGCGAGCGCGACCGCCGACAAGATGCGCGCCAACCAGGAAGTGGCCGACATCGTGCTGGCGCTCGGCGCCGGTTCGGGTTCGCATTACCGCGAGGAGGCGCTGCGCTACGAGCGGGTCATCATCATGACCGATGCCGATGTCGACGGCGCGCATATCGCCGCTCTCCTGATGACCTTCTTCTTTCGCGAGATGCCGCGACTTGTCGAGAACGGCCATCTCTACCTGGCGCTGCCGCCGCTCTATCGCTTGAGCCAGGGCGAGACGACGCTCTATGCCCGCGACGACGCGCATCGCGAAGAGCTGATCGAGACTGCCTTCTCCGGCCGCGGCAAGGTCGAGGTCAGCCGTTTCAAGGGGCTCGGCGAAATGCCGGCGCGCTATTTGAAAACGACGACGATGGACCCGGCGCAGCGCACGCTCTTGCGCGTCACCCTACCGTCAGCTTCGCCGGCAACCGCATTGCCGGGGCAAGAACTCGCGCGTACCCAGGCGCTCGTCGAGACCCTAATGGGCCGCCGCCCGGAGCTGCGTCTCGAATACATCCAGAAAAACGCCCGCTTTGTCCGCGATCTCGACGTTTGATAATCACTTGCACAATGATGACGCGCGTCCTAACTAGTGCGCGTCGATGCGTTCGGGTTTGTCCCGAGGATGTACGATGCGTGCCGCGGCCGCGGCACGCCCTTATGCTGATCTGGAGTTTCTGCCGATGGCCACCGGTACGGTCAAATGGTTCAACGCCCAGAAGGGCTACGGGTTTATCGAGCCGTCGAGCGGCGGTGCCGATGTTTTCGTTCATATCTCCGCGGTGGAGCGCGCTGGGCTCGACAATCTCCGCGAAGGCCAAAAGCTCAACTATGAACTGGAGCAGGGCCAGCGGGGCCGCGTCTCGGCGGTCAACCTCCAGCTCGCTTGATCGCACGCCGGCTGCGCTGCCAAGGAGAACCCTTTGCCCAAGGAAGACCTGATAGAATTTGAAGGCACGGTTCTCGAACTACTCCCTGACGCTCGTTTCCGTGTGCGTCTCGATAATGGGCACGAGACGCTCGCGTATTCCTCCGGCCGGATGAAGAAGAACCGTATCCGCATCCTGGCCGGCGACCGGGTCACCGTCGAGATGACCCCGTACGATCTCTCGAAGGGTCGGATCAACTTCCGCCACAAGGACGAGCGCGCGGCGCCCCCGATGGCGCCGCGGCCGCAATTTCGCCGTCGCTGAGGGCCCCCTGCCGCTCGGCACTTCCGCCGCGCCGGCCTCTAATGCCGCGGCGCGCTAGTCTGATTTGTTACAAGAACATGACTAATCACGCGAAACAGTTTGACTTCTGCGGGCCATTGCCCATTTAGGTGTGTGGGACGCGCTGTTCCGACTTTTCATGCAAGGTTTCAATCTGTCGATGGGTTTTTCCAAACTTGGTCTATCGCCTGAGATCCTTCAGGCAGTCTCCGACGCCGGCTACGTCACCCCCACCCCGATCCAAGAGCAAGCGATCCCCCACGTCCAGGCGGGGCGGGATGTGCTGGGCTGCGCCCAGACCGGGACCGGCAAGACGGCGAGCTTTGTGCTCCCGATGATCGATACGCTGAGCGCTGGACGGGCGAGAGCGCGGATGCCGCGCTCCTTAATCCTCGAGCCGACACGCGAATTGGCGACGCAGGTTGCCGCCGCGTTCGAGACCTACGGCAAGTACCACCGGCTGACGATGGCGCTGTTGATCGGCGGCGAGAGCTTCGCCGACCAGGAAAAGAAGCTCGATCGCGGCGTCGATGTGCTGATCGCGACGCCCGGCCGGCTGCTCGATCTCTACGGCCGCGGCAAAATCATCCTCAGCGACGCGCGCATCCTGGTGATCGACGAAGCGGACCGCATGCTCGACATGGGCTTCATCCCGGATGTCGAGCGCATCGTCGGCCTGTTGCCTAAGGTGCGCCAGACCCTCTTCTTCTCGGCCACGATGCCGCCCGAGATCAGAAAGCTCGCCGACGCGTTTCTGATCAACCCGAAGGAGATCGCGGTGGCGCCGCCGGCCTCGCCGGCCGAGATGGTCGTGCAGTCGCTGGCTGTCGTCTCCACGGCCGACAAGCGCGAGGCGCTGCGCTGCCTGCTGCGCGCCGAGGATGTGAAGAACGCGCTCATCTTCTGCAACCGCAAACGCGATGTCGATTTGCTCCACCGCCTGCTCGTCCGCCAGGGCCTCGATGCCGCCGCCCTGCACGGCGACATGCCGCAACCCAAGCGCACCGAGACCCTCGATCGCTTTCGCAATGGCCAGGTTCGCATCCTGGTGGCGAGCGATGTTGCGGCGCGCGGCCTCGACATCCAGGGGCTGAGCCACGTTTTCTGTTTCGACGTTCCGATCCATGCCGAAGATTATGTCCACCGCATCGGCCGCACCGGCCGCGCCGGGCGCGAGGGCCGCTCCTTCATGCTCGCGGTTCCCGAGGACGGCAAGTACGTCGCTGCCATCGAGAAGCTGATCGGCAAAGATATTCCGACGATTACGATCGACGGGATAGAAGCGGCAAGCCTTGATTTCGACGGCAATCCTCCGCGCCGATCCCGCGCCGTGTCGGGCAGCCGCCCAAGTGCCCCCCCACGACGGCAAGCGTCGCGCGCCGCCACCGCACCGACGCCCGCGAACGGCGCCGCATCGAACGTGACGCCATTTCCGAAGCGGCCAGAAACTGAACGACAGCCGCCGCGGGAACGCCCGGAAGAGGATCGCCGGGTCGTCGGGTTCGGCGATCACTTGCCGGCCTTTCTCGCCCGCGCGCCGCGTATATTATCGGGAGCGTGACGCGCATTCGAACCCGGCGGGGGCGACGCCATGAAAACCATCTTCGTCATGGTCAAATGCGAACTCGGCAAGGCGTATGAGGTTGCCGACGAGGTCGTCTCCGGCATCGAGCAGGCCTCCGAGGTCTATTCGATCTCCGGCCAATACGACCTCTTGATGAAATGCTATCTGCCCGAAAATGCCGATATCGGCCATTTCGTGACCGAGCGGCTGCAAACCCTGCCGGGCATCAAGGACACCTTCACGATCATCGCGTTCAAGGCGTTCTCCGAAGACACCTCCGTCTGATGCGACGATGAGCTCCACCGAAATTTCGTGGGTCCATGCGGCGCGGCGCGCCGATCTCGCCGAGGGCGAGGTTCTCGGCGTCGAGATCGCCGGCCGGCAGATCGCGCTCTACGATTGCGACGGCACGCTCTACGCCACCGACAACATCTGCACGCATGCCTACGCGCGCCTCTCCGACGGCTGGCTCGACGGCACCGCGATCGAGTGCCCGCTGCACGCGGCGCGCTTCGACGTGCGTACCGGCAAGGTGCTCGCTCCGCCGGCGACCGAGGATCTGAGAACCTATCCAGTGCGCGTCAGGGACGGCGACATCGAGATCAGGCTCGATCAGCCGTAGACGCGCTCGTAGAGCGCGATGATTTCGTCCTGCGTCGGCACCCTTGGGTTGTTGGCGGGCGAGCCCGAGGCGATCGCCTGGCTCGCCATCACCGGCAAGAGCGCGTCGTAGCGCGCGCGGTCGATGCCGTAGGCCTTCGGCGTTGGCACTTCGAGATCGGCGTTGAGGCGGCGCAATTCGTCGAGGAGCCGCGCCACCGCCGACTGGCTCCCCTCGCCTTCTTCCACCACCCCCATCGCCCGCGCGCAATCGGCATAGCGTTCGAGCGCCGCCGGCGCCGAGAAGGCGGTGATCTCCGGCAGCAGCATCGCGTTCGAGAGCCCATGCGGGACATGAAAGAAGGCGCCGATCGGGCGGCTCATGCCGTGCACGAGCGCGACGCTCGCGTTCGAAAACGCCATCCCCGCGGTCGTCGCGCCGAGCATCATCGCTTCGCGCGCCGGGCGGTCGTCCGGTCGGCGGCAGGCCGTGCGAATGTGCCGCGCGATGAGGCCCATCGCGTTCTTCGCGAGCCCGTCGGTATAGGGGTTGGCGCGCTGGCTGACATAAGCCTCGATCGCATGCGTCAGGCTGTCGATCCCGGTATCGGCGGTGAGCCGCAGCGGCATCGTCAAGGTCAGTTCGTAATCGACGATCGCGGCGAGCGGACAGCAGGATAGGCCCGCGATCAGCATCTTCTCGTCGGTTTCGGTAGCGGTGATGACGGTGAAGCGGGTGACCTCCGAGCCGGTACCGGCGGTCGTCGGGATGGCGATGATCGGCAGGCCCGCTTTCGAGATCTCGTTCGGCACCTTGTAGTCGCGCATCTTGCCGCCATTCGCGGCGAGCACCGACATGCCCTTTGCAGTATCGATGGAGCTGCCGCCGCCGAGCGCGACGAGGCTGTCGAATTGCCCTTCGCCAAGGCGCGCCACACCGTCCTCGACGGCCGCAGTGGTCGGATCGGGGACGGTGTCCGAAAACACCTGCGAGACGATGCCGGCACTCTCCAAGAGCGAACGCGCGCGGTCGAGCATGCCCGAGCGGGCGATGAATGAATCGGTGACGAAGAGCGGCGCCTTCAGCCCGAAGCGCCCGAGCAGGCCCGGCAGCTCGGCGAGGGCGCCGCCGCCGACCGCGATCAGGCGCGGCGTCGTGATGATCGGAACCATGGGCGCCTCCTCTTCAGCCGGTTTTTTTCAACAGAAACCGCAAAACCCCGTCCGAACGCTGCGAAGATTCGAGGAGCGTGCTGCCGGTGGCGCGGCAGAAATGCTCGAAGTCCTTGACCGCGCCGGGGTCGGTTGCCAGCACCTCGAGCACCGCGCCGGGGGCGAGCGGCCGAAGCGCCCGCTTCGCCTTCAATACCGGCAGCGGGCAGAGGAGGCCCGTTGCATCGAGCGTTGCCTCAGGAATTGCCGACTCGGTCACGTCCCTCTTACCTCATCAAAGACCCGTCATTGCAAGGCGCGCAGCGCCGCGGCAATCTCGGCAGATTGCTTCGCGCCGCTCGCAATGGCAATCGGAACAGCCCTCAGCCAAACCGATTCGAGCGCGGGAAGCCGTTGGGGACGAGCCGGCCGGCGCCGCCGCGCGGGCCCAGCCAGCGGCCCAGGTCAGTCTCGGTGCGCGTGCGGTTCTCGCTCTGCCGCCAGGACAGGCCGTCGGCGAGGTGGAACACCTTGCCGTCGGCGAGCCCGCCCCCCTTGTAGCGCTGCAGGATGACGCCGCGCCCGCGGGTCATCGCCGGGATCTCCTCGAGCCGGACGATCAGCATCTTGCGATTTTCGCCAACAAGCGCCACCGCGTCGCCCTCAGCCGCGGCAACGCACAGGCGGGCCGTGACGCCGGCGCCCGGCAGCAGAACCTGCTTCCCGGCCCTGGTCTGGGCGACCGCCTCCTCGCCGTCCACGATGAAGCCGCGGCCGTCGCTCGCGGCGAGGAGAAATTCGAGACCCGGCCGATAGACGAACATCGCGACGATATCGTGCTCGTTCGCCAGGTCGATCATCAGGCGCAACGGCTCGCCGTGCCCGCGGCCGCCGGGCAGCCTGTCGGCCCCGAGCGTATAGAACCGGCCGTTGCTGGCAAAGACGAGGATGCGATCGGTGGTCTCGGCCGGCAGCGCAAAGCGCGGTCCGTCGCCTTCCTTGTATTTCTGCTCGGCGGCCACACCGGTGTGGCCCCTGACCGCGCGAATCCAGCCCTTCTGGGAACACAGGACGGTGACGGCCTCGCGCTCGACGAAGGCGGCGGCGGAACCCTCCGGAAGCTCCGGAGCAGGCGCGAGAAGGGTGCGCCGCCTGCCTTCCGGGCCGTCGCCGAATTCCCGCGCGGTCTCGCGCACCTCCTCGGCGACTGCCCGCCACTGCCGCCGCTCGCTGGCGATCAGCGCCTTAAGGTCCCCCTCCTCTTTGACGAGCCCTTCGAGCTCCTTCCTGATCGCGATCTCTTCGAGGCGGTGCAAGGCGCGCAACCGCATGTTGAGAATGGCCTCGGCTTGCACCTCGCTCAATTCCCAGCGCGCCATCAGCTCCGACTTGGGGTCGTCGGCCTCGCGGATGACTCGGATCACTTCGTCGAGGTTGAGGTAGACGACTATGTGGCCGTTCAAGACCTCCATGCGGCGGGCGACGGCTTCGAGGCGGTGCCGGCTGCGTCGCTGCAATACGTCGCGCCGGTGGTCGAGAAATGCCCGCATCGCCTCTTTGAGGCTCATCACGCGCGGCACCCCGGCGGGGTCGAGCACGTTGAGGTTGAGCGGCACCCGGACTTCCAGCTCGCTCGCGCGGAAGAGCTGCCCCATCAGCATCTCGGGCTCGACGTTGCGCGATTTCGGTTCGAAGACGAGACGCACATCCTCGGTCGATTCGTCGCGGATATCGGCGAGGAGCGGCAGCTTCTTCTCTTCGAGAAGGGCTGCGATCCGTTCGATCAGGCGGCCCTTCGGCACCTGATACGGCATCTCGGTGACGACGATCTGGTAAAGCCCGTGCGACAGGCTCTCCCTTTCCCAACGGGCGCGCAGGCGAAAGCTGCCGCGGCCCGTCTCATAGGCGAGGCGGATCGCCTCAGGCGGCTCGACGAGGACGCCGCCCGTCGGAAAATCCGGGCCCGGAAGGTGCGCGAGCAACTCCTCGACCGGGCAGCCCGGGTGGTCGATCAGATGCAGCAGCGCGACGCACAACTCGCCCGCATTGTGCGGCGGAATGCTGGTCGCCATGGCGACCGCGATGCCCGAGGCGCCGTTCGCCAGCAGGTTCGGGAAGCGCCCCGGCAGTACGACCGGCTCGCGATCCTCCCCATCATAGGTCGGACGGAAATCGACGGCGTTCTCCGCGATGCCTTCGAGCATCGCGCGCGCGACCGCTGAGAGGCGGCTTTCCGTATAGCGCATCGCGGCGGCGTTATCGCCGTCGATGTTGCCGAAATTCCCCTGTCCGTCGACGAGCGGGTAGCGCTGCGAGAAATCCTGGGCAAGGCGTACCAGGGCCTCATAGACGGCCAGCTCGCCATGCGGGTGGAACTTGCCGATGACGTCGCCGACAACGCGCGCGCATTTCTTATAGCCGGCACCGGGGTCGAGCCGCAGCTCGTGCATCGCATGCAGGATGCGGCGATGCACCGGCTTCAGCCCGTCGCGCACATCAGGGAGCGAGCGCGACATGATCGTGGAGAGCGCATAGGAGAGGTAGCGTTCGCCGAGCGCTTCGGCGAAGCCGATGTCACGGATCTCGCCGGAGAGGGCGGTAACGGGCATCGCTTTCAGGCCTCGCGACGGAAAATCTGGTTCAGGCGCCGATCATACCAACTGCCGCGGCGCGCTCCATCAGGGCAGCGAAGCGCCGGCGCGCTTCCGGCAGGCCGCAGCCCTGCGGCATCAGCACCTGATGTAAGAGGAAATGCCCGGTAAGACTCAGCCCGTCCACGATCGCGCGCCCGTCGGCTTGCGTATCGCGCCACAAGAATTCCGGCAGCGCCAACAGCTTGTCCCGATAGGGCGCCGCAGCCGCCCGCGACACCGCGCGCCCGGTGCGGGGCGAGACATGCGTCAGATCGGTGGCCGCGCCCGTCGCCGCACAAGACCGCAAGTCGAGGCCGAACCCCAGCCCGGCGAGCAGCTCGCATTCCCAGGCAACATAGTGCGCGGGCCAGCCGCCGCCCGAATCGAGAGCGGCCAAAAGCCGGGCGAAGCCGGCGAAGATTTCGGCTTGCGGCTCGCGCTCGCCGAGCGTCGCGGCGAGGAGCGCAGCAGCGGCGGCGAGCGCGGCGAGCCGTGGCGGGTCGTCGAGCAATCCGGCCGCATGCGCGCGCACCAGTTCGCATTCGAGCATCCCCAGATGCTCCGGCAGCCGGCCGCGCCACACCGCCCGGACTTCGTTTCCCGGCTGCAGCACTGCCCGCCGCTTCGGCGATTGGCCGCCGCGCACCAGCCCCAGATGGCGGCCGTACTCACGGGTCAACAGCTCGACAACGAGCGCACTCTCGCCGTGCCGCCGCGCCGCCAGGACAAATGCCGCGTCAGTCCATTGCATTTCTAACTGGTGTCCTTGTCATTGCGAGGAGCGCGAGGCGCAACGCAGCAATCCCGCCGAGATTGCTTTGCTCGCAATGACGCTGAGCATCACACGTCGTAATCGAGGCCCAATGCACGGTAGCGCTCACGGTCTTCGACCCAATTCTCGCGCACCTTGACGAAGAGGAAGAGATGCGCGCGGCGTCCGAGCCGCACCGTGATCTCGGCCCGCGCCTTGGCGCCGATCGCCTTGATACGCTGCCCGCCCTCGCCGAGCACGATCGCTCGCTGGCTCGGCCGCTCGACGAAGATGACCTGACCGATGCGCACGCTGCCGTCGGGCTTCTCTTCCCAACTTTCGGTCTCGACGGTCGATTTGTAGGGCAATTCGTCGCGCAGTTGCAGAAAGACCTGCTCGCGGGTGATTTCCGCCGCGATCAGCCGTTCCGGCGCATCCGAAAGCTGGTCTTCGGGAAACAGCCACGGTCCTTGTGGAACGCTCTCGGCAAGGTAATGCCGCAAATCCTCGACGCCGTCGCCGGAGAGCGCCGAGATCATGAAGACGCGCTCGAAACGGGCGCTTCGCGACAGCGCCTCGGCGAGGCCGAGAAGCCGCTCGCGGCGCAAGAGGTCGATCTTGTTGAGCGCGAGGACGAGGCCGCCGCGCCGGGCGACGCGATCGAGGATGCCGCTGGTGTCGGGATCGAGGCCGCGCGCCGCATCGACGAGGAGGACGGCGAGGTCGGCGTCCATCGCCCCCGCCCATGCCGCGGCCACCATCGCCCGGTCGAGGCGGCGACGCGGCGTAAAGATCCCCGGCGTGTCGACAAAGACGAGCTGCGCCGGACCCTCGATCGCAATGCCGAGCAACCGGGTGCGCGTCGTCTGCGCCTTCGGCGTGACGATTGCGATCTTCTCTCCGACGAGCCGGTTGAGCAGCGTCGATTTGCCCGCGTTCGGCGCCCCGATCAGCGCGACATAGCCGCAGCGGGTCACGGGCTTGCTCATTTCCGGCGCCGGTCTGCCGGTTCCCGCCCCTTCTCGGCCACGGTTTCAAGCAGCCGCGCCGCCGCTTGCTCTTGTGCCCGCTGTTTCGAGGAGGCGGTCGCGGATGCTGCTTCGTAGCCGTCGATCTTCGCTGCGATCGTGAACCGCAGGGCGTGATCGGGCCCGCTGGTGTCGACGAGGACATATTCGGGCAAACCCAGGCCGCGCGCCTGCGCCCATTCTTGGAGCATGGTCTTGGGGTCGCGCGGCGGCTCGCTCATCTCGCCGATCAGCGGCTCCCAGAAGCGCCGGATGAAGGATTCGGCGGCGGCAAAGCCTCCGTCGATGTAGATCGCCGCGATCAGCGCCTCGCAGACATCGGCGAGGATCGCCGGATTGTCCGCCGTCCCGGCGGCGGCCTCGGCCGGCGACAGGATCAGAAGGCGGCCGAGCCCGATCGTCCGCCCGATGCGGGCCAGCGTCTCGCGGCGTACGAGACTCGTGTGCCGGCGTGTCAGGTGACCCTCGGGCTCGCTCTCGAACCGGCGCCACAACAGATCGGCGACGACCAGACCCAGGACCCGGTCGCCAAGGAACTCGAGCCGCTCGTAGCCGCGGTTCCGCGGCGCCCGCGACGCGCCTCGCCCATGACCGTGCCCCAGAGCGCTAGGATGTGTCAGGGCCTCCGTGAGGAGCGCTGGCCGCGTAAAGCCGTAGCCGATGACCTCCGTCAGCTCCCAGGCGGGCGGGTCCAAGCTCAACGCTAGTGGATTCCTTCGAACAGACGCCCGTAGCGGATCGCGAAGGGCCAGTTCCAGAACTGCCACAAGCGGGCCGACCCGTCGGTCGAGAAGAACAGAAACTCCGCCCGTCCGACGAGATTCGCCTCCGGCACGTAACCGACTGCCGACAGCACACGGCTGTCTTCGGAATTGTCGCGGTTGTCGCCCATCATGAAGTAGTCGTGTGGCGGCACGGTGTAAACCTCGGTATTGTTCATCGGGCCGTTGTCGGTGATCTTGATAACCCGGTGCTGTACTCCATTAGGCAGGGTTTCGATATATTGATGGAGCGGGAGGCTCATGCCGTCTTCCTTGTACATATAGTCGCCCATCCGCTTGCGTGGCACGAGTGTGCCGTTGATGTAGAGCTGGCCGTCGCGCACCTGGATGCGGTCGCCGGGCAAGCCGATGACGCGCTTTATGTAATCGGTCGAGTTGTCGGTCGGCAGCTTGAACACGACGACGTCGCCGCGCTGCGGCGGATGGAAAAAGATCCTTCCGGAGAACAGCGGCAGCCCGAACGGCAACGAATACCGGCTATAGCCGTAGGAAAATTTCGAGACGAACAGATAATCGCCGACCAACAGCGTCGGGATCATCGATCCCGAGGGGATGTTGAACGGCTCGTAGGCGACGGTTCGCACGAGGACCGCGATCAGCACCGCGTAGACGACAGTCTTGACAGTGTCGAATACGCCGCCCTTCGCCTTCTTCGCGGCAGCGGGCCTTTGTCCCGAGTTTCTCATGTTGTCTCTAAGATATGGCGGGGGCGCCGGATCAAGCCCACGACACCGCTGCAAGTCAAGGGGAGTGCCGGCCGAACCCGGCGCGCCGCGTCAAAACGCTGCGCTTCCAAGTCTCGGCACGGCGCTGATGACGACGATCGCCTGCGCCATCGGCGGCTCATCGGTCAGGCTCACGTCGAGCCGCGCGGTCATGCCGGGCGGCGTCAGCTCCTCGAGCCGCTTCAGCGCGCCGCCGGTCAGCAACATCCCCGGCTGTCCCGAGGGGAGGTTGACGACGCCGAGATCGCGCCAGAAGACGCCCCGGCGAAAGCCGGTGCCGAGCGCCTTCGAGCAGGCTTCTTTGGCGGCGAAGCGGCGGGCATAACTCGCCGCCGGATGGGCGCGCGCCTCGCATTTGCGGCGTTCCACGGGCGTGAAGACGCGGTCGAGAAAGCGGTCGCCGAAGCGCTCGATCACCCGTTCCAGGCGACGGATGTCGATCAGGTCGCTGCCGAGGCCGATGATCATCGGACCGGGGCGCGATCGGCCCGCCGCGCGGCGCTCACCCGCGCGCCCGGTCGACGGTGTTGATGACCGGGTTCGCCCGCAACGCGGCGATGATCAGGGTCAGGTGCTTCACGTCGGCGACCTCGATGTCGATCATGATCTCGAAGAAATCCGACGAGCGATTGGTGATCTTCAGATTGCTGATGTTGCCGCCCTGCTTGCCGATGACCGTCGTCAGCGCCCCGAGGTTGCCCGGCTCGTTGGCGATCGTGACGTTGATGCGGCCGACATGGACGAGATCGGCCTCGCTGCTGCTCCAGGCGACATCGAGCCAGCGCTCGGGCGTGTCGGCGAAGCTCTCCAGCGTCTCGCAATCGATCGTGTGGATAGTCACGCCCTTGCCGGTGGTGACGATGCCGACGATGCGGTCGCCGGGCAGCGGATGGCAACAGCCGGCGAAATGCAGTGCCATGCCCGGGATGAGCCCGCGGATCGGCACCGCCGCCTCGTTCGGCCGCGCCTTGCGCCGGGCTCGCGCCAGCGAGACAACCTTGGTCTTGGCTTCCGGGCTCTGCGGGAAGACCGCGTTGACGATCGCCCGGCCGGTGACGAGCCCCTGCCCGACCGCGGCATACAGGTCCTCGATGCTCGTACAATTGAAGCTGCGCAGCACCGGTTCGAGCGGCCGCTCCGAGAAATCCTGGCCCTCGTGACGAAACGCCTTCTGCACGATCGCGCGTCCGAGATCGACATATTGCGCGCGCTGCTGGGTGCGGACGAAGCGGCGGATGCGGGCGCGCGCCTTGCCGGTGACGACGAAGCGCTCCCAGGTCGGTGAGGGGGTCTGCGCCTTCGACGTGACGATCTCGACCTGGTCGCCGTTGTGCAGCTGGGTGCGCAGCGGGATGAGACGTCCATTGATCTTGGCGCCGACGCAGGTGTCGCCGATCTGCGAGTGCACGGCATAGGCAAAATCGACCGGCGTCGCGCCGCGCGGCAGCGCGATCAGGTCGCCTTTCGGGGTAAAGGCGAACACCTGGTCCTGGAACATCTCGAGCTTGGTATGCTCGAGGAACTCCTCCGGGCCCGACGCGTGGTCGAGTATGTCGAGCAGCTCGCGCAGCCAGCGGTATTGCGGCCCCTCGGTCTTGCCGGCGTTTTGCTTATAGGTCCAGTGCGCCGCGACGCCGAGCTCGGCTACTTCGTGCATGTCGCGGGTGCGGATCTGCATCTCGATGCGCTGCCGCTCGGGACCGATCACGCCGGTGTGCAGCGAGCGGTAATTGTTCGGCTTCGGGGTCGAGATGTAGTCCTTGAAGCGGCCTGGAACCACGTGATACGCCGAATGGATGACGCCGAGCGCGTGGTAGCAATCCTCGACGCTGTCGACCAGTACGCGAAACGCCATCACATCCGATAGCTGCTCGAAGGTCACGTCTTTGCGCTGCATCTTGCGCCAGATCGAGTAGGGCGACTTCTCGCGCCCGGAAACGACGGCGCCGGCCAGGCCGCTCTCCTTCAGCTTACGGTCCAGTTCGCTGATGATGCGCGGCACCACGCCCGCCCCCTTGTCGCGCAGAAACTCGAGCCGAGCGGCGATGCTGTGGCGCGCGTCCGGGTACAGTTCGGCGAAGGCCAGATCCTCGAGCTGGTCCTTCATCCGGTGCATGCCGATCCGCTCGGCGAGCGGCGAATAGATGTCCATCGTCTCGCGCGCGATGCGGCGACGCCTTTCGGCGGGCTCGACGAAGCGCAGTGTCTGCATGTTGTGCAGGCGGTCGGCGAGCTTGACCAGCAGCACCCGGATGTCCTCGGACATCGCGAGCACGAGCTTTCTGAAATTCTCGGCCTGCTTCGTCTGATCCGATTGCAGCTCGATGCGCGACAATTTGGTCACGCCGTCGACGAGCCGGCCGATCTCGTGCCCGAACAGCCGCTCGATGTCGTCGAGCGTGGCGACCGTGTCCTCGACGGTGTCGTGCAACAGCCCGGTCACGATCGAGGCCGCGTCGAGCTTCATCCCCGCGAGAATGCCGGCGACCTGGACCGGATGCGAGAAATACGGATCCCCCGAGGCGCGCCGCTGCGCGCCGTGCGCTTTCATCGAATAGACGTAGGCGCGGTTGAGGGCGACTTCGTCGGCGTTCGGGTCGTATGACTTTACCAGCTCGACCAGCTCGAACTGCCGCATCATGACGGGCGCGCCGCCGTCTTTTACCGATCGCCGTCGTCCAGCGGACAGGCCGGAAGCGCCGCCGCCCAGCTCACCCGAGGCGCCGTCCTCCGGTGCCGGTTTGCCGATGGCGCTCAGAGGTCCTCGTCGAGATCGGTCGGCAGGTCGCTGCTCGGCAGATCCTCGCCCTCGATCTCGTCCTCTGCCGGGAGCATGCTGTCGACGAGATCCTCTTCGAGGCCGTCGGCGTCGAGTTCGTCGTCCTCGCCTGCCTCTTCGTCGAGCGCCCCGGCGTCGAGCGCGTCTTCGTCGAGCACCTCGTCCTCCTCGGCCGCGGCGGCAAGCGGCGCCGCAACCCCGAACACCGACTGATCGAGATCGAGTTCCGCGTTCTCTTCGGGCTCATCGACCTCGACGTGCTTCTGCATGCCGCGCACGACCGAATCCCGCAAATGTTCGAGGTGTATCGTCTCGTCCGCGATCTCGCGCAGCGCGACGACCGGGTTCTTGTCGTCGTCGCGGTCGAGCGACAGTGGCGCGCCCGAGGTGATCTCGCGGGCGCGCTGGGCCGCCAGCAGCACCAGCTCGAAGCGGTTCGGCACCTTGACGACGCAATCTTCGACAGTTACGCGGGCCATATGACAACCTTCACCAGCCGGGGAATCAGCCAATATATGGAGCGCGCCGCGGCCCGGCAACAGCACCTGCGGGCTCGAATGCTCGTGCGCTCCCCGGGGCGAGCTTGACCGCGAGCGCGGGAGGCCACTATATGACCCCTCGCCGGCCGGATGGCAGAGTGGTTATGCAGAGGACTGCAAATCCTCGTACAGCGGTTCGATTCCGCTTCCGGCCTCCAGCGGGGCCCGCGCCCGGCGAATCGGGCGCCCTGATCCCCGGTAGCTCAGTTGGTAGAGCGAGCGGCTGTTAACCGCTTGGTCGCTGGTTCGAGTCCGGCCCGGGGAGCCAACAGGAAGGGGCCAGACCGGCGACGGTCTAGCCCCTTCCCTCGCGGCAGTTATCCTTCCGCCGGCCGGCCCGCCGTCACCAATAGGATCGTCCCGGAAAGCCTCACACTGCCGTCGGCCGCGGCATGCGCCGCGAACGCTTCGCGGATCTCCCGCCGCAGCGTCTCGAGAATCGGTTCGGCGGGCTTCTTCTCCTCGATGAGGCGCGCCGTCGGCCCCATCTGAAAGACGTGCTCGGCCTCCTCCTCGGGAGTGCCGCCCTCTATCTCGATGCGCTCGCGGCAAATGTCGATCGCGACGAACCCGGCGCGGGCGAGGATCGCCTGCGCGCGCGCCGGGTCGCTCAGCGACATCGGCCCCGGGGCACCGGCCGGCTCCGGCGCCGGCGGGCCGAGACGGGCGAGCGCGATCTCGTAGGGCACGAGCCAGTGCCGATTCTCCGCCATCGGCGCCCAGCAGGCAAAGGCGAGCCGCCCGCCCGGCCGGGCGGCGCGGCATAGATTGGCAAAAGCGGCAACCGGCTCGGGAAAGAACATCACGCCGAAGCGCGAGACGACGAGGTCGAAGGATGCCGGCTCGAAACCGTATGTCTGCGCATCGGCGAGGACAAGCGACACATTGGCGAGGCCGCTCTCGGCCATGCGGCGCCGCGCGAAGCTCAGCATCGGCTCGGAAATGTCGACCCCGACGACCCGGCCTCGCGGGCCCACCGCGGCGGCCAGCGCAAAGAGCGTCGCTCCAGTGCCGCAACCGACCTCCAGCACCGATTCGCCGGCAACCGCGGCGGCATGCGCCAGCAGCAGACCATCGACCGCGCGATTGCGCCGCTCGATGAATTCGTGGTGCTGCACGCGGCGCGGCCCGGCGACCGTATTCCAATAACGCCGTTGCTCGGCGCTCGCGCCGCCGTTCGTTGTCGGCTCGGTCATGCGGGCGGGTCCTCTATTCGACTGTTGGGGGGAAGCGTTGCGCCAAGAAATCGCGCACGTCCGCGGCGCAGCGCTCGGGAAAGGCATCGCAGATATTGTGCGGCGCGCCCTCGTAGACCCGCATCTCGACATCCGGCACGAGCCTGCGGAACGGCTCGTAATTCGCGATCGAGCCGATCGGCTCGTTTCCCGGCACGACGACGAGGGTCGGGCAGCGGATGCGATGCAGCTCCCCGCTCCAGTCGTAGCTCGCCATCAGCAGCACGAAACGGCCGATATAGCCGGGATCGTTCTTGGCCACTTCGTCGAGAAACCATTCGACATAGAGCGAGTCGAGCCGATCGACCGGCAGGCGGTCGGCGATCGTCTCGGCGAGAAAGGCGCGCAGGCCCTTCGCCGCGATCTGCGGGATCCAGCTCGGCGCCTGGCTGTTCTTGAGCCCCGGCGTCGAGCCGAACAGTAGGAGGCTGCGGACGCGCTCCGGCTGCGTCATGGCCAGCTGCTGCGCGAGATAACCGCCGGCCGAGTTGCCGACGATATGGGCGCTGGCGCAATCGAGATGATCGAGCAGTTCGGCGACATCGGTGACGAGCCGGGCCAGCGTCAGCTCGCTGCCCCGCGGCGGCAGCCCGGAGGCGCCGTGGCCGCGCAGATCGAGCCGCACCACCCGGTATTCGCGGCACAACAGCGGCACCCAGGCGTAATAGCGCTTCGCGCTGCCCATCGCCGCGTGCAGCAACAACAGGGTCGGCGCCTCTTTCCACGGGTCGGTGAAGTCGTCGAGGTAATAGGCAAGGCGCAGTCCGTCGCTCGCGGCAAAGCTTTGCATCGGCATCTCCGCTCGCCTCACCCCATCACCGGCGCCTCGCCCTCGATCGTGGTGCGGTGCATCAGCCGCACAAACCGAGATTCGTCGAAGGGCGTTGCCGAATGCTGCGTGCAGCGGTTGTCCCACAGCACCGCGTCGCCGATGCGCCAGCGATGGCGGTAGAGAAAGCGGTCCTGGCGCGTGAACTTCTGCAAATAGGCGACGAGCGCCTTCCCCGCCTCGTGCGGCAGGCCTTCGATGTCGCACGCCCAGCGCCCGATATAGAGCGCGACCCGGCCGCTCTTCGGATGCCGGCGCAGGATCGGGTGATAGACGTCCGGCCGCTGCAGGCTCTCGATCTCCCTGAGCGGCGGCAGATGCGGATAATGCACATGGTGCAGCGCCTTGCGGCTGAACCGCGCCCGCCGCCCCGCGAGCTTGCCGCACACCACCCCCGGCAGCGCCTCATACGCCGCGTACATGTCGGCAAAGATCGTGTCGCCCTCCGTGGGCGGTACTTGCAGCGCATAGAGGAACGAGCCGGCGTTCGGCACCGGCTTGTCTTCGCCGTCGGTGTGAAACCCCATGCCGGCGCGGCGCAAGCCGAGCGGCCTTCCCTCGCTCTCCGCATTGCCGACGACGAAGATCTCGGGGTGCGATTCGAGATTGAACTCGGACGGCATCATGATGTGCAGGGCCCCGAAACGCCGGGTGAAGGCGATCTGCTCCTCGGGCGTCATGTCGAGGCCGCGAAAGACGAGGATCGAATGCCGGTACCATGCCGCCTCGATGTCGCGGAACGTCGCTTCGTCGACGGCAAGATTGGCTGCGGCGCCAACGACTTCCGCGCCAAAGCCGCGATCGAGTGGCCGAAACTCGATTCCCATCGCCCCTATCCCCGGTCGATCGAGGGCAGCTTAGCGCCGAGGCTGCGCTCGCGGCAATCGGCCGGCGATTGACCGGGCGCTTTGCATGGCGAAGGATGCGGGCCTTGCGATCGCCGCACTGCGGAAGAGACATGCCGCCTTTTCTCGCCCTCGCGCTTGCCTGCGCCCCCGCCGTCGCGCCGGTCACGATGACGGCGGTCGCGCGCGCGGAATCGGCGTTCAACCCCTGGGCGATTGGCATTGTCGGCGGGCCGCCGCTCGTCCGGCAACCGCGGAGCCGGGACGAGGCGGAAACAATGGCGCGCGCCCTCCTCGCCGCCGGGCATCGGCTCGATCTCGGGCTCGCCCAGGTCAACAGCGCCAATCTCGCCCCGCTCGGCCTCGGCCTCGCCGATGCGTTCGACCCCTGCCGCAACCTGCGCGCCGCCGCCACCGTGCTCGTCTATTGCTACGCCCGCGCCCGCCGGCAGATCGCGCAGGTCCAGCCGGCCTTGCAGGCGGCGCTCTCCTGCTACAACTCGAACTCCCTCGAAGCGGGCTTTGCGAACGGCTATGTGCAGCGGGTCGCCGCCGGCAGCGCCCAAATCGTCCCGGCGATCGACCCGAACTATCCGGTCCCGGCAGCCCCGAAGCGGCGTTTCGGCATCCTCCTCGAGCCGGCGCGAGGCGCGGCTGCAGGCACGCGCACGGCGCCGCTCGTCATCGTTCCACACAGATCGGCCGGTCGGGGCGTCACCGTGCTCTATGGCGGCCACCCCGAATAGGCTCGAGGCGGCTCACAGCGCGTCGGCGACGGCGGCGTGATAGCGCCGCAGCGCCGCGAGATGGTCGGCTAGACTAGCCCCTTCCCCGGAATCCGGCGGTGATGCCGCCGGTTGAACGTCGTCGTCAAGGTCAGGTGCGAGGCGCCGGCCTTTTTCCAGAATTGTGCCTCTTTGTGCCAATCGGCTTCGCTGCCCGTTCCCATCGACACCCAGACCTCGATGCCGATCTGCGCGGGGTCGCGCCCGGCTTTCTCGGTCAGCCCGCGCAATTTTGCGAGAATCTGGAGCGCCTCGTTGTCCGGCGGGTAGGCGTTCGGCATCCAGCCGTCGCCCAGTTTGGCGATACGCTCCAGGGTCCGATCGTGATGTCCGCCGAACCAGACCGGCACTTTCCCCGCTTTCGGGAGCGGGTTGATGCCGGCGTCGTCGATCGTATGCCAGTGCCCTTTGAAGCTCACATGCGGCTGCGCCCACAGCGCCTGCATGACCGCGACCTGCTCCTCCGAGCGGCGACCGCGATCGTGGAAATTCTCGTTGAGCCCCTGAAACTCGGCCTCGTTCCACCCCACCCCGACGCCGAGACGGAACCGGCCGCCGCACAGAACGTCAAGGCAGGCCGCTTGCTTCGCGACCAGCACCGCCTGCCGTTGCGGCAGGATCAGGACGCCCGTCGAAAAGCCGAGCTTTTGCGTGGAGCCGGCGAGATAGGCGAAGAGCACGAAGGGGTCGTGAAAGAGGTCGGCCGAAGTGTTGCGGTCCCAGCCTGGCCGGCTCGCCGCGTTGACCCCGAGCACATGGTCCGGGGCCTCGACGAAATGGTAACCGATCGCCTCCGCCGCCTGCCCGTATTCGCGCACCACCGCCGGCTCGCCGCCGATATCGCCGAGCGGCAACAGACTGCCCAATTGCATTCTCGCTCTCCCTGCTGAATTGCCGCCGGAGCCTACACTGCCGGCGCGCGGCCGACCACGGCGGTCATCGGGTCGGCGACGTCCTCCTCGCCCTCGACGAGGCGGCGCGTCTCGACGGCGTCAAATCCCGCTTCGCGCAGATACCCGGCGACGAGCGCGGCATGCGCCTCGTCGGAAAGCGCCCGCCAGATCGCCACCGCCTTCGTCCAAAAGCAGCGGTTCGAGAAGCTGACGACGAGCGGGCTGCCCGCCCGCAACACGCGCGCGACCTCGCGCAACACCGCGACCGGCCGTTCGAGATACTGGATCGAGACGGCGATCGTCGCCGCGTCGATGCTGGCCTCGGGCAATGGCAGTAGCGGATTGCGATTGAGGTTCTGCACGAAATACCGAGCGAGCCGCGGGTTCGCGGCAAGTTCGGCGGCATTCATGCCGTGGCCGACGACCTCGCGATAAAGGACCTCGGGCGGCAGGTGGCTGACCCAGCTGCTCATCAGGTCGAGGATGACGCCGTTCGGCGGCAGCGCGCCGCGATAGAATTCGGTCAAGGCGGCGATCGCGCCATCGTCGATATGCAGGACGAAGCGCGGCTCTTGGTAGAAGAGCTCGTCCGCTTCGGTATCGATCTTACGAAAGGCGCCAGAGGGCAGCCCGATCGTGTTTTCCATCGCCCTACCCGCCCCCGAACATTGCTC
This sequence comes from Allostellaceae bacterium, assembly GCA_035934195.1. Classification (GTDB taxonomy): domain Bacteria; phylum Pseudomonadota; class Alphaproteobacteria; order ATCC43930; family CGMCC-115725; genus AP-15. The sequence continues at coordinate 894 of DASYYD010000196.1, read as the reverse complement.
GGCCCGCATCGGCCATGCTAGTGCTCGCGCTCGGCTCTGTGGAGGGGCGGATGCGGTTCGGCTTCTTCGACCAACTGCCGTGCCCGGAGGGATATCCCGAGCGTCGGCGCCTCGCCGACATTCTCGCGCAGATCGAATTGGGCGAGGCGCTCGGCTTCGACACCGCCTGGCTGGGGGAATTGCATTTCAGCCGCGCCTTCTCGATCCTCTCCGACCCGCTGATGGTCTTGGCGGCCGCCGCCCAGCGCACGAGCCGCATCCGGCTCGGCACCGCCGTCACATTGTTGCCGCTGCACCACCCGATCCGCATCGCCGAAGCGGTGGCAACCGCCGACGTCTTGAGCGAGGGCCGGCTCGAATTCGGCGTCGGCCGCGGCACCGCGCCGCTGCACTACGCCGGCTACATGATCCCGCAGGAAGAAAGCCGCGAGCGCTTCGACGAAGCGCTCGATTTCATCCTCGCGGCCTGGACGCACGAACGCTTTTCCTTCGAAGGAAAATATTTCCGCGTGCCGGAATTGGGCATCGCGCCGCGCCCCTTGCAACAGCCGCACCCGCCGGTGCGCATCGCCGCCAACAGCCCCGACACGTTCCCCTTCGCCGGGCGGCGCAAGTTTCCCATCTTCGCGACGCCGCTGATCAATCCGCCGGACAAGCTGAAAGCCGGCCTCGCGGTCTACCGCGAAACGCTCGGGCCCGGAGTGCCGGGCGATACGGCGCTCGCCTTCCCGGTGCATGTCGCGTCGAGCCGCGCCGCGGCGCGCGAGGAGTGCGAGACGGGCCTCATGCGCTTTCTGCGCGAGGCGGCAGAGCGATTGCGCCCGCTCGGCGCGGCCGACATCAAAAGCTTCGAGGCGTTCCGCCAAGTCGTCGCCCGCATGGACCGCGTGCGCT
>DASYYD010000191.1:0-4123 GCA_035934195.1 Allostellaceae bacterium | reverse complement strand
GGCAGCGCGAGAATTTCCGCGAGCTGGTCGATCGGGCGCAGGATCTCGCGGCGTTCGGCGAAGAGGCCGGCGCGGCGGGCGCGTTCGACGAGCTCGTCCTTGAGGTCGCAGAACTCGGCCAGCGCCGCGCGCAGGATCGCGATGTAGGCCTCGTCGCGGCCGGTGCGCGCCAGCACCGGCGGCATCTCCGGGTGATAGCTGTAGCGGTCGACCCAGTCGAACTCGCCGACGAGGAGCTGGCCCTGGACCTGCGGCAGGTAATCGGCGCCGAAGCCGTCGAGCATGTATTCGAGATGCGTCTGCGGCGCCGGGCATTTGATCTCGAGCGCGGCGCGGGCGCCCTCGACGAGGCGGTCGGGCGAAGCGCCGAGGCGTCCGTCGTCGGTCGTGACGAAGCCGACCGGGCGCGTCGCCGCGTCGTGGTCGAATTCGTACATGCGCACCGCCTCGGGCTCCAGCTCCTTGCCGCGGTCCATCCATTCGGTCGCCGCCAGGCTTTCGAGCGAGCGCCCGAGCAAGGTCTCGGCGGCGAGCCGGAAGGCATAGCCGCGCGCCTGCTTCGACAGCTTGCCGCCGGGCGTCACGATGCGGTGGAACTGGCTCGCCGTCGGGACGCCGACGCGCAGCTCGTACCAGCGCGCCGAGCCCTGCTCGCAATCGTGCAGCTTCATGACGGCACCTTCGATTTTTTCGACACGAGGGCGTTGACGGCGCGCGGATAGTCGCGCTTCTCGATGTTCGGCAGCCCGGCGACGCCCATGAACTGCAGAAAGCGGTCGAGGTCGGATTTCGTCTCGATCAGCAGGTCGGAGAGCCGCTTCACCTCCTCGGCCGAGATGAATTCGGCGCCGCCGCGCCGGCCGTCGTCGTCCTCGCCCTCGAAGGTGAGGTTGAGCAGCATCGTCGCGGTGTAGCGCTTGCCGTAGGAGAAGGTGCTGCCGGCGCCTTGCAGGTTGTTCTTGCCGCCGGAGGTGTCGAGCGGCAAGGGGCCGATCGAGGCGCACTTTTCGTGGCCCGCCGCGTGCAGGAGGGCGCCGGTGACGATGGCGCCGCCGCCGGGGTGCGGCGCGGTGTCGAAGGAAAGCGAGAAGCCCTCGTCGAGCAGCAGCGGGCGGATCGCCGCGTCGATGTCTTCCCAGCGGGCATAAGCAAAGGCTTTCTTTTGCGGCCCTTCGGGGTTGTTCTTGTTCGCCGGATAGCTGACCTCGCCCGATTTCCTGACGCGCGGCAGCCTCGCGGCGAGGCGCGCGAAGGCGGCGTTGAACGCGGCCCGCGCCTCCTCGGCGATCAGCTCCTTCTGCATGGCGAGGAGCGCCTGCATCTTGGCGACGTCGACCGCCGGGTCGGAAGCGGCCTTGGCGATGAGAGAAAGCATCTGCGCCGCCGGCGAGGCGGGGTCGGCGCGGGCGATCTCGCGGCTGCCTTCGGGCATCTGTCTCTCCTATTCGGCGGCGCCGGGCTTGCGATCGAGGGGCAGCGCTGGTTCCGGCTCGGCGCCGTGCGCCTCGTCCCAGCAGGCGAGCACCCCGAGCCAGCGGCCCAGCTCGGCGCGGCGCTCGGCCGATTTCGGCTGCGCGTGCCAGCCTTCGGCGGCGGCGGCGACGCGGCGCAGGATCGAGCGCTCGGTCCAGCGCGCGCTCATTTGCCTTGCTCGCGCCAGGCGAGGACCGCGCGGATCCGGCGCAGGCTCTCGGCGATCGCCGGCAGATCGCGCGCCGGGGTGTGCGGGTCGTCCACCGCGCGCTCGAGCTCGGCGGCGATTTCGGCGAGCGTGCGCGGCCGGTGATCGGCGAGCATCCCGCGCGGCACGAGCCGGCCGATCACCGCAGCCACCAGATCGCGTAGAGCACGAGGCCGGCGCCGAGGCCGAGGCCGCAGAGCGCGCCGGCGCAGCGCGCGGCGAAGCGGTCGAGGCGGCTCACGGCCGCACCGCCGGGCGCAGGAAGGCCTCCGCCGCGGGCGGCAGGGCCTCGCCGCGGTCGAGCGCGGCGGCGATCTCCTCGTAGTCGCGGGCGATGCGCGCGTCGCTGACATGCTCGGCGAGAACGCGGCGCGAGGCCGCCATGCCGCGCCAGAAGGCGGGATGGCGCGCGATCGTCAGCAGCGGGTCTCTCATGCCTCGTCCTCCCCCTTGGCCGCGCCGCAGGCGGCCCGGTGCCCGCCGTCTTCGGCGCCCTCGCAGGCCGCGGCCTCGGCCGCGCCCGGCCGCCAGCCCGTCTCCATGACGATGCCGCGCACGCGCCAGGGCGCGGCTTTGGTGGCGGCGGTGCGGCGGCGGATGTGCGCGTCCATGCGGATTTCGGCGCCGTTCATGCCGCTGCCTCCCCGGCGAAGGCCTCGTCCTCGAAGAAGCCGACGAACCGCGGCTCGTCGGGCATCGGGATCGGATTGACGACGGTGAGGCTGCGGCCGCGCCCCGGCAGCCACGCGACGTGGCCGCGCTCGCGCAGCTTGACGAGGTGGCCGTGCGCGGCGGCGCGCCTTTGCAGCCCGAGCTCGGCCGCCAGCTCGGCGAGCGACGGCGGCCGGCCGGCGGCGCACAGCTCCTGGATCACCAAGAGCGCCCAGCGCTGCTGCGCGGTCAGGCCGTAGGAGATCGGCGCGGCGCTCATGCGGCCCTCCGCTGCGGGCGCGCCATGCGCCGCAATTCGGCGAGCGCCCGGTCGAGCGCGGCGACCGCCTTCGCGATCTCCGTGCGGCGCAGCACGCGATGCGCGCCCTGCGCGTCGGCAATGCCGATGTCGCAGATTTCCGCGATCTGCCTCTGCGCCAGCCGGCAGGCGACCTCGACCTCGCCGAGGAGGCCCGACACGTCGATCAGGTCGAGCAACCGCGAGGCGGCGCGATCGGGGCTCACCATACCGGCCTCCCCGGATCTTCGGCGCGCGCGAGGTGCGGCGCCGCCTCGTCGAGCGCCGCCCGCGCCTCGCGCCGCAGTTCGGCGAAGAGGTCGGAGAGGCAGTCGTCGAGAGAGAGGAAGAAATCGTCGTTCCGCTCGGGCGCGCCGCGCGGCCAGAGAAGCCGCCCGAGGCGCGTCTTCGCCAAGCTCAGCGCCCAGTTCCGCACCGCCTCGCGGAATTGTTTCTCGGCGGCCTCGATGTCCTCGAGCTGGCCCTCGGCGCAGCCGGCATCGCGCGCGACGGCGCCGAGGTTGGGGGAATTGCTTGACATGGGGTCCTCCGTCGGGTTGACGGAAGCACCATTAACACCGTTCCGGTGTGGCGGTCAACAACTTTTTACACCGCTACGGTGTTTCTCCGGCGCACGCGCAACCGGGCCCTTTGCGGCACGTCTCGCCCGGCGCGACGCAGGAGTTGCCGCAGGGGACGCCTTTCCGGCAGGTCTTGCAGCAGCCGGATGCGGGCGCCGGGCGCAGCGCGGCGGCCGGACCGGCCAGGAGCCAGCGCGCCGCCTCGATCCAGCTCGGCAGAAGGAAGAGCGTGCGGCCCTCGGCGAGGCTCATGCGGCCCGCGCAGACGCGGCGGCAGACGCGGGCCTCAAGCGCGTCCTTCAGCGCGGCGACGCCGCCGCCGCGGGTCTGCGGCCACAGGTTGACGACGGTCTGGCGGCCGCCGAGGCAGAGGGGCACGCGGTCATCGATCTCGTAACGGCCTCGGTCGCGCGCCGCGATCCCGTATTCGGCGAGGACCGCATCCGCCAGGCGCCAATAGCCGGCGCGGTCGGCCTGGAAAAGGCGATGCGAAGCGGCGTAGCCGGGGGCGCAGATTTGCGCCAGCGAATCGCCGGCCGCGAAGCCGCCCGGCGTCAGCGCCGGATCGGGCAGCATGTGCAGCGCGATCAGCGCGGCGAGCGCGGCGGCGGCGGGATCGGCCCTCACGGCGGCTTCTCCGGCACGGTCGCGTATTCGACGACGCCGAGGATCTCGCCGGGGTCCTCGCGGGCCGGCGCATAGGCGATCCGGTCGGAGCGCGGCTGGAAGCGCTGGTAGCGCTCGGAGAAGCCGCCGGGCGCCGAATGCGGGCGGATGACGACGCTGCCCGCGAGATCGCGGCGCTCGGCGAGGGTGAAGAGCACGAGGTCGCCCGTCGGCGATTCGCCGACGCGCCCGGCGAGGATCTCCATCGTCTCGCCGCCCGGCATGCGAAACCGCACGATCGCCTTT
>DASYYD010000184.1:0-2678 GCA_035934195.1 Allostellaceae bacterium | reverse complement strand
CTCGCTAACCACGAATCGATGGATAGAGACGATCCAGTAAACGCGCTTGCACTTGCAATCGACGCAGCCGTTGAACCCCCTGTTACCGGAGGCGTGTTAAAGACGCTGCCGGATAATACCGTCCGGATCATCGTTGGATTTAGGTCGTTCATGACGCCGGCAGCCGCACACTGACCGGAAAGGTAGACAAAAAGCGCAATCGCCAGGATCGCAACTACGGGAGTAAAATATATAATTCCCCAAATTTCTTGCAGAAGCAGGAAAATAGATGCCCATTTCCCCACGCGACATCCGACCGCCGCCGGACGGGCGAGTGGAGGGCGCGCCGCCTAGCTGATCTTGTGGCAGCAAAAACAGCCAGAACAGCCAGCCCGCGCCCACGAGCCTTGTCCCGCTCCCGGACCTGAGATAAGGGGTGGCGGGCGGCGGGCTTGCGCCGGGCAGGACAGTGATCGGGAGAAAGCGATGAGCGAAGCGAGAGGGATCAGCGTGCTCGGCATCTGCGGCAGCCTGCGCAAGGCGTCGTTCAACCGCGCGACGCTCAACACCGCGATCGCGCTGAAGCCGGCCGGGATGACGATCGAGGTCGCCGAGATCGGCGACATGCCGCTCTACAACGAGGATGTGCGCGCGCAGGGCTTCCCGCCGCCGGTCGAGCGGCTGCGGCGGCAGATCGCTTCGGCCGACGCGCTCCTCTTCGTCACGCCGGAATACAATTATTCGATGTCGGGCGTCCTGAAGAACGCCATCGACTGGGCTTCGCGCCCGCCCGATCAGCCCTTCGCCGGCAAGCCCTGCGCAATCATGGGCGCCGCCGCCGGCATGGCCGGCACGGCGCGGGCGCAATACGATCTGCGCCGCAGCTGCGTCTTTCTCGACATGCACCCGGTCAACAAGCCGGAAGTCTTCATCGGCCAGGCGCAGACCAAGTTCGACGCCGAGGGCCGGCTCTTGGACGAGGCGGCGCGCGGTTTCATCCGCGATCTCCTCGTCGCCCTCGAAGCGTGGACGCGGCAGATCGGCCGCAAATAAAGCCGAACGGGAGGAAACGCCATGGATTTCACGGGCAAGGTGGCGCTCGTCACCGGCGCGGCGAATGGCATCGGGCGGGCGACGGCGCTCAATTTCGCCAAGAACGGCGCGAGGCTCGTCCTCGTCGACCGCGACCGCGAGGCGGGCGAGGCGACCGCCGGCGTCATCCGGCAGCAGGGGGGCGAGGCGCGCTTCCATGCCGCCGACGTGACCAAATCCGCCGAGGTCGCGGGCTATGTGAAGGCGGCGCTCGACGCCTATGGCGCGATCGACTGCTTCTTCAACAATGCCGGCATCGAGGGCAAATGGGCGCACACCGCCGTCTATGACGAGGACATGTTCGACGCCGTCATCGCGGTCAACGTCAAGGGCGTCTTTCTCGGGCTGCGCCATGTATTGCCGGTCATGCTGCGGCAGAAGCGCGGCGCCATCGTCAACACCGCCTCGGTCGCCGGGCTCGTCGCGACCCCCGGCATGCCGGCCTATGTCGCCTCGAAGCACGCCGTCATCGGCCTCACCAAGACCGCCGCCGGCGAGGTGGCGCGCGACGGCGTGCGCGTCAATGCGGTCTGCCCCGGCCCCGTCGATACGCGCATGATCCATTCGCTCGAGTCGCAGCTCAATCCGGCCGATCCCGCGAAAATCGCGCGGCGCTACCAGGCGGCGCAGCCGACCGGCCGCTACACGACGCCGGAGGAGATCTCGAACGTCGTCCTCTTCCTGTGCTCCGATCTCGCCTCCAACATCACCGGCGCGCAATACGTCGTCGATGGCGGGCGCACCGCCGTCGGCGGCGCCGTCACCGCGGTCGTCGATACATGAGAAAGCCTCGCCGGGAGAGCGGCATGGACGAGCCGAGGACGCTCGCCATCGACATCGGCGGCACCGGGATCAAGGCGGCGCTTCTCGACGCCCGCGGCGAGGTCATCGGCGAGCGCGTGCGCGTCGCGACGCCGCACGCGCCGGTGCCGCCCGACGAGCTGCTGCGCGCCATCGACCAGGCGGCGGCGCCATTGGGCAAGTTCGATCGGGTTTCGGTCGGATTTCCCGGCTATGTGCGCAACGGCAGGGTGTTGACGGCGCCCAATCTCGGCAATGCGCTGCTCGCCGGCTACGATCTGCAATCCGCGCTCGCCGCGCATTGGGGACGGCCGGTGCGGGTTCTCAACGACGCCGACGTGCAGGGCTACGGCGCGGTCCGCGGCGAGGGGATCGAGATGGTGCTCACCTTGGGCACCGGCGCCGGCACGGCGATCTTTCGCAATGGCGAATTGATGCCGCATCTCGAGCTCGCCCACCATCCGGTGCGCGGCGGCAAGACCTATGACGAATACATCGGCAACGCCGCGCTCCAGAAAATCGGCAAGAAAAGGTGGAACAAGCGGGTCGCGAAGGTCATCGAGATCCTGCGCTCGCTGGTGCATTTCGACCGTCTCTATCTCGGCGGCGGCAATGCGGCGCACGTCACGCTGAAGCTGCCCCCCGACGTCGGCATCGTTCCGAATGTCGATGGCCTCCTGGGCGGCATCGCGCTGTGGCGCGCGGAACCGGGGGCGGGCGCGCCGCCGGCGGCCGATGCGAGGCGGGCCGAAACGGCCGCCTGAAATGGCCCCTCACCCAACCCTCCCCCCGCGCGCGGGGAGAGG
>DASYYD010000181.1:0-4196 GCA_035934195.1 Allostellaceae bacterium | reverse complement strand
CCGGGCGGCTGTTGCGCGGAATCGCGGCCGAGCTGGGAGCCCGGTTCCCTTTGGCCGCGGTCGGCTATTACAAGAAGGAAAGCTTCTCGAAAGAAGCCGATCCCGAATTGCTGGCGGCGATCGCCGCCGACAACGACATCGTCCTGACGGCGATCGGCGACTGAGGGTCGTGCACGTCGTGCTGTATGCATGACGGCGTGCGATTGGAGGAAAAGGGCCGGCCGACGGCGGTCGTCGTCACCACCGAATTCGTGCGCGAGGCACATATGCAACGCGCCGCGCTCGGCATGGAGGATCTCGAGCTCGTGGTCATTCGTCACCCGCTCAGCACCTTGACCGAGGCGGAGATCGCGGCGCGCGCGAAGGAGGCGGCAACGCAGTGCGTCGCCCGCTGGCTCGGCCGGCGATGAGCGCGGCGGACGCCTATCGGGGCCTCAAAATCCTCGATCTCTCGCAGGGGATCGCGGGGCCCTATTGCGCAATGCTCTTCGCCATGCGCGGCGCCGAAGTCGTGAAACTCGAACCCTTGGAAGGCGACTGGTCGCGCGGCCTCGGCGCCCGTTACGGCGACCACACGGCGATGTCGGCGCACAACAACCGCGGCAAGCGGAGCCTCGCGCTCGACCTCAAAGCCGCCGCCGGGCGCGACATCGCCTGCCGCCTCGCCGCCGCTTCCGACATCGTCATCGAGAGCTTTCGCCCCGGCGTCGCCGCGCGCTTGGGGCTCGGCTACAAAGCCTTGGCGGACGTAAACCCGCGCCTCCTCTACCTCTCGATCAGCGGCTTCGGCGACGATGGCCCCTACGCGCAGCGCCCCTGCACCGATTCGGTGGCGCAGGCCTATTCGGGGCTCGCCGCGCTCAACCGCGGCAATGACGGCGCGCCGCACCGCGTCGGCGCGATCGTCATCGACACGCTGACCGGGGTCTGGGCGGCGCAAACCCTCGGCGCCGCCCTCTATGCCCGCGAGCGTTCGGGCAAGGGCGAGCGCGTCACCGTCACCCTCGCCGAGTGCGCCGCCGCGCTCCTCGGCCACAAGCTCGCCGAGCACGCGCTCGAAAAGGGCCGTCCGCGCGCCCTCAACGTGCCGACCGGGAGCTATGCGACAAAGGACGGCTTCGTCATTTTCGCGCTGGTGCGCGAAATTGAATTCCCGCGCCTCTGCGCCGCGCTCGGCCGGCCCGACCTCGCCGGCGACCCGCGCTTTGCCGATTTCGCCTTGCGCGCCCGCCACGCGGCCCCGCTCGTCGCGGCGGTCGCCGCGACATTGGCGCAAGAGCCGACCGCGCATTGGCTCGAAAAATTCCGCGCCGCCGACCTCCTCGCCGACCGGGTCAACGGCTTCGAGGATTGGCTCGCCGACCCGCATATCGTCGCGACGGGGGGCGCGGTTCGCGTCGAACAGCCCGGGATGGGGCATTTCCCGACGCCGCGCACGCCGGGGCTTCCCGCCGGGGTCGAGGCTGCCCTCCCGCCGGCGCCGCGGATCGGCGAGCACGGCCGCGCCATCCTCGCCGAACTCGGGCTTGCGGCAGAGGCGGTCGCGCGGCTCGCCGCCGAAGGCGTCTTGCGCCTGCCGTAGCCGCTCAGCGCGCGGCCTCGCGGCGGCGCGCGAAACCGGCGGTCCAGAAAAGGAGCCCCGCGACCGTGCCGATGCCGAGCATCGGCTCGGCGACGAGCGCCGCGGAAATCGGCAACAGGAACGCGGCGGCGATCCCGAAGATCGACTCGGCGAGGGCGGCAGCGCCCCAGACGAGCGTTAAAAGCTGCATCGAGCGGCGAAAGCGCGGGATCTCGAGCCGCGCCTCCCAGGCGGCGCGCTCGGCCGCGTCGCCGCCGCCGCGGAATTCGCGGGCGACGAAAAACATCAGCGGCCGCCGGCGGCCGAGCGAAGATAGGCAGGCGATCCCGAAAAGGCCGAAAGCCGGGGCGGCCTTCAAGACGGCAAAGCGCGCGTCATGCGCGAGGAGCGCGACCGCGATCCCGCCGAGGATCGTCACGAGCACGGCGGCGCCGATCAGGTCGAGCCGGCGGCGCCGCGCCCAGGAAAACAGGATCGACAACAGCGGAAAGACCGCCGCCACCGCCAAGGCGCGCACCGGCGGCGCGTGCCACACCCGCTCCATCAGCTGCACGCTCGCCCAGGGCAGCGCGACATCGGCGACGAGCGCCCGCAGCGGCGGCAGCGGCAACGGGCGGGCGGCGGGAGCCGGAGGGCTCGGCTCGCCGGCGGCGGCTTGCAGCATGGCATATCCCTTCGTGTCGAGGACCGGCGTCGAGGATATGGTACCTTATGGTACCATATCAAGGTAAAAATCCAACAACTGGTGTCATTCCGGGGGCCTCGCCTGGCGAGGCAGCCCGGAATCGGTGATCACGGGCCTCCGGGAAATGGCTTCCGGGTTCGCCGCGCAATGCGATTTGGCGCGGCGCCCCGGAATGACAGCCGTTAGCCGTCGCCGATCGCGGCGGCGAGCAGCTCGGCCGCCTCGCGGCATTCGGCGGCGCTCACATCGAGATGCGTCACCGCGCGCACGGTGCGCGCCGCGAAGGCCGAAACGAGGACGCCCTTCTCGCGCGCGCGGCCGACGATCGTCGCCGCGTCGGGCAGGCCGTCGGCAAGCTTCAAAATGACGATGTTGCTCTGCGCGAGCGCGAGGTCGATCGCGACGCCGGGCAGGCCCGAGAGGCGCTCGGCGATGGCGCGCGCATTGGCGTGGTCCTCGCGGAGCCGCGCGAGGTTGTGGTCGAGCGCGTAGAGCCCGGCCGCCGCGACGATCCCGGCCTGGCGCATGGCGCCGCCGAACATGCGCCGCGCCCGCACCGCGCGCGCGATCAGCCCGCGGCCGCCAGCGAGGAGGCTGCCGATCGGGCAGCCCAAGCCCTTCGAGAGGGCGACGCCGACGAGGTCGAACGGGCGGGCGAGCGCGGCGAGGCCTTCCCCGCTCGCCGCCGCGGCGTTGAAGAGCCGCGCGCCGTCGAGGTAGCTCGCGACGCCCAATTCGCGCGCCGCGGCGCAGATCGCCTCGGCCGCGGCTGGCGGAAAGACGAAGCCGCCGCCGCGGTTGTGCGTGTTCTCGATCGCGACGCACCCGGTCGGCGGAAAGACGATGTGGCCTTGCGGCTTGTAGGCGGCGCGGAATTCGGCCTCGCTGAAGAACCCGCCCTTGCCCACGGTGCAGAACTGCACGCCGGAATTGGCCGCGCCGGCGCCCGATTCATGCCAGACGATGTGGCTCTCCTCGCCGAGGACGACCTCGTCGCCCGGCCGCGTCAGGATTTTGAGTGCGATCTGGTTCGCCATCGTGCCGCTCGGCAAGAAGAGCGCGGCTTCCTTGCCGAGGAGGCCGGCGACCCGTTCCTGGAGCAGGTTCACCGACGGATCCTCGCCGTACTGGTCGTCGCCGACGCTCGCCTCGGCCATCGCCCGGCGCATTTCCGGCGACGGCCGGGTCACGGTGTCGGAACGCAGATCGATCGGCTTCATCGGCCGCTCCCTCGCGATTGAAAAGCGCGCCCGGCCCATTTAATCATGGGACCGGCGGCAGGTTCCATCGAGCGCATCAGCCCATGACCGGAAATTCGCCCGAGAAGCCGCACCCCGATCATTCCGGGCCGCTCGCCCTCGACCTTTCCGGGGTCGATCTGTTGAACCGGCCGCTGCTCAACAAGGGGACGGCCTTTTCCGAAGCGGAGCGCAGCGCCTTCGGGCTGCACGGCCTGCTCGCGCCCCATATCGGCACGATGGAGCAGCAGCTCTCCCGGCGCCTCGCGGCGTTGCGCGCGCTGTCGACGCCGCTCGAAAAATACTCGTTCCTGCGCGACATGCAGGACACCAACGAGGTCCTTTTCTACGCCCTCGCGGTGCGTCACATCGAGGAGGTCCTGCCGCTCATCTACACCCCGACGGTGGGCGAGGCCTGTCAGCGCTTCAGCCATATCATGCGCCGGGCGCGGGGGCTCTTTCTGAGCTATCCGAACCGGGAGCGCATCGCCGAGATCCTCGCGCATCCGCGCTACGACCGGGTGCGCGTCATCGTCGTCAGCGACGGCGAGCGCATCCTCGGGCTCGGCGACCAGGGGGCGGGCGGCATACCGATCCCGATCGGCAAATTGTCGCTCTACACCGCCTGCGCCGGCATCCATCCGGAATGGACCCTGCCGGTCCTGCTCGATGTCGGCACCGACAACGCCGA
>DASYYD010000167.1:0-10315 GCA_035934195.1 Allostellaceae bacterium | reverse complement strand
GGCAGCGGCGGAACAGCCGGCGACGCCGCCGCCCGCCGCGCCTGCGCCGCCGCCGGCTGCGAGGTCGGCGGCCGGCCCCACGCAACCGGCGCCCGCGAGCGCCTCCGCAACGGCGCAATATCACCTGAAATTCACCTTTGCCTGTGGCAACGCGGGCGAGCTGCCGAAAGTGCTCAGTTCCCTCGCGGCGAATGATTTGAGCTATCCCCTGAGCCGGCCCGATTGCCTGCCGGTCCCCGACGGCGGCAAGGCGAACCTGCTGTCGGTCTCCGGCAATATCGCCAAGATCCGCATGTGCACCGCCGATGTCGGCTGCACCGACGTCTATATCGACGCCAACAGCGTGCTCGACGCCGACGGCCGGCCGGCCGCCAAATAACCGGCGCCGGGCGGCCTCAGGCGGCCGCGGCTCACACCGGCCGGTCGCCCTTGACGGTGACCCGGTTGCCGGAGCGGGTGTGCGGCCAATAATCCCACATCGCGTGGTGCTGGACGCAGCGGTTGTCCCAGAAGGCGATCGAGTTCTCGCGCCAGCGGAAGCGGCACTGGAAGAGCGGGTTCGCCATGTGCTCATAGAGGTAGGAGAGGATGCCCTCGCTCTCGTCCAACGGAATGCCGAGGATGCGGCGGGTGAAGCCCTGGTTGACGTAGAGCGCCTTCTTGCCGGTCACCGGGTGGGTGCGCACGACCGGGTGGGTGGCGCGCGGGTATGACGGCTTGTCGGCGATGCCGTAATTGGCGTACTGGCCGCGGTAATGGTCGCCCGTGTGCTCGGCGGTGAGGCCGTCGAGATAGGCCTTCATGCGCTCCGACAAGGCGTCGTAGGCGGCGTACATGCTGGCAAAGAGGGTGTCGCCGCCGTTGGGCGGGCATTTGCGGATGTAGAGGATGCTGCCCATCGGCGGCTCCGGCTCGCACGACACGTCGCTGTGCCAGCCCTCGCCGTTGGCGCGCGGGCTGTCCTTGTCGGCGTGGATGATCATCAATTCGGGCTTGCCCGGCGCCGCGGGCGCCGCCGGATGGATGTGCAATTCGCCGAACAGCCGCCCGAACGCCAAATGCTGGTCTTCCGAGAGGTGCTGGTCGCGAAAGAAGATCACGAGGTTTTCCGCCAGCGCCCGGTGCAATTCGTCGATCGTCCGGTTGCCGAGCGGTTGCGCGAGATCGACCCCGCCGACTTCGGCGCCGATGATCGGCGTCAGCTTGTCGATCGTCAGCGCCTCGTAGGGCGCGCCCTCATCGGCGAGGTGCTTGATGCGCGGGCCGTCGAGGCGACGCAATGAACTCATCGGGTTCCTCCCATGAAGGCTCGGCGATAGACGCCGGCAATATCGCTCGGACAGACCAACCTGTCGTCCCGACGAAGGTCGGGACCCAGGTCGGCTGCAGATACCGGCCTCCGCCGGTATGACAAAGGGGCGGTGCGGGCCTTATTCGCCGAAGACCCGGCGGAAAATCGTGTCGACATGCTTCAGATGATATTCCGTGCCGAAGAGCGCGTCGATCGCCTGCGGTTCGAGGTGGCGGGCGATCTCGGGGTCGCGCTTCAGGAGGTCGGCGAAGCGGCCCTCGCCGGCCCAGGCGGCGATCGCGGCCCGCTGCACCGCCCGGTAGGCGTCTTCCCGGCTCATCCCCGCCTGCGTCAGGGCGAGCAGCACGCGCTGCGAGTCGACGAGCCCGCCCAAGGCTTCGAGGTTCGCCCGCATCCGCTCGGGATAGACGAGGAGGCGCTCGACGAGCCCCGCCGCCCGCGCCAGGGCGAAATCGAGGAGGATCGTCGCATCGGGCGCGATGACCCGCTCGACCGAGGAATGCGAGATGTCGCGCTCGTGCCAGAGCGCCACGTCTTCCAAGGCCGGGACGACGCTGGCGCGGACGAGCCGGGCGAGGCCGGTCAGATTCTCCGACAAGACCGGGTTGCGCTTGTGCGGCATCGCCGAGGAGCCCTTCTGTCCCGGCGCGAAATATTCCTCGGCCTCGCGCACTTCGGTGCGCTGCAGGTGCCGGATCTCGGTGGCCAGCCGCTCGACCGAAGCGGCGATCAGCGCCAAGGTCAGGAAGAACTGCGCATGGCGGTCGCGCGGGATCACTTGCGTGGAGATCGGCTCGGGCGTGAGCCCCAGCTTCTCGGCGACATAGGCCTCGACCCGCGGGTCGATGTTGGCGAAGGTGCCGACCGCCCCCGAGATCGCGCAGGTGGCGATTTCCTTCTGTGCGTTAAGGAGGCGCTCGCGGTTGCGGGCGACTTCGGCGTAGTGCCCGGCGAGCTTGAGGCCGAACGTCGTCGGCTCGGCGTGGATGCCGTGGCTGCGCCCGACCGTGACCGTGGCTTTGTGCTCGAAGGCGCGCCGCTTCAGCGCCGCGAGGAGCGCGTCGAGGTCGGCGAAGAGGATGTCGGCGGCTTCTTTCAGCTGCACTGCGAGGCAGGTGTCGAGCACGTCGCTCGAGGTCATCCCCTGGTGGACGAACCGCGCCTGCGGCCCGACATGCTCGGCGAGGTTCGTCAGAAACGCGATCACGTCGTGGTGCGTTTCGCGCTCGATCTCCTCGATGCGGGCGATCTCGAAGGCGCCCTTCTCGCGCACCGCCTTCGCCGCGCTCGCCGGAATGACGCCGAGCTTTGCCTGCGCCTCGCAGGCGAGCGTCTCGATTTCGAGCCAGATGCGAAAGCGGTTCAGGGGCTCCCAGATCGCCGCCATCTTCGGGCGGCTGTAGCGGGGGATCATCGCAGGCTCGCCTCACGCGCGGGAACGGGGCTCGCTCTATCGTAGCCGAGCCGAGCCAGGGCGGCGAGCATATGCGGCGGCACCGGCGCCACGACCTCGATCGGCGGCCGATTCGGATAGAGCGGCAAGCTGAGGCTGCGCGCGTGCAGCAGCAGCGGCTCGCCGGGATGGGCCCGGCCATAAGCGGGGTCGCCGGCGACCGGCGTCCCCAATGCCGCGCAATGCACGCGGACCTGGTGCGTCCGGCCGGTCAGCGGCTTGAGTTCGAGCCAGGCGCGGCCCCCGGCCTCGCCGAGCACGCGGTACTCGGTCGCGGCCGGCCGCCCTTTCGGATCGACCGTCATGCGCCAGCCCCGGCCGCGCGCGGCTTTCCCGAGGCCGGCTTCGATGCACCCCTGCGGCGGCTCGGGCACGCCCTCGACGACCGCCCAATAGATCTTCTCGACGCGGCCCCCGGCGAAGAGCGCGCCCAATCGGCGCAGCGCCTTTGGCTGCCGGCCGAGCACCAGGCAGCCGCTGGTGTCGCGGTCGAGCCGATGCGCGAGATGCGGCGGCCGCGGCAGGCCGAATCGCAACTCGTCGAATAGGGCCTCGAGGTTCGGGCCGCCGCCCGGGCCCGCATGCACCGGCAGCCCGGCCGGCTTGTCGATGACGAGGACGAGGCCGTCGCGGTAAAGAATGCGGTGCTGCAGCGAAAGGGTGCGCATTATTGCCCCTCACCCTCCCGCGTTGCTTCCTCTCCCCGCCCGCGGGGAGAGGGCCGGGGTGCGGGGCGCTTGCCGGCGAGCGTCATTCCGGCCGGCGAAAGCGCGTTTCGAGCGCCTGCCATTCGGCCAATCCGAGCCGCGTAAATAAATCCCGCACCGTCAGGTCGCCGGGGACCCTCGGGTGGCGGCCGCCCGATTTCAGCGCGGCGAGCATCTCTTCGCAGATGGCGACGACGCACTTGACGAGCAGCCCCGGCACGATCGCGAGCTTGTAGCCCATGCGCGCGGCCGCGGCGAAATCGATCTCCGGCGTCTTGCCGCCGCGCACGACGTTGAGCAGGCACGGGCCCTCGACCCGGCGCGGCACCAGCGCCACTTCTTCGAGGCTCTGCGGCGCCTCGACAAACGCCATGTCGGCGCCGGCGGCGAGCGCCGCGTTGGCCCGCGCCACCGCCTCGTCGAAGCCGGCGACCGCGCGCGCGTCGGTGCGCGCGATGATCCCGAAATCGGCGTTGCGGCGCGCCGCCGCGGCGGCGCGGATCTTGGCGAGCCAATCCTCGCGCGGCAGGATGCGCTTGTCGTCGAGATGGCCGCAGCGCTTCGGGAATTCCTGGTCCTCGATATGGATCGCGGCGACCCCGCGCGCCTCGAACTCGCGCACCGTGTGGTGGACGTTGAGCTCGTTGCCGTAGCCGGTGTCGGCATCGGCGACGAGCGGCGGATCGACGGCGGCGGCGATGCGCCCGGCGTTCTCGACCATCTCGGACATCGTGAGGAGCCCGAGATCGGGATAGCCGAGCCCTGCCGCGGTGCCGGCGCCCGTCATGTAGAGCGCGTCATATCCCGCCCGCTCGACGAGCTTGGCCGTCAGGCAGTCGTAGACGCCCGGCGCCACCACCATGCCGTCCCGCCGCAGCAACTCCCGAAAACGGCCCGCTCCAATCATCGCCGCCTCCTCTCGTGTCGGCGCGAGGCTAGGCCGCGCCGCCCGGCCCGTCCAGCCCGACCCGCTTGCCCCTCGGGCATGCGGCTGCTAGGACGAGCGACATGCGGCATTCCGAGGAGAGCGGGCGATGTTGAGCTTCAATCTCGAGGCGGAAGCCGGTTTCGACCCGGAAAAGCATGTCGAGCGGGTGCTGGGCCAAGTCGGCGAGGGGGATGTGACCATCGCCTGCTGGGAGCCCGGCCAGACGAGCCCCTATCACTGCCACCCGGCGGCGACCGAGATCTATTTCTGCTTCTCGGGCGGCGGGGTGATGAAGACGCCCGAAGAGACGATCCCGGTCCGGCCGGGCAGCTTTGTCGTCCATCCGCCGGGCGAATTGCACGAATACGCGAACGGCGCCGCGCGCACCCTGCTCTTCCGCGTCCGCTACGGTGCCGACATGGCGGGCCGCACCAAGGAATGGCCGAACAACCCGCGCTGGTCGCCGCGCCCGCAGGACACCGAATATTTCGCCGCAGGAGACCGGAAATGACGCCCGACCACGCCCGCAACATCGATTTCGTCGGCCATTGCGACCAGGGAGGCAAGAGCGACGGCGTCCAGGTCATGGTCCACAAGGGCCACGCCTTTGTCGGCCACATGTTTTCGGACGGCTTCACAATCGTCGATGTCGGCGATCCGCGCCATCCGCGCACCGTCAACTTCGTCGCCGCGCCGCCCAATACGCGCGCCTTTCATCTGCAGACCCACGGCGACCTGCTGTTGACCGTCAACTCGCCGAACATCTGGGTCATGCAGGGCTATGCCGACCCCAACGACTATTTCAAGGGTTCGATCACCGAGACCTTCACGCGCCGCGAGAAGGCGTTCGCCGCCGGCTTGCGGGTGTGGGACATCTCGCGCCCCGCGCAGCCGCGCGAGATCGCCTTCATGCCGGTCGACGGATTGGGGCTGCATCGCCTGTGGTATGTCGGCGGCCGCTACGCCTATGCCTCCTGCCACTGGCAGGGCTTCACCGACCATGTGCTGGCGATCATCGACATGCAGGAGCCGACCCGGCCGGAAATCGTCGGGCGCTGGTGGCTGCCCGGCATGCACGCGGCCGGCGGCGAGGTCCCGAGTTGGCCGAAAGGGCGGCGCTATGCGCTGCATCACGCGATCGTCCACGAGAACCTCGCCTACGCCGCCTGGCGCGACGGCGGCATGACGATCCTCGACGTGTCCGACCCGGCGGCGCCGAAGCTCCTCTCGCACCGCAACTGGTGCCCGCCCTTCGGCGGCGGCACGCACACACCGCTGCCGCTGCCCGACCGCAACCTCTTCGTCGCTGCCGACGAGGGCAATCTCGACGATTGCGCGAACGGCATCCAGCGCTGCTGGGTGTTCGACGTGCGCGAGCCCACGAACCCCGTCTCGATCGCGACCTTCCCGACCCCGGCCGAGGAGGACTATTGCAAGAAAGGCGCGAAATTCGGCCCGCACAATCTGCACGAGAACCGGCCCGGCTCGTTCCAGAGCTCGACCCTCATCTTCGCGACCTATCAGAACGCCGGGGTGCGCGTCTTCGACATCGCCGACCCGTTCGCGCCGCGCGAGGTCGCGCATTTCGTGCCGCCGGCGCCCGAGCATATGGTCGATCCGCGGCCCAACCGGCCGCGCGTCATCCAGTCGAACGACGTCTATGTCGCGCCCGACGGGCTCATGTACGTGACCGACGTCAATGCCGGGTTGACGATCCTGCAATACCGCGGATGATGCCGGCATGAGCGAGCGCAACGGCCCCGACATCGCGGCGGTCTATCAACTCTTGACCGAGGTCGCCCGCATCGTGGCGGGGCACGATCGGCGGTTCGATCAGATCGATCGGCGGCTCGACGAGCACGATCGCCGGTTCGACGAGCACGATCGAAAGATCAACGAACTCGTTATCGTGGTCAACGATCACAGCCGCGTGCTCGGCGGGATCACGGCGGTGCTCACCGACCACGGCCGCAAGCTCGACGATCTCGACGCCGGGCAGAAGGAATTGCGCGCCGCCTTGACCCATTATCACACGACGGTTCTGGGGCACGGCGTTCTGATCAGCGATCTCGACGAGCGGGTGCGCCGCATCGAGCGGCATCTGAGGCTCGAACCGGCCGGCTGAGCCGCTACTGCGATCCGATCAGGTTCTGTTGCAGCCAGGCGTCCTGCTGCGGCTGCGGTTCGCTGGCGGGTTTGGCCACCGCCGGCGGCGGGTCGGGATGGTAGGCGACGAGCAGCGGCTTGATCGCCGTCGGCGTCTCCGGATGGGCGGCAGCGAGCTGCGGCTCCGCGGCGGCCGGCGGCGTGTCGCCGAGCGGCTCGACCGCGACCCGGGCGAGGCCCGCCCCGATCATGTGCAGCCGCTCGGCGGCGCCCTCGGAAAGATCGATCATCAGCCCGCGCCGCCACGGCCCGCGGTCGTTGATCTCGACGACCACCGAGCGGCCGTTGTCGAGGTCGGTGACCTTGGCATAGGAATGCAGCGGCAGCGTGCGGTGCGCAGCGGTCAGCACCGTGCCGTCGAAGCGGTCGCCGCTCGCCGTGTGGCGGCCCCGGAGGTCGTACCAGGCCGCCATGCCGACTGTGCCGCGGACGCCGGGCTCCGCCTGCCCAATGTCAGGCTCGCGCGCCTCCGCGCTCGCCAGCATCACACGGTGGCGCACCGGCATATGGTGGCGCGCCTCGCGTCGCCGGGCATGCGGCCGGCGCTGCGCCGCTTGGCGGGCGCGCGCCCGGGCGGCGCGGCCGTGCGCGTCTTCGGGTTTGGCGGCGTGGACGGGATCTTGCGCGGTGCTCTTGGTCGCCGTTTGTGCATTCGCCCCGGCCGACATCACCATCAGCGCAAGGGAAATGCCAATCGTTCGATGCAGGGGCATCCGGCATCGCCTCCTCTGTTCAGGACTGATCCGCGGGCGCGCAAAACGGGGACCGCCGCCACGCCGACGGCACCGGGCTGGAAGAAGATGCTAAGCTGTGTCGTCCCGGATTATTGGGGGTTTCCGGGTAGGACAGGTGGGTGGCCGGGAAACTAATCAGGCTCGCACGCCCATGTCAACCATCGTTTTGCTTTAATTTGGATCAGCCTTTTCCGGGCGTGTGCCCGCCTTCGCTCGACCAGGAGGGGCAATCCTCCCACTGATGCTGCGGTCGCCTCCGGATATTCTATACCTTGGAAAGGTTTACTTGGGCAGCGTGTGCTTTTCCGAGGGAGAACAGTAAAGGGGTCGTCATCGTAAATGCTCGCCCGGCCGTGCTCGGTTACGGCCAGTCATAATGTTTGAAGCGCCTGACCGCCCGCCGCAGCGCCTCGATCGGCACGGCGAGGCCGAGCCCCGACATCGCCCGGTCCCAGCGGTATGCCGCCTCCCGCAACAGCGGCGTCGTCGGGCCGTCCTCGAGGCGCCCGGCCCAGCGGGGAAGATCGGGCGCGGCGAAGAGCGCCAGCACGAAGGCGCCGATCAAAGAGGCGAAGAGCACCTGCCGTGGCGAGGCGCCGCGCCCCCGCGCGGCGGTGCGAATCCCGTCGCCGCCGACGGGCGGCCGCACCGGCTCGCGGATTTTGTGCCCGAGCGCGACCATGCTCAAAACCGGAAATAAATGAAGGGCGCGACGCCGGCCGGGCCGAGGGCGTTGATCGTCGCGGCGGCGAGGCCGGCGAGCGATCCCTGGCTCCAGACCGGCAGCCGGCCGAGGCTGTCCACCACCCGTTCAAAGCAGCCCTGCGGGACAAACTGCGCGGCGAGCCCGAACACGATCAGGGCGACGGGGAAGGGCTGCGCCGCTTGCAGCCCGGCGCTCCAGCCGGTGAACAGCCGCCCGAGATAGATCGAGGCGACGGTGAAGTCCTCGGCGCGAAAGAACACCCAGCCGAGACAGACGAAATGGAACACGACGAGCCGGCTCGCCAGCCGGCCCCAGGCGCTCTGCGCGCTGCTGCCGAGCCATGGCTGGAGCGCGCGCTCGACCGCGAGGCCGCCGCCGTGCAGCGCGCCCCAGGCGAGGAATTTCCATCCGGCGCCGTGCCAGATGCCGCCGAGCAGCATCGTGACGAAGAGGTTGCGGTAGGTCTTGAGGCGGCCTCGCCGGTTGCCGCCGAGCGGCTTGTAGAGATAGTCGCGCAGCCAGCTCGACAGCGAGATGTGCCAGCGCTGCCAGAACTCGCGCAACCGCTCGGCGCGGTAGGGCTGGGCGAAATTGGGCGGAAAGCGGAAGCCGATCAGCGCCGCCATGCCGATCGCCATGTCGCTGTAGGCGCTGAAGTCGCAGTAGATCTGCACCGCATAGCCGTAGACGGCGAGGAGCAGGTCCGGGCCGCCGTAGCTCGTCGGGTCGGCGAAGACCGGATCGACCAGCTGCGTGGCGAGGTAGTTCGCGACCACGACCTTTTTGAACAGGCCGCCGAGGATCAACAGCAGCGAGGCGGTGAGCGGGATCGGCGCCGGCGCCGGCGCGGCGAGCTGCGGCAGGAAATAGGAAGCGCGCACGATCGGCCCGGCGACGAGCTGCGGAAAGAACGACATGTAGAGCAGCATGTCGACCGGCCGCCGGCACACCGCCACGTCGCCGCGGTAGACGTCGGTGAGGTAGGAGATGCCGTGGAAGGTGAAGAACGAGATGCCGAGCGGCAGCAGCACCTCGATGAACGGCAGCTCGTGCTCGAGGCCCAAGAGATGCGCGAGCTGGTTCGCCGACAGCGTGATGAAGTCGAAATATTTGAAGAAGCCGAGGAGCGTGAGATGCATCGCCACGGCGAGCCCGAGGATCGTCCGCCGCAGCCTCGGGTCGCGGGCGCCGGCGATCAGCAGGCCGCCGACATGGCTGACGATGGTGCTGAAGGCGAGGAGGAAGCAGAACCGCCAGTTCCACTGCGCATAAAAGAAATAGCTGGCGATGACGAGCAGCGCTTTTTTCGCCTCGAAGCGCGCTTCGAGCGCCACCATCGCCGCCGCGACGGCGAGAAAGAACAAGAGAAATCCGAGGGTCGGGAACAGCACCGCGTCGCTCAGCCCGAGCGGCAGGTTGGGGGGAGGGGTTTCTAGCGGGCGAAGGGATCGGGCGCAAGCCCGGCTTCGCCAAATGCGCGAAATGTTTGCGTTTGCATCGCCGGTTCTATGCCATCACTATAAGCCGAAAGAGGCATTCGGTTCGGGGGCGTCGTGAGGACTTGCCGAGATATCGCCCGCAGCGGGGGAAGTATCGCGGGGCGCGCCATCTTCCTCCTCGTCGCGCTCGCGGCGTTGGGTGGCGGCGCGCGGGCGCAGGACAAGCGCGACCCGACGACGATCGTCGTCTTCGGCGACAGCCAGGCGCAAGGGCTCGCGGTCGGCCTGCAGCGCTATCTGATCGGCCGCCCGCGCTACAAGGTTCTGAACCGCACCCATCCCGGCGCCGCCATCGTCCACGGCGAATCGGAGTGGCTCGACCCGATCCGCTACTTCCTCGCCCACGAAAAGGCCGACATTGCGATCGTCATGCTCGGCGCCAACGACCGCCTCGACATGCGGGTCGGCAAGGACGACCGCTACCTGCATTTCAAGACGGCGGCCTGGCGCGAGGAATATGCGCGGCGCCTCGGCATGATCCTTTCCACGCTCGACGGCGCCCGGCTCAAATCCGTCTGGCTCGGCAACCCGATCGCCCGCAGCCCGACCTATTCGGCCGATATGAGCTATATCAACGGCATCATCGAGGAACGCGTCGCGGCGGCGGGGGCGCAGTTCATCCCGCTGTGGAACGTCGTCGTCGACGACGGCGGCAAGTACGCCGCCTACGGCAAGGATCTCGAAGGCACGACCGAGCGGCTGCGCACCGACGACGGCATCCATTTCACGGCCGCCGGATACCGGCTCGTCGCCGCCCGGATCATGTCGGCCGTCTTTTCGAAGACCGCGGCCGCGACGGTGCCGGCGATG
>DASYYD010000125.1:0-6187 GCA_035934195.1 Allostellaceae bacterium | reverse complement strand
TCGCCGCCCTCGCGCAGGCGCACGACCGGCTGCTGTGCCGCTACCGGGCGCAGGATTGGGCGGGCGCGGCGGAAGCCCTCGCGCAGGCCCGCAGGCTCGATGCGCGGCTCGCCGCGCTCTACGATCTCTACGAGGAGCGCCTGCGCCGTTTCGCGGCCGAGCCGCCGGGTCCCTCCTGGGACGGCGTCTTCGCCGCCCTCGAGAAATAGCGATGGGCCGCACTGCGCCGATCGTCGCGGCTCTCCTGCTCTTCGCCTCGGTAAGGGCCGCCCTCGCCTACACCGCCGCCGGCGACCGCACCTTTCCGGCGACGATCCTGTTGCCGCAAGCCGCGCCCGCCGACGAATTCTACATGACGCCGCAGACGCAGCCCGTCACCGGCGGCCAAACGACAAAGCTCGATTTCACCCTCGACAAGACGCTGACCGAGCGGCTCGGGGTACAGCTCTCCGACGGCTACACCTGGCTCGGCCATGACGCCGGCGCGACGCTCGGCGGCTGGCAGAATTTGCAGCTCGTCGTCAAATACCTCGCGATCCGCGACGCGCAGCACGAGGCGCTCATCTCGCTCGGGGTCAATCGCGAATGGGGCGGCACCGGGGCGGCCTCGATCGGCGCCGCGGCGAGCGGCGCGACGACGCCGACGCTCTATTTCGCGAAAGGCCTGGGCGATCTCGACCTCGGCTATCTGCGCCCGCTCGCGCTCGAGGGCGTCCTCGGCTGGCAGTTCGCCGACACCGCGCCGCGCTCGGACGCCGTGGTGAGCGGGCTCGCGCTCGAATATTCGATCCCCTATCTGCAATCGAAGGTGCGAGCGTTGCCGCTGCCCGATCCGCTGCGCGCGATGACGCCGCTCGTCGAGGCGTTCGTCGTCAGCCCGACGGGCCCGAGCGGCGGCAGCCGACGGAGCGCCGTCCTCGGCCCCGGCGTCAGCTATGCCGGGGAGGGGTGGGAATTCGCGATCGAGGCGCTCGTTCCGCTCAGCCGCGGCGCCGGCAGCGGACCCGGGGTCGCCGCGCAGCTGCATTTCGCGCTCGACTACTTCTTCCCGGAAGCGATTGGCCGGCCGCTGTTCCGCTAGAGCGGCGCGAACGCGGCGATCGGCACCGGAGTGCCTGCCACCGAGATTGCTTCGCTTTGCTCGCAATGACATGTCAGGGATCGTCATCGCGAGGGGGGCAGCAACGACGCATTCTGTGCATCGATGTGAGGCGGCTTCGCCGCCGGCATCGGCTCACCGGCCCGCAGGGTCTCCGAACACGACTTCGGTGAGCGGGATCTGCTGGTTGAGCGGCCCGGTATCCTGGACGTAGGTGACGTACTGGATACGCCCCTGCGACGAGGCAAACTCGGGATGGGCAAAGGCCGCATAGTCGAAGTTGCCCTGCCATCCGGGAGCGCCGGTAAAGAGGAGCCCGGCATCAGACCACGGGCCCCCCGGGTGATAGGCGACGCGATACATGATCTGGTCGCTGAAGGGCTGGCTGTAGATCGCCATGAATTCCTGGAGGTAAGGCACGTAGAAGACCGAATTGCCCGCCGCGCCGCCCTCGAAAACCGTCACGGCATCGGTCTCGTTGCTGCTCCAATTGCCTCCCCCGGCGTAATAAGCCCATTGCGACTTGTCGAGCGCGGCGGCGAGCGGCACGCGCGCGAGCCGGCAGTCCATGACGACAAAGTTCGGCGCGCAGCCATAGGAAAACAGGTAGCCGCCGGCGACGACGGAACCGCCGATGTAGCCGGTCTCGCTGCCGCTCCACATCAATGTCGGCGTCGCTGATCCGCTGTTCTCGATCGGCCGGGTGATCCCCGAGCCGGGGGTATACACCGCGATGCCCGAGCCGACCTCCTTCCAGTTCGGCTTGCCGGCGACCCGCGTGATCTCGACGTAGAACAAGAGCAGGCGATCGCGCGCCGGGTCGGACACTGCCTGGGCCGACCACATCGCGATTTCGGCGCCGCACGGCTGCGCCGTGCAATGCGCGGCGTCGTGCGTGTCGTTGAAGATTTGCTCGGCTCGCGTGTACGGCAGATATTCCCGCGGCGCGCCGGTGCTGTCCACGAGGTCGTGATCAAGGGTGATGCCGCCCGCCGCATCCCGGTTCGTCGTCCATGACAGCGAATTGTCGTCCCAGTGGGTGCCGTTCACTCCCGGCACCGACATCGCGGTGTCGCCGAAGGTCCAAATCGAGCGCCCGGCGAACAGCGCGCTCTGGGTGCCGTCGCGCATGTCGATGACGGGGTTCTGCCGAACGCTTCCCATCGCGGTCGTCAGCACAACCGGCGGCAGCGGCGGCGCGGCGTCGAGCGAAGCGGCGCGCGCCGGGAGGCCTGGGGGGAGGGAGAAGATCAGCGCGGCGACGCCCGCCAGCGCTATTGGATAACGAGCCATCGAACGCCTAATTCTCGCCGCCGACATTGTAGGCCGCAACCGGCTCTCGCAAGCCCTTCAAGACGAGATTGCCGATTTCCTCGAGTGCCGCGAAACCCTCGACGGCGGCGGCGATGCGCTGCGAGACGAGAATCTGGCCGTCGCGCGCCTCGCCGCACAGCCGCGCCGCGAGGTTGGTGACGGTCCCGATCGCGGTGTAGTCCATGCGCTCGGCGAAACCGATGCGGCCGAGCGTCGCGTAGCCCTGCGCGATGCCGATGCCGAAGCCGAGATCGAAGCCGCGCCGACGCCAGTCCGCGAGCCGCTCGCCGACCGCCGCGCGCATCGCGAGCGCCATCTTGACGGCGCGCTCGGCCGCGTCCGGGCAGGGCAGCGGATCGTTGAAGAACACCATCAGCCCGTCGCCGAGAAAATGGTCGAGCGTCCCCTCGAAACGGGTGACGAGCGGCCCCAGCGCGGCGTGGTACTCGCGCAATACGCCGATGACTTCCTCCGGCTCGGCGGTCTCGGCGAAGGCGGTGTAGCCGCGCAGGTCGCAGAACACGACGACGATGTCGCGGCGGTGGCTTTCGAGAAGGCTGTCGCCGCCGGAGGAGACGACGAGCTCGGCGAGCTGCGGCGCGAGAAAGCGCTTCAATCGCCCGACCCGCTCGATTTCGCCACGCTGCGCGTTGACCCGCTCTTCGAGCTTGCCGTTCCACGCTTCGAGCTCGGCCCGCTGCTCCCGCACCGTGTCGTGCAGGGCCTTGATGCGCAGCATCGCGCGCACCCGCGCCGTCAATGCGGTGTGGTCGACGGGCTTTGTCAGGTAATCGTCGCCGCCGCTTTCGAGACCCAATACGACATCCTTGCCGTCGGTCTTGGCGGTCACCATGATGACCGGGATGAACGGCAGCGTGTCGTCGGATTTGAGCCGCTTCACCGCCTCGACGCCGTCCATCCGCGGCATCATCACGTCGAGCAGCACGAGGTCCGGCAGCAGCTCGCGGACCTTCTCCAATGCCGCGACGCCGTCGCCGGCGGTCGCGATGTCGTAGCCCTGGCTCTTGAGCCGCATCTCCAGGATCTCGACATTGTCCGGCACGTCGTCGACGACGAGGATCAGCGGCCGCTCGCGCATTCCTTCACCCCAATAGCAAACGCTTCACCACGAAGGTCACAAAGGGTTCACAAAGGTCACGAAGGCTCACAAGCCATTGAGCATTCTCACAATCCCGTCGCGCATGCGAGCGACGTGGAAATTCAATAGATAGCCGAGCCTGAAGCCGCCGAGACGCAGATAGCTCAGGAGCTGACTCCGGTGCACCGGCAAGATCGCTTCGACAGCCTTCAGCTCGACCACCACCGATCCGCCGATCAGAAGATCGATACGGTAGCCGTTACCGATCGTAAGATCCTCGTAACGAACCGGAATCATCACCTGTCTGCGGGCAGGTATACCCTGCTTCTCCAACTCGTATATCAGGCAGGTTTCGTACGCGCTCTCCAGGAGGCCCAGCCCGACGACGGAGTGAACTTTGATGGCGGCACCGATCACGGCGTGCCCGATCTCCTCTTCCGTCACCTTCGTGTCCTTCGTGTATCCTTCGTGACCTTAGTGGTGAAGCGCTTCTGTTTTCTAAGGCAGGAACTCGCGGATCTTGGCAAGCAGCTGGCGCGGGCTGAAGGGTTTGGCGACATAGCCGTCGCAGCCCGCTTCGCGCGTCTTTGCTTCGTCGCCGGAGAGCGCGTAGGAGGTGACCGCGATGATCGGCACCTTCGCCAGTTCGGGGATCGCGCGGATGCGCCGCGTCGCCTCGTAGCCGTCGATCTGCGGCAGCTGCATGTCCATCAGGATCAGGTCGGGGCGCTCCTTCTGCGCCATCGCGACGCCCTCGGCGCCGTCCACCGCCTCGATCAATTCGTAGCCGACGCTCGTCAAGAGGTCGCGGATGATCTGCCGGTTGTCCTCGGTGTCCTCGACGACGAGGATGCGCTTCGTCATGCCGCCGCCTCCATCCGCTCTTCGACATGGACGGGAAGGGTGACGCGGAAGGTCGAGCCCTCTCCCAATGCCGATTCGACCGCGATCGTGCCGCCCTGCATCTCGACCATGCGCTTCGAGATCGCCAGCCCCAAGCCGGTGCCGCCTTGTCTGCGCGTGTTCGAATTGTCGATCTGCTGGAATTCGCCGAAGATCCGCTCCCGATCCGCTTCGGCGATGCCGGGGCCGGTGTCGCGCACGGTCAGTGTAAAATGCCCGTCCGCGACGGCCGCGCCGATCTCGACTTCGCCCGCGTCGGTGAATTTGATGGCGTTGCCGACGAGGTTCAAAAGCACCTGCGAGATGCGGCGCGCATCGCCGTGCGCGGTCGGCATCTCGTCCGGCAGGAGGGCGGCGAATTTGAGCCCCTTCGCGGCGGCCAAGGGCTCGGTCGCGGTCACCACCGAGCGCACCAGCTCGGGGACCGAATAGTCCTCGAGCGAGAGGGTCAATTGCCCCGCCTCGATCTTGGCGAGGTCGAGCACGTCGTTGATCAGCGCCAAGAGATGCCTGCCGTTGTTCTGGATGCGCTCCAGGACGCCCTTCGGCTTCTCCGGCATCTCGCCGTAGATGCCGTCGACGAGCAGCTCGGCGTAGCCGAGGATCGCGTTCAAGGGCGTGCGCAATTCGTGGCTCATATTGGCGAGGAACTGCGATTTGTGCTGGCTCGCCAGCTCCAGTTCCTCGCTCTTCTCGGCGAGTTCGCGGAAGAGCCGCGCGTTCTGGATCGCCAATACCGACTGGCTGGCGAGCGTCTGCATCAGCCGCACCGTCTCGGGCGGAAATTCGCCCGCCGCCCGGCGCATCAGGATGAGCGCGCCCAATACCCGCTCGGGGCCGACGAGCGGCACGATCAGCGCGGCACGGAAGCCGGCGGCCAGCGTCGCGTCGCGCATCGGGTAGCTCGACCGCCGGGAAACGTCGGCGAGCTGGATCGGCAAGCGTTTCGCCGCCGCCTCGCCCATCGCGCTCTCGCTTTCGGGCACGCGCAAATCGCGCACCGACTGCAGCAGCGCCTTGCTCCACCCAACCGCCTCGACCAGATGGAAGGCGCGGTCGGCCCGCCGATGGCGGAACACCGCGCCGGCGTCGGCTCCGGTCATCGCCACCGAGCGCGTCAGCACGGTCGATAAGACCGAGCGCAGATCCAATGTCGAGCTGACCGCCTGTCCCACCTCGGAGAGCAGCTTCAATTCCTCGACCGAGCGGCCCAATTCGGCGGTGCGCTCGCGCAGTTCGCCCAAGAGCCGCGCGTTTTCCATCGCGATCACCGCCTGCGCGGCGAAACTCTCCAAAAGCGCGATCTGCTTGTCGGAGAACGGCCGCGCCTCGCGCCGGACGGCCGTGATATAGCCCAATAGAGCGTCATCCCTGCGCAGCGGCAGCATGAGAAGAACGTTGAAACCGGCATCAACGACGGCTCGACCGATCCGGGTGTCGGCGAAAGCGGTCGTGGGGGCGTGCACAAAACGCTCTCCTCGCGCCAGGCGCTCCTGCGGGCTTCCGGGGGAGAGGCGGAACGGCTGGCCTATGGATTCCGCCAGTGCCTCCGGCAGCCCCCGAACAGCCGCCACCCGAAAAAACTCCCCGTCGTAGAGGAGGAACGTCCCAGATGCCACGCCGCACAGGCTGTGCGCCTTTGCCAGGATCGCGTCGAACACCGGCGCGAGGTCGCCGGGCGACGAATTGATGACGCCCAACACCTCGGCGGTCGCGGTCTGCTGCTCCAGGGCTTCGCGCGTCTCGGTGATCAGCCGCGCGTTCTCCATCGC
>DASYYD010000068.1:0-5442 GCA_035934195.1 Allostellaceae bacterium | reverse complement strand
ACAATTTGCGCATCGCGCTGCGCCAGCGTACGCCGGGCGAGGCGCGGTTTGCGATCGCATCGCTGTTCGGCGCCATCCGGGTGGTGAAGCACATCTTCGTCTTCGACGAGGACATCGACATTCGCGACGAGGGCCAGGTCGCCTGGGCGATGGGCACCCGCTTCCAGGCCGACGAGGACATCGTCGTGCTGCAGGGCATGATGGGCATGACGATGGATCCCTCGCTGAAGGGCAGGCGCACCGGCGCCAAGGCCGGGTTCGACTGCACGAAGCCCTTCGGCCGGGCGGGCGAGATCCCGCTGACGGCGAGCGCAGCCCGCGTCTTCGAAGGCCCGGCGCGGTTCCAGTCGGCCGCGGGCGCGCTCGCTTCGGGGCCGATGTTCTATGCCGAGATCGTCGAGGCGGTCGGCAGCCAAGACGGCCGCGAGGTCGCCGCCGCGCTCGACGCGCTGCGCCAGGAAGGCCGGCTCGCCCGCGACCGCGACGGCCGCTATTCATTGGGCGCGGCGCCGCCCGGCACCACCGGCATCGTCGGCGCCCTCTACCACGACCCGAACGAGGGGACGTAGCGAGGTAGGCGCGTGCCCGACGGCCGGCCTGTGGTATATCGAGCCGACTTCGCCCTTATGAGACCTGGAGCTGAAAGAATGACCGATACCCCCGACTACACGCCGCCCAAGGTTTGGACCTGGACGAAGCCGAGCGGCGGCAGGTTCGAGAACATCAACCGCCCAATTTCCGGCCAGACCCACGAGAAGGAGCTACCGGTCGGCCGCCACCCCTTACAGCTCTACTCGCTCGGCACGCCGAACGGCGTCAAGGTCACAGTCATGCTGGAAGAGCTGCTGGCGAAGGGGCACAAGGGCGCCGAATACGACGCCTGGCTGATCCGGATCGGCGACGGCGATCAGTTCGGCAGCGGCTTCGTCAAGGCGAACCCAAACTCGAAGATCCCGGCGCTCGTCGACCGCAGCGGCCCGAACCCGATCCGCGTTTTCGAGACCGGCGCGATCCTGATGCACCTCGCCGAGAAGTTCGGGGAATTCCTGCCGAAGGAAACGGCGGCGCGCGCGGAATGCCTTTCCTGGCTGTTCTGGCAGATGGGCAGCACGCCCTACATCGGCGGCGGCTTCGGCCACTTCTACGCCTACGCACCCATCAAGATCGAATATGCGATCGACCGCTTCGCGATGGAGACGAAGCGCCTGCTCGACGTGCTCGACAAGCGCCTGGCGGAGAGCGAATACGTCGCCGGCCCCCAATACACGATCGCCGACATCGCGATCTGGCCGTGGTACGGCGGGCTGGCGAAATTCGGGCAATACGGGGCGGCCGAGTTCCTCTCCGTGCACGAATACAAGAATGTGCAGCGCTGGACCGAGCAAATCTGGGCGCGGCCGGCCGTCAGGCGCGGGCGCATGGTCAACCGCCTCTCGGGCGACCCTTCGGAGCAGTTGCACGAGCGCCACGACGCCAGCGACTTCGACACGAAGACGCAGGACAAGCTCGCCGCCGATTGAGGCGCGCGCCGAAGCAAATCGGCGTGCCCGGACCCGAGGCGCGAATTGGGGGCATGAGGCCGCGATGCAGATCGTCGACGCGCAAATCCACCTGTGGGGATCGGGCTTGCCGAGCAACATGTCGCATCGGCAGGTGACGTCCTTCACCGCCGAGGAGGCGATCGCCATGATGGACGAAGGCGGGGTCGACGCCGCGATCATCCATCCGCCGGGATGGGACCCGGGCTCGCACGATCTCGCTTTCGCGGCGGTGCGCAACTACCCCGGGCGCTTCGCGATCATGGGCTCGCTGCCGCTCGACCGGCCGGAATCGCGCGGCCGTATCGCGCAATGGCGAAAGCAGCCGGGAATGCTCGGCCTGCGCTACACCTTCCTCGCCGATCCGGCGCGGCGTTGGCTCGACGAGGGCGCGCTCGACTGGCTGTGGGCGGCCGCCGAGGAGGCCGGCGTGCCGATCGCGGTGCTGGCGACGGATTCGCTCGCCGAGCTCGGCCATATCGCCGAGCGCCATCCGGGGCTGCGCCTGACGATCGACCACCTCGGCGGCCGCGGCGGCACGACGACCCTCAAAGACGCCGCCGCGATGACCCACATGGCGCAGCTTCTCGGCTTGGCGAAGTTCCCCAATATCGCGGTCAAGGCGACGGGCGCCCCGGGCTATTCGAGCGAAGCTTATCCGTTCCCGGCGATGCACGCCTATCTGCGGCAGATCTACGACGCCTTCGGCCCGCACCGCATGTTCTGGGGCACCGACATCACGAAGATGCCCTGCTCGTGGCGGCAATGCGTGACGATGTTCACCGAGGCGCTGCCCTGGCTCGGCGCAGCGGACAAGGCGCTCGTCATGGGCGAGGCGGTCTGCGCCTGGTGGGGCTGGGACCGGTCGGTCTATAACAAGGGAAAGGTCAGCGAATGAGCGACAATCGCAGGACCAATGCAGCCGGCAAGCCGGTCTGCGTCGTCGTCGGCGCCACTTCGAAGTGGCAATCGGACGGCCGCAATACGCTGTTGGCGCATGGCCGCAGCGTCGACGACAGCGAGCTGCCGGTCGGCGTGCGCTGGGGGGTCGGCGGCGCGATTGCGCAGAAATTTTCGCGAGAAGGCTTTTTCACGGTGCTGACGACCCGCAAGGCGACCAATGCGGCGCCGCTGGCGGCGGCGATCCGCGAACAGGGCGGCCAATGCATGATCGTCGAGTTGGATCTCGTCTCTGAGGATTCGATCGCCTCGGCCTTCGCGAGGGTCCGCCGCGAGGCGGGCGACCCCGCGGTTCTGATCTACAATGCCGGCTATCTCGAAGGCCGCGATCTGCCGCCCGACAAGGAACTCCTCGAACATGTGCCGGTCGAGATCCTGGACACGGCGCTGCACATCGCCTGCCGCGGGCCGTTCCTCGTCGCCAAGGAAGTCTTGCCGGCGATGCGCAGAGAGGGCCGCGGCTCGTTCTTCTTCTCCAACAATTCGAGCTCGCTGCGCGGCCGGAAGCGCCTGACCGGGCAGTCGCTCTACTACCCCCGGGTCATGATGCGCACATTGGCGCAGGTGCTCACCGAGGAATATTCCGAGCACGGCGTGCACGTCGCCAACGTGGTGATCGACGGCACCATCGATTCGCCGGGCACGCGGGCGCTGCCGCGCAACCAGAACCGCCGCGACCTGATCATCAATCCGGTAAAGATCGCCGAGGCGTTCCACTATCTGCATACGCAGGACCGCTCGTGCTGGACGCACGAGCTGCAGCTGACGCCGTTCGCCGGCAAGCCGAGCTACTGAAGGCGATGCTTGCCCGTCACGCAGCCCGCTATCCGCTTCCGGCGCGAAACAGCCGGCCGCCACGCATCGGGCGCGGCGCGCCGGTCGTCGAGGGCAGCGACAGCGGCAGCCCGAGGAGAGAGCGCACCGCGAGATAGGCGAAGGCCTGCGCCTCGAGCGCGTCGCCGTCCCAGCCGGCCGCCTCGACCGGGCGAACCGGCGCGGCGAGGGCGCGCGCCAGCGCCGCCGTCAATGCCGGATTGTGCCGGCCGCCGCCGCAGACGAGCCACTGCCGCGGCATGGCCGGGAAATGCGGGAGCGCCGCCGCGGCCGCCGCCGCCGTCATCTCGGTCAAGGTGGCGGCGCCGTCCGGCGGGGACATTCCCTCGGGCATGGCGTCTCGGAAATCGTCGCGGTCGAGCGATTTGGGCGGCGGCCGCGAGAAGTACGGATGTTCGAGAAAGCGCGCGACATGCGCGGCCGAGGCGCGCCCCATGCACGCCAGCGCCCCGTCGAGATCGGCCGCCCTGCCGGTGTGCCGGCGCGCCCAATCGTCGATGAGCGCGTTGCCGGGCCCGGTGTCGAAGGCGATGACGGCGCCCCCCGCGCCGATCCAGGTCACGTTCGCGACGCCGCCGATGTTGAGGATGGCGACGGGCTTTTCGAGCGCCGCAGCGAGCGCGGCGTGGTAGAGCGGTGCCAGGGGCGCGCCCTCGCCGCCCGCGGCGACGTCGGCCGAGCGGAAATCGGCGACGATATCGATGCCAAGGAGGCGCGCGAGCAGCGCCCCGTCGCCCAGTTGCCAGGTGCGATGCTCGGCCGGGCGATGCAGGATCGTGTGGCCGTGAAAACCCACGATTTCGATCGGCCCCGACGGGTGGCGCGCGCGGAATTCCGCGACCGCGCGCGCATGCAGGCGGGTCAGCTCCTCTTCGACCGCGGCGACCGGACCCTTGCCGCCGAGGACACCGCGCAGCCGCTCGCGGAAATCGGGCTCGTAGGGAACGGTCAGCGCCGGCCCGGGGACGACACGCCCGCGGCCGTTCGTCTCGACGAGCGCCACGTCGATGCCGTCCATCGAAGTGCCGCTCATCAGCCCGAGCGCGCGGCGCATCGCTGGCCCCTTTCCCGCTCCTGTGCTAGATGACGCGGCCATGCCGGCACCCCGTTCCGAATTCCTCAAGACTGCGATCGAGCGCGGCTTCGTCCATCAATGCACCGATGCCGAGGCGCTCGACGCGCGGCTCTCCGCCGGCGTCGTCACCGCCTATGTCGGCTACGACTGCACGGCCGATAGTCTGCATGTCGGCAGCCTCGTGTCGATCATGCTGTTGCGGCTGTTCCAGCGATGCGGCCACAAGCCGATCGTCCTGATGGGCGGCGGCACGACGCGGATCGGCGACCCGTCGGGGAAGGACGAGGCGCGCCGGCTCCTCGACGATTCGGAAATCGCCCGCAACATGGCCGGCATACGCCGGGTCTTCGACAAATTCATCGAGTTCGGCGACGGCGCGACGGGCGCCGTCATGGTCAACAACGCCGATTGGCTCGACGAACTCCGATACATCCCGTTCCTGCGCGAGATCGGGCGGCATTTCTCGGTCAACCGCATGCTGAGCCAGGACAGCGTGCGGTTGCGCCTCGACCGCGACCAGCCGCTTTCTTTCCTCGAATTCAACTACATGATCCTGCAGGCCTACGATTTCCTCGAGCTGGCGCGGCGGTTCGCTTGCGAATTGCAGATCGGCGGCTCCGACCAGTGGGGCAACATCGTCGGCGGCGTCGAATTGGCGCGGCGCAGCGAGGGGAAGAGCCTGTTCGGGCTGACGACGCCGCTGTTGACCGCCGCCTCGGGGGCGAAGATGGGCAAGACCGCGCAGGGCGCGGTGTGGCTCAACGCCGCGCGGCTCCCGCCCTATGATTACTGGCAATTCTGGCGCAACACCGAAGACGCCGATGTCGGCCGCTTCCTGCGGCTCTTCACCGAATTGCCGATCGCCGAAATCGCGCGGCTGGAACAGCTCGAAGGCGCCGAACTCAACGAGGCGAAGAAGCGCCTCGCGACCGAGGCGACCGCTCTGTGCCACGGCCGCAAGGCCGCCCTAAAGGCGGCCGAGACGGCGCGCGAGGTATTCGAAGCCGGCGGTGCGGGGAGCGAATTGCCGCAGCT
>DASYYD010000085.1:0-1844 GCA_035934195.1 Allostellaceae bacterium | reverse complement strand
CAGGCCAAACGAGCCGAGCGGCCCGAGGCCGGGGTTTTCGCCGCGGGCGCCGGCAATCGGACCGAGGCGATCGTCAGCGGCGCCGGCCGGCGGCCGGCGGCCACCCCCGAGAACCGGCTCGCGGCGGGCCTCGATCGCGCTCAAGCGCCGCCGCCGGCATCGCCGGCGAGCGCGAGCCAGGCCTCCTCGTCGAGCATCTTGACGCCGAGCGCGGCGGCCTTTGTCGCCTTCGAGCCGGCGTCCGCT
Organism: Allostellaceae bacterium; assembly: GCA_035934195.1. Taxonomy (GTDB): domain Bacteria; phylum Pseudomonadota; class Alphaproteobacteria; order ATCC43930; family CGMCC-115725; genus AP-15. The sequence goes on along the minus strand of DASYYD010000085.1, from coordinate 1,598 downwards.
CCCAGCACGACAAAATCGGTCTTCGCCGACACCGAGCTCGTCACGTTGGCGCCCAACGCCTCGGCGCGCGCCTTCGCCTCGGAGCGGCTCATCGATTCGAGCGCGCCGGTGAAGACGATCGTCTTGCCGGCGAGCGGCGAGGCGGCCGACCGGGCCGGCGCTTCGTAATCGAGCACCGTCGCCTCGCGCGCCAGGTCGTCGAGGATGTCGCGGTTGTGCGGCTCGGCGAAGAAGCCGACGATGTCGGAGGCCATGCTGCCGCCGATGCCGTTGATGTCGAGAAGGCGGCCGTGCGCCTCGCTCTCGGGGTCGGCGGCGGCCTCCATCTCGTGCCGCCATTCCCCTATTGAGCGATAGTGGCGCGCCAAGAGCCGCGCCGTCGCCTGACCGACCTGCGGGATGCCGAGCGCGTTGATGAAGCGGTCGAGCGGGATGCGGCGCCGCTCGTCGACCGCCGCGAGGAGCTTTCGCGCGCTCACCCCGCCCCAGCCCTCGCGCTTTTCGATCTCGGCTGCGTCGAGCCGGAAGATGTCGCCCGGCCGGCGGATCAGCCCGTCACGCCAGAAATCCTCGATGTGCTTCTCGCCGAGGCCTTCGATGTCGAAAGCGTCGCGCGCGACGAAATGCCTTAGCCGCTCGACCGCCTGCGCGGCGCAGATGAGCCCGCCGGTGCAGCGCCGCACCACCGTGCCTTCCTCGCGCACCGCGAGGCTGCCGCAGACCGGGCAGCGGTCGGGAAATTGAAAGGGCTGCGCGTCCTCCGGGCGGCGCTCGAGCACCACCGAAACGATCTGCGGGATGACGTCGCCGGCGCGCTGCACGACGACGGTGTCGCCCTTGCGCACGTCCTTGCGAAGGATCTCGTCCTCGTTGTGCAAGGTCGCGCGCTGCACGACGACCCCGCCGACGGTGATCGGCTCCAGCATCGCGACCGGGGTCAGCGAGCCCTGCCGGCCGACCGAAACGAGGATGTCGCGCAATATTGTTTGCGCCTGCTGTGCCGGGAATTTGTGGGCGAGCGCCCAGCGCGGCGCGCGGCTGACCATGCCGAGCCGCTCTTGCAGCGCGAGGTCGTCGAGCTTGTAGACGACGCCGTCGATGTCGTAGGGGAGTTGGCTGCGCTCGGCGGCGATGTCGCGGTAGAAGGCGAGCGCTTCCTCGACGCCGCGGCAGAGCCGCGAGCGCTCGTTGACCGAGAAGCCCCAGTCGCCGAAGCGCGCCAGCGCCTCGTGATGCGAGCGGGCAAAGCCCGAAGGCGCCTCGCCCCAGGCATAGGCGAAGAATTTCAATGGCCGGCGCGCGGTGACGCCAGGATCGAGCTGGCGCAACGAGCCGGCCGCGGCGTTCCGCGGGTTGGCGAAGGGCGGCTCGCCCGCGCTCTCGCGCTCGGCGTTGAGCGCGAAAAACCCCTGCCGCTGCATATAGACTTCGCCGCGGATCTCGATGAGGTCGGGCCAGCCGCTGCCCAGCAGCCTCTCGGGCACCGTCTTCAGCGTGCGGATGTTCTGCGTTATGTCTTCGCCCGTCACCCCGTCGCCGCGCGTCGCGCCGAGGACGAGGCGGCCCTTCTCGTAGCGCAGCGAAGCGGAAAGCCCGTC
>DASYYD010000046.1:0-5991 GCA_035934195.1 Allostellaceae bacterium | reverse complement strand
GAGCCGCTCCTGCCCCGGGATGCGGAACAGGTTGGAGGTGTGCCAGAGCGTATGCGCTTGGCGGGTCAGCGCCTCGACGAGGTGCGGATGGCAATGGCCGAGCCCGGTCACCGCGATGCCGCTGGTAAAGTCGAGAAACTTGCGCCCGTCGGTCGAATAAAGATAGGCGCCCTCGCCGTGATCGACGGCGACATCCCACCGACCGTAAGTCGGCATGACAGCTGGAATCACAGAAGTCTCTCCTGCGCGGGAAGGTTGGGGAACAGCGGAAACTGAATGTCGGCCGCTATCGTCGTCGCCGGTCGGCCGGCGGCGCCATGCTCCGCTCGTTTCCCAAATGCCGGCTCGCCCAGCCGGGTTCGCGCGTCATCGACACTCTCCTCGCGGCGGCGAGGCCGGCGCACCGGCCCCGGCTATCGAGCAGGAAAGCGGCGGAGTATGAGGACGGGCGGGAAGGCTGTCAATCGTACCGAGGCTGGCGGCGCACGAACGGCACGAAGAGGAGCGAGGCCAGCACGAGCCCGCCGACGAGGAGCCAGGCCTCGTTGAGCGACAGCGTCAGTCCGGCATGCTCGACGAGCGGCGCGACGAGGTCGCGGGTCGCCTGGTCCACGGGGCCTATCGGGTGCCCATGGAAGCGGTCGAGCGGCAGCCCGACAAAGCGGGCGGCCGCAGGGTCTCCGGCCTCGAGCCGCGCGACGAGCGCCGCGACATGTGCGGGCGTGCGTTCGTTGATCAGCGTGTTGACGACGGCGAGCCCGATAGCGCCGCCGAGATTGCGCAGCAAATTGAAGAGCCCGCTCGCATTCGCCACGCTGTCCGGTGGGAAGGCGCCGAGCGCGAACGAGGTCGTCGGCAGCAGGCAGAGCATGAGCGCGGCGCCGCGCGCCGCCTGCTGCCATGCGAGCTGCCAAAAGTCGTCGGCCGGGCGCATGAAGCCATTGCCGAGGAGCCCGGCCGCGAAGAGCGCATAGCCGAAGGCCGCGAGCCAGCGCGGGTCGATGCGGCGCTCGAGCATTGTGGCGAGGGGCGCGGTCAGCAGCTCGGCGGCGCCGGTCACGATCATTATGAGGCCGATCTCGAACGGGTCGTGGCCGCGCACGATGCCGAGGAAGAGCGGCAGCAAGTAGGTCGCGCCGTAGAGCCCGACGCCGAGCGTGAAGCTGAAGAGGCAACCGAGCGTGAAGTCTCGGTTGCGAAAGGCCGAAAGGCGAATGAGCGGCGCCCGGTGCCCGGCGCAGCGGAGGATGACGAGGACGCCGCTCGCAAGGCTCAGTGCCGAGAGCGCCAGCATCCCCGGGCTCCGCCAGCCGCGCGCCGGGGCTTCGCTGAGGATGATCTGCACGCCGGCGAGAAAGAGCGCCAGAAGCGGCGCGGCGGCGAGGTCGATGCCAGCCAAACGCCGCCCTTCGGCGCCGCCGGCCGGAAGCGCGCAGCCGGCGAGCGCAGCGACGGCGAGCCCAGGCGGCAGGTTGATGAGGAAGAGCCAGTGCCAGGAATAGCGCGCCGCGACAAAGCCGCCGACGCTCGGCCCCAACGTCGGCGCGAGCATCGCCAGCACGCCGGCGAGCATCGTCGCGCGCACGCGCCGCGGGCCGTCCTCGAACATCTGAAAGACCGCCGAGAACACCAGCGGGATCAGAAACCCGCCGAAAAAGCCCTGTACGGCGCGGACCCAGACGAGCGTCCAGAAGCCGTTCGCGGCGGCGCAGCCGGCGCTCGCCGCGGTGAAGCCGAGGACACACAGCACGAACGCGCCGCGCGTCGACAGGGCGCCGCTGATCCACCCGGTCAGTGGTATCGCGACGATCTCGGCCGACAGGTAGCTCGTCTGCACCCAGTCGAGCCGGTCGAGCGGGATATGCAGCGCCGCCTGGATCTCGGGCAGCGAACTCGCGACGATCTGAATATCGAGCACCGCCATGAACATGCCGATGCCCATGGCGGTGAAGCCGGCCCACAGCCGGACAGGCGACGGACCCGGCGCCGCGCCTACCGAGGAAATGCCGGCGGCTCTTATCGCAATGCGGGCGTCAGCCGTCGATCACGGGAAGAAGCCGAACCGCACACCGTCGAAGCGCCCGAACACGAAGGGGCGCGGAAAGAAGAACGGCCGATGAAAGAAGAACCGCCCGCGGGCGAAGAACGGGCGGTTGAAGAAGAACGGCCGACGGAAGAAGCGGTCGTCGCGATCGCCGAAGCGGCCGTGGAAAAATCGGTCATCGCGATCGAAGCGGCCGCGCATGAACGGATGGACTCCGAACCCGCCGTGAAAACCGCCGCCGCCGCGGCCCCAGACGACCGGCACGAGGTGAGCTTTGCCGGCAGCCGCGGGCGCTGCCGCCGCCGCATGAAACGCGACGGGCGCCGCCACGGCCGGCCGGGACGAGGCGGCGCCGAGCGAAAGGGCGAGGAGGGCGGCGCCGGCGACGATCGCTGGCCGAGGCCGACCGGTAACTGCGCGTGAGGTCATGACACGCCTCCAGGGACGACAGTCGGGGAGACAGTTAAGCAGCGCTCAGGCCCGTTCCTAATGAAAAATCTGTTAGTCGGAGGAGGGCTGGACGCGCCGCGGGGGGCTAGGGCCTCGCGACGTGCCACACGCCGTCGTCTCCCTCGCCTGCCGTATCGCCCGGCTTCGCGTCCCGGAAATAGCCGTAGAGCGGCGCCCCCTTGTAGACCCACTGTCTTGTTCCGTCGGCGCGGGAAATGACCATGAAACCGCCGGCGGGCCGCGCGTCGGCGGCGGCGGCGGCAGGAGGCCAGGCGAACGCGCACAAGCCGTAGCACCTTGAGAGGCCAGGGCGATCGGCGTCGTAGGTGTAGAGCGTCATCCCTCTGACATCGGCGAAAACCGGACCCACCGCAGTCACGCGGGCGCTCGGTGGCGCAGTGCTGACGGCCGCGCCGGTACAGGTCGCGAGCGAGATGACCGCCGCGACGGCCGCGACCGCGCGCCAGGCATTGCTCATCGGGCCTCCATTTCGGCAAAGCCGAGGCGTCCGATCCGGGTCCGCCGCGCCAGCATCTGCAACAGGCTCGGCGCGTGGGCGGCGGCGCCCGCCACGACGGCCCGGCCGAGCCTTCCCGAGGTCAACAGCGAGAGGCCGGCGGCGAGCCTTATCGCCGGCGCCGCCAGGCGCCGCGTCTCGGCGAGGAAGGCAGGGGGCGGCGACCCACAGCGAATATGGCGGGCCGCCATCTCGGCGGAGCACAACGCGATCGCCAATCCCTCGCCGGCAAAAGGCGGGACGTGGGCGAGCCGATCGCCGACCGGATAGATGCCCTCTCGATAGGCGGCCGACGGACGACGGATGAGCCCGCCCGCGGGGCAAACCACGGCGAGAGGCTTTTCCCACAGGGCGAGCGCTCCCGAGAGCCGGTCGGCGAGGCTCGCCGAGGTCGAGGCCAGATAATCCCGAAGCGCGGGCCATCCCGAACCGATGCGGGCGACGACGGCTCGCGGCAGGATCAGGCAAAGGGTGGCTACGCCGCCCTCGACGAGTTCGAGGCCGGCGTAGCCCGGGGCGAGCAGAAAAAGCTCGACGCATCCCGAGAGGGCGCGCCTGCTCGCGGGCGACAGCCGCAGATGCATCTTGAGCCCGACCATCGAGCCGTCGAGGCGGTCCGCGAAGCCGCGCAACGACCGCTTGCCGGTGGCAAGGACGAGGGTGCGGCAGCGGATCTCCTCGCCGTCGCGGCAGCGCAATCGCCAATCCCTCGATTGCCGTTCGGCGAACTCGACCGCGACGCCGCGCCACAACTCGGCGCCAGCCTTCGCGGCCTGTTCGAGGATCGCCTCGTCGAGCCGATAGCGCGACAGCGAGAGGGCGGGAAACGGCAGAGGCACGACGCCCGCTCTGCCTCCGGCCGCCACTGCGACGTGGTCGATCGTCGCCGCTTCGAGCGCCCTGGGATCGATTCCCAGCCGTCCCAGCTGGACGACCGTCGCAAGACTTAGAAACTCGCCGCAGACCTTATGGCGCGGCCCCGCCGAACGCTCCAGCAGCAAGACCTCGCGGCCCGCCGCGGCAAGCCCGCAGGCGGTGGCGGCGCCCGCCGGGCCGCCGCCGACGATCGCGATCTCGACCCCCCTCATCGCTGCCGCCCGATGAGCCAGCGGAACAGAAACGAGCGCACCGTCGCCGCCCGCCGCGGGATGCCGGCCGCCGCGAGAGCAGCGTTCCATTCCGCTCGGCTGAGCGCGCGCATGACCGAAATCTGCCCGTCATGGATGACCGTCCGGTGCAGGCGGGAGAGCCTTCCGGCCACCCCGATCGCGTGGTAGGGGAGAGGATGGCGCTGCAGGTCGCAGACGAGCCAGCCGCACCGCGCCGTCGCCTCCATCCAACGCAAGAGATCGACGATTTCGGTGTCTCGGAGGTGATGCGCCAAGAGGCTGTTGACGATCAGGTCGACGGGGGCGGCCGGGCGGAAATGCAACGCATCGGCGACCGCGAAATCGATGCGCTCGCGGGGATCGGTCGCTGCCCGCGCGATGCGGATCGTCTGTTTGTTCGAATCGAGCCCGAGGAGCGCCACCTCGAGGCCGCGCCGGTCGGCCCAACGGCGGATCGCCCGTAAGAGATCGCCGTAACCGCAGCCGGCGTCGATGAGATTGAGCGGCCGCTCTGGCCGAAGATCGCGGATGGCCCGGCCGAGCCAGTTCAGGATCGGGTAATGCCCGAGCATCGTCCTGTTGAACGAGGCGAGATCGCGCAGCACGGCGGCCAGCTCCTCGCCGTCGAGATCGGCGCCGTCGAGCCATTCCGGCTCGTTGCTTCGCCGCGTGAAATCGCGGCTGAATGTGGTCGTCGTCATCGCGCCGCAAAGAACGACGAGCGCTTCGCGGCTGCCAAGTTAATACGGCGTTATTTTATGACGCCGGTGTCATCCTCGCCCGTCGCGCTCAGTGCAGCAGGCGCGAGAAGACGTGGGGCCACAGCCCTTCGACGCCGACGAGGATCAGATAAACCGCGACGACGATGTTGAGCAGGCGCGGGACGATGAGGATCAGAATCCCGGCGATCAGCGCGACCAGCGGCTGGATCATCACGACGTCGAATTTTATCACGCGCGGTCCCTCCTCGGATTGGGTCTCGCCGCTAACGCCCGCGGAGCGCGCGAAGATCCCGAAGCGCGGCGGGCCGAAATCTGCGACACTGAGGAAGCGATGAGCGAAGATGAGGTCAACCGAGAGTTGCTTGAGCGCTGGGCGCTCTTCTATCTCGCGCGCTATGCCAGCTCGGCGGAGAATCTGCGGCGCATCTTGTTGCGGCGCTTGCGGCGCCGGGCGCCGCTCGACCGCGAGGCCTCGGCTCGGGCGCGGGCGCTGATCGAGGGCCTCGTCGCCGGTTACGAGCGACAGGGGCTCATCGACGATCGCGCCTACGCCGAGGGGCGGGCCCGCTCGCTGCTGCGCCACGGCACCCCGCCGCCGGCGATCGGGATGCGGCTCAGGGCGAAGGGCGTCGCCCCCGATATCGCCTCGGGCGCGCTCGCGGCGCTCGCGGCCGAAAGCGGCGAAGTGGATCTCGGCCTCGCCGCCGCCTGCGCCTTTGCGCGCCGCCGCCGGCTCGGTCCCTATCGCCGCGCCGGCGCCGAGCGGGCGAAGGAATTGGCGGCCTTCGCGCGCGCCGGGTTCGCCCGCGCGATCGCCGAAGCGGTGCTTGCCTGCAAGGATGCCGAGGCGGCCGAGGCGCTGATCCGGCGGGAGCCCGACTGATCCGTCCTCAGGACGGCTCGCGCTCGCGCATCAGCCGGGCGAGCGCGCGCGCCTCCGGGTCGTCCGCGGCCTCGAGCGCCGCGATGATGCGCGGCCGGTCGGCGGCCGGACGGTTCTGCGAGAGCTTGAATTTGCCTTCGAGGCGGGTGACCTCGATCTCGAACCCGACGATCCCCTTCAGCATTCCCGCGAGATAGGGGGCGGGCAGATCGTCGAGCCGCCAGGGCGCGGCGGCGGCCGCTTCGTGGCGCTGCGACAGGCGGCGC
>DASYYD010000023.1:0-1767 GCA_035934195.1 Allostellaceae bacterium | reverse complement strand
GACGGGTGGCGGCTGAGGAGCGCGAGCCTGCTCGGCAAGGCACTCTTGCCGCTCGCGATTCCGGCGGCGAGCCTGGCCGCGGCGTTGCTCGCCGTCGCCCTTCTCGTCGCGATCATCGGGCAATCGCCGGCAGTGGCGCTCGGCATCCTCGTCAAGGGCTCGCTCGGCAGCCTCGAAGGGCTCGGCTACACGCTGTTTTACGCCACCGACTACATCTTCGCCGGGCTCGCCGTCGCGCTGCCGTTTCAGGCGGGGCTCTTCAATATCGGCGGCGAGGGCCAGGCCGCGCTCGGCGGGCTCGGCGCAACGCTCGCGGCTTTCGCGCTGAAAGGGCTCCCCGCACCCCTCACCCTCGCCGCCGCCGTCGCGGCGGCCGCCCTCTTCGGCGCCGCCTGGGCCTTCCTGCCGGCCTATCTGCAGGCGCGGCGCGGCAGCCATCTCGTCGTCACGACGATCATGTTCAACTTCATCGCCGCGGCGCTTCTGACCTGGCTGCTCGCCCACGTGCTGATCGCCCCCGGCCAGAGCGCGCTCGAGACCCGCGCCTTCGCGCGCCCGTTGTGGCTGCCGACGCTCGCCGATTGGTCGAGTGCGCACGGCATCGACGCCGGCAGCGCGCCGCTCAACCCGACCGCCCTGTTGGCGCTCGGGGCGGGCCTCTTCTATGCCTTGCTGTTGCGCCGCACCCCGCTCGGCTACGAGATCCGGGCCTGCGGCCTCAACCCGGCCGCGGCGCGCACCGCCGGCATCAGCCTCTTGCGAACGACGGTGCTGTCGGTGTCGTTCGGCGGCGCCTTCGCCGGGCTCCTCGCGCTCAACGAACTCTTCGGCGCGCAGCACCGCCTCGTGCTCGGTTTTACCGCCGGCGCCGGCTTCACCGGCATCGCGGTCGCGCTGACGGGGCGCGGCCGGGCGCTCGGCATCGTCTTCGCCGCCCTCCTCTTCGGCGCGCTCGCCCAGGGCGGGGCGGAGCTCTCCTTCACGATGCCGGCGGTCACCCGCGACGCGGTGATCCTCGCCGAGGGCGTCGTCATCTTCGTCTGCGGCGCGCTCGACGGCGCCGTGCGCCGGCATGTCACCCGGTTCTTTCGGCTGGCGCGCGGATGAGCGCGGCGGGGCTTTTCTTCACTTCGCTGCTCGCCTCCACGGTGCGGCTCGCCGCGCCCTTGATCCTCGCCGCGCTCGCCGGGCTCTACGCCGAGCGCTCGGGCGTCGTCGACATCGGGCTCGAGGGGAAGCTCCTCTTCGGCGCCTTCGCCGGCGCCGCGATCGCCGCGCTCAGCGGCTCGGCGGCATCGGGGCTGGCGGCGGCGATCGCCGCCGGCCTTCTGCTGTCGATGCTGCACGGCTGGTTCTCGATCGCTCTCGGGGGCGACCAGATCGTCTCCGGGATGGCGCTCAACCTCGTCGCCGCCGGTGCCGCGCCGAGCCTCGCGGCGGCCTGGTTTCACCAGGGCGGCGCCACGCCGCCGCTCGCGGCCGGCGCGCGTTTCGCGGCGATCGCGCTGCCCCTCGCCGGGCCGCTCGGCGGGCTGCCGATTGTCGGGCCTATCTACCGCGACGTCCTGAGCGGGCAGAGCCTCTTCGTCTATCTCGCCTGGCTCGCGGTGCCGGCGACCGCCTGCATCCTCGGGCGCACGCGCTGGGGCTTGCGTCTGCGCGCCGTCGGGGAGAGCCCGCAAGCGGTCGCGGCATCCGGGATCTCGGTCGGCGGGATGCGCTGGGGCGCGCTCGCGGTCGGCGGCGCGTTGTGCGGCATCGGCGGCG
>DASYYD010000013.1:0-1747 GCA_035934195.1 Allostellaceae bacterium | reverse complement strand
GAGGCGGCGAGGAGCAGGACGGCGCCGAGGCTCAGCCCGTAATAGACGTTTTCGACGAGCCCCCAGAGCTGCAATTGCCGGTCGATGTCGGCGATCGCCGCCCGGATCGCCGCCGCGACCTGCGGCGGCTGGCCGTGCAAGGAGGAAAAGAGGCTCTTCGTCGCAAGGTCCGAACGCACCGAGAGTTCGCGCACGGCGGCGAGCCGGGCGGCGATCGGGCCGGCGCCGGATTTGAGGAGCGCGGCGGCGCGCGCCTCGCGCAAGACCCGGGCGACGGCGGCGCTCTTCTCGGTCGCGAGCGCGTGCTCGATCAGCGGCAGGGCGCCGGGATCAGCCGATTGGAAGAGCGCTTCGGCCGCCTTCAGCCTGAGCCCGGCATCGGGCGAGGTCAGATCGAGCGCGCCCGCCGCCCCCTCGATCGCGGCGCGCACCGAATCGTTGACGATGACGCGCCGCAGATTGACCGGGGCCGGCGCCGTCACGGCCGCGCCGGTGCGGGCGTCGAGGAAGCCCTTGTCGGTGCGGATGTAGAGCGGGGCGTCCGGCCGCGGCCATTTCCAGGCGAAGAGCAGGCCCGCGCGCAGCGCCGCGATGACGGCGGGCGCGCGCGGGTTGCCGGAGACGGCGAGCGCGCGCACCCCCTGGGCTTCGACGTCGAAATTGCCGGCGGCGATTTGCGCGAAGGGGTCGGCGCCGGCCGAGGCCGGCGCCGCCGCGAGCAACAGCGGCAGCAAAAGCGCGGCAAGGACGAGGCCGGCGGGGAGGAGGCGCCGACCTCTCCCTCTGCCCCTGCCGCGCATCCCGCTCAGGCCTTCCCCTTCCTGCCGAGGCACTTGCCGGCGACGACGTCGTAATTGCCGCACGACATCGGCGGCAGCCAGTCGCCGATCAGGTTCTTGCTTTCCGGCAGATAGGGCGACCAGGGCTGGGCGACGACGAGGCCCGGGGTCTGCCAGACGATGTTGAACATGCCGTTCCCCTGCACTTCGCCGATCAGCACCGGCTTCGTCAGATGATGGTTCGGCATCATCGTCGCATAGTCGCCGGAGAGGTTCGGATGCGAGACCCCGACCATCGCGTCGATGACCGCGTCATGCTCGGTGGCGGCAGCCTTCTCGACCGCCTTCACCCACATGTTGAAGCCGATGTAGTGCGCCTCCATCGGATCGTTGAAGACGCGCTTGTCGTCCTTGGCGAACGTCTTGAAGGCGGCGACGACCTCCTTGTTGAGCGGAGTATCGACGCTTTGGAAGTAGTTCCAGGCCGCCAGATGGCCGACGAGCGGCTTCGTATCGATGCCGGCGAGCTCCTGCTCGCCGACGCTGAAGGCGACGACCGGGATCTGGGTCGCCTTGATGCCCTGGTTGCCGAGTTCCTTGTAGAACGGCACGTTGGCGTCGCCGTTGATGGTGGAAACCACCGCCGTCTTCTTGCCCGCCGAACCGAACTTCTTGATCTCCGCCACGCGCGCCTGCCAATTGGAGTAGCCGAACGGAGTGTAGTTGATGGAGATGTCTTCCGGCTTCACGCCCTTGGCCCGCAGATAGGCTTCCAGGATCTTGTTGGTGGTGCGCGGATAGACGTAGTCGGTTCCTTCCAGTACCCAGCGCTTCACGCCGACTTCCTTCATCAGATAGTCGACCGCCGGAATGGCTTGCTGATTGGGCGCAGCGCCGGTGTAGAAGACGTTGCGGCTGCACTCCTGCCCTTCGTATTGCACCGGGTAGAGCAGGATGCCGTTCAGCTG
>DASYYD010000008.1:0-3000 GCA_035934195.1 Allostellaceae bacterium | reverse complement strand
CGCGGCGGCGGCCCATCAATTCGATCTCGGGCGCGGTGACGTGGATCGCGTGGCCGTAGCAGACATTCTCTTCGACGAGGCCCAGATCGTCGAGCCAGAAGACGGTCGGCTTGTTGTGGCGCCTTAGGCCATAGGCCTTCTGCACCGGCGATTGCAAGAGGTGCATGTGGATCATGGCGCCTTCCCGCTCGTCGGCTTTGGCGCGCACCCGGCGCAGGAAGTATTCGCTCGCGCCATGCGCCCAGCAAGGCGCCAGGAGGATGCGCGTGTCGGCGCCGTTGTGCGCCTCGTAAAGCTCGTCGAAGAGGCGGAAATATTGCTCGATCAGGGCCTCGCGGTCAAAATGGACGAAGGGCCGGGCCCGCTCGGCGAGACCCGGCGGCAGGGTCAGAAGGAAATCTTCGCCGCCCATCGCGAGCTTGCTTTCGTCGCGCAAGCCCGGCGAGAAGGCGAGGCGGATGCCGGTCGAAAGATAGGTGGCGATCGCCGTCCTGGCGCGCCGCGCGCCCTGCGGGCCGTCGTCGTCGAAGCCGTTGTGGTGGAGGAGGGTGCAGCCGCTCCTCAGATGCCGCCAGGCGCAGAGCGCCGATGACAGCTCCGGCGGCAAGGCCGGGCCGTAGGCCCAGTCGAAGAGCGCGTTTTCGAGGAAGCCGTTATGGGTGCCCTTCTGGATCGGCGACAGGCCGCGGCCGTGGCTGTGCGCATCGACGAGGCCGGGCAACAAGAGCTGCGTGCCGTCGCCGAGGACGCGCGCGCCGGGGTTTCTCGGCGCGAGTGCGGCATAGGGCCCGGTCTCGACGACGAGGCCACTAGCGATGACGACCGCGCCGTCGCGGATCACGCCTTTGGGCCCGAGCCGCGCATCGGTGACGAGGTGCGCGCCGCGCATGACGATCGTTTCGGGCACGCTTTGCCTCCTCTTCAGAGATCGAGCTGCAGGCAGATCGCGCGCTCGACGGCCGCCATGTCGTCGCGCTCGAGACGGCCGAGGCGCTCGCGCAGGCGCTCCTTGCTGACCGTGCTCATCTGATCGGCCATCGCCTTGCGCTGCTGACCGTTCAGCCGAACATAGGCTTCCGGGGGATAGAGCCGGGCGACATTGCTGGTCAGCGGCACGGCCTGCACCCGGTTCAACAGCCGGTTCGCGACATCATTGCTGATAATGACCGCGGGCCGGGTCTTGCGGATCTCGCCGCCGGGCGACGGGTCGAAAGCGACCCACCAGACGTCGCCGCGCGCTGCGGCGGCCTATCTGGGCTCATCGGCGATGTCGCCGGTAACGCCTTCGACCCAATCCGCCGCTTCACGCTCGCGCTCCTCGTCGGCGGCCATCGCGCGGTATCCCTCGGCGAGGTCGCGCCGCAACACGTGCGGGCGCGCCAGATCATTGAGGAAGCGGCTGATCCGCCGCCGCCCGACGACGCTGTGCAGGCCGGCGTAAACCTCGTCCTCGACCGTGATCGTGAGCTTCTTGGACATGGAAGCCTCTATACGTGTGAAACACGTATGGATAATCGAGGATCAGCGGTCAACCCAGCGGCAAAGAGAGCGGCTCCTTGCCCCTCACCCCCTCCCTCTCCCCGCGAGGCGGGGAGAGGGAGGGTTGGGCTTGGCTCAGCTGTGCCAGCGGAACTGCTGCGGCTTCCTGGCCGAGCCTTGGCTGATCACGACGTTGACGAGGGCGGGGCCGGGGAAGTTCATCGCCTCGTCCAGCGCCCCGCGGATGTGCTTCGGGTCCTCGACGAAGAAGCCCTTGCCGCCGAAAGCCTCCATCATTCGGTCGTAGCGGGCGCCGTAGATGAGGGCGTTCGGCTTCAGGTTGAACATCGGGTCGTCCGGGATCTCCGGCATGCCGGGGCCGATGCCGCCGTTGTTGAGGACGACGATCTTCACCGGGAAGCCGTAGCGCACCAAGGTCTCCATCTCCATGCCGGAGAAGCCGATCGCCGAGTCGCCCGAGAGGTGGACGACGGGGCGCCCGGGCTCGGCGACGCAGGCGGCGATCGCCTGGCCGAGCCCGACCCCCATCGTGCCGTAGGTGCCGGCGTTGAGGCAGGAGCGGGCGTTGGCGACGTTCAGCTGCGTCAAGCCGATATCCATCGTGCCGGCGCCCTCGGCCGAAAGGATCGCGTTCCGCGGCATCCAGGCGGCCACGTCCTTCAATGCCCGGTAGTAGTTGGCGGGGCCGCTGTCGTCGTCGATCTGCGGCTTTATCGCCGCCGCGTTCTCGGCCGCTTTCTTGGTGATCATCTGCCGCCACGCCGTGTCCTTCGGATGGAACCATTGGCGGGAGCCGAGCGCCGCGTTCAACTGCGCGACGATCGCCTTGCCGTCGCCGACGAGCGCCACCTCGGTCGCCTTGTTGTGGCCGATCTCCTCGGGCGCGATGTCGAGCTGGATGACCTTCAGATCCTTCGCGTAGCGCGGCGCCTGGCCGAAATGGAAGATCCAGTTGAAGCGCGCGCCCATCAGGAAGACGACGTCGGCGTTCTGCAAGGCGAGCGTGCGGGCGGCAGCGACCGACAGCGGATGGTCGTCGGGCATCACGCCCTTGCCCATCGGCGAGCGCAGGAACGGCAGTTGCGTCCTCTCGATGAAGGCGCGCACCTCGTCCTCGGCGCGCGACCAGGCCAGGCCCTTGCCGACGAGGACGAGCGGCCGCTCGGCGCGCTCCAACAGGTTGAGGGCGGCCTCGATGTTTTCCTGCGGCGCCACCATGCGCGGCGGGTCGGGGCAGCGCTCGACCTCGACCGCGTCCGCTTCCTCGCATTTGCCGGTGATGATGTCGTCCGGCATGTCGAGGTAGGCGGCGCCGGGCCGGCCGTAGATCGCGTTCCGCACCGCCATCTCGACATAATAGGGGATGCGGCGCACCGTATCGATGGCGTGCGCGAATTTGCAGAAGGGCGAGGCGATCAGCACCTGCCGCTCTTCCTGGAAGGCGCCCATGCCGCCGCGATAGGTCTCCGAGGCGCCGCCGATCAGGATCATCGGCCAGCA
>DASYYD010000200.1:0-9224 GCA_035934195.1 Allostellaceae bacterium | reverse complement strand
AGTGGGGCGGGCTAACTCAGTTTATCAGCCCGTAGAACTTGCCGGCGTTCTCGCAGGTGATCTTGTGCACGATGTCGGGCGCGAGCCCCTCGAACTGCTCCTCGATGTATTTCGAGGATTCGGGCCAGACGCCGTCGGGGTGCGGATAGTCCGAGCCCCACATCAACGTCTCGACCCCGATGTCGTCGACGAGCTTGGCGCCGATGCGGTCGAACTGGAAGGTGGCGCGGCATTGCCGACACCAGTATTCGCTGGGCTTCAGCGGCATCAGGTCGCGGAAGCGGTCCTCCCATTCGAAATCCATGCGGTCGAGCGCGTAGGGCAGCCAGCCGATACCGCTCTCGCCGAGGCCGATCCGCAAATTCGGATAGCGCGCAAGGACGCCGGCGCCGATCACCGCGGCGATGATGTTGATCAAATTCATCTGAAAGCCGGCGACGCTGGTGAAATGCGCCGAGCGCCGCGTCCGGCCTTCGAGCCGGTCGCGCACCCGCGTCGGGATCGCCGGGAAGGTGTGGAAATGGAGCGGCAGCTGCACCTCGTTGACCGCCTGCCACAAGGGCTCCCAGACCGGGTGCCACATCGGCTCCATGTCCCAGGAGCAGCTGAGTTCGAGGCCTTTCAGCCCGAGCTTGGCGACGCGATGGACCTCCTTCGCCGCCGCCTCGACATCGCCGTAGGGCAGACATGCGAGGCCGATCTGGCGGTCGGGATAATGGCTGCAGAAGTCCTTCAGCCAATCGTTGTAGATGCGCAGCATCTCGTTCGCCGCGACCGGGTCCTCGACCCGCGAGGCAACGCCGAGGATGCCGAAGATGATCTCGGCATCGACCCCGTCGCGGTCCATGTCGCGGATGCGCTGATGCGGATCGGCGGGGCGGCGGATGCCGCGCTTGCCGTCCTCGTAGAGCCCGGTCTCGGCCATCTTATCGGTTCGGTAATTCTGTCCTGGTACATATTTGGCGCCGACCGAGCCGACCCCGCCGAGGAGCCCCATATTGACGCCGGCCTTGGTCGTCCAGCGCGGCCCGTCGGGGCCGTCGGCGACGAAGGGCATGCGGTCCCGCAGCTCGCGCGAGGCCTGGGAAAGGAACAACTCGGGCGGCAGCCAGGGAAGATCGAGATGGCAATCCGCCGAAATTCGCTTGTACTGCATGGCGATCCTCCTGCGCTCCGCCGCCTCGCCGCCGATCCTACCCCGCAGCCTCGCTGCGGCACAACGCCGCGCGCCGAATATCCGGGCGGCTGCGCCGCCACGCAACCTTTCCATTCCGGGAGGCGATAACTATCGTGGAACTCCGCCGCTCGGCAGTCGGGGGAGGGGCCGGGCAGGAGGCCGGGAACGAGGCCGCCGCGCCGCATGGCGCAACGATGTATAGGGGACCGGGTTTAGCGATCATGCCGAAGAGCCATGCCGCGGAGACGCTCGTCGCCGCGGCTCCGCCGCCCGACGACCCGCCGGCGCGCGAAGCAGACATCCAGGAGTTCAAGGCGACGGTCCTCGCCAAATTGACCCTCGCGGTCGGCAAGGACGCGGCCGCGGCGACGGCGCGCGACTGGTTCGTCGCGACCGCGCTGTCCTTGCGCGACCGCACGATCCACCGCTGGCTCGAAGGCGACCGCGAGGCGCAGGCGAAGGGCCGGAAGCGCGTCTATTATCTCTCGCTCGAATTCCTGATCGGGCGGCTCTTGGACGAGGTGATCTGCAACCTGCGCCTCGATCCCGTGGTGCGCGCCGCGCTCGGCGATCTCGGCGTCGATCTCGACCTCGTGCGCGCCGCCGAGCCCGACGCGGCGCTCGGCAATGGCGGTCTCGGCCGGCTCGCGGCCTGCTTCATGGAGAGCATGGCGACGCTCGGCATCCCGGCCTGCGGCTACGGCATCCGCTACGACCACGGCCTCTTTCGGCAGGTCATCAAGGACGGCTGGCAGCACGAATACCCGGAGGATTGGCTGTCCTTCGGCAACCCGTGGGAATTCGAGCGGAGCGAGGCGATCTACGACATCCAGTACGGCGGCCGGGTCGAAGAGGTGGCCTCGCCGAGAGGGCACGTGCGCTCCCTCTGGCACTCGGCGGAAACGGTCGAGGCGGTCGCCTACGACACGCCGATGGTCGGCTGGCGCGGCCGCCACGTCAATCCGTTGCGCCTATGGTCGGCGCGCGCCGTCGATCCGCTCCGCCTCGACGTCTTCAACAAGGGCGATCATATCGCGGCGCTCGCCGAGCAGTCGCGCGCGGAAGCGCTCTCGAAGATCCTCTATCCCAGCGACAACACGCCGGCCGGGCGCGAATTGCGCCTGCGCCAGGAATATTTTCTCGTCTCGGCGGCGCTGCAGGACCTCGTCGATCGCCATTCGCGGGCCTATGGCAGCCTCTATTCGCTGCCCGAGTACGCGGCGATCCAGCTCAACGACACGCACCCCGCGCTCGCCGTCGCCGAATTGATGCGGCTGCTCGTCGATCTCCACCACATCGGCTGGGACGAGGCCTGGCGCATTACCGTCGCGACGATCTCCTACACCAACCACACGCTCCTGCCGGAGGCGCTCGAGACCTGGCCGGTGCCGCTCTTCGAGCGGCTTCTGCCGCGCCATCTCGAAATAATCTACCGCATCAATGCCCAGAACCTCGGGGCGGCGCGGGAGCGCGGCGGCGAGGACCCCGATCTGTTATCTGCCGTCTCGCTGATCGACGAAGAGAACGGCCGCAGCGTCCGCATGGCGAATCTCGCGTTTTTCGGCTCGCACCGGGTCAACGGCGTCTCGGCATTGCACACCGAGCTGATGCGGAAAACCGTATTCGGCCCGTTCCACCGCCTCTATCCCGACCGCATCGTCAACAAGACGAACGGCATCAATTTCCGCCGCTGGCTCGGCCAATCGAACCCGCCATTGACGCGGCTCCTCGACGAAGCGTGCGCCGGCGGCGTCCTCGACGACCCGCGCGCCCTCGAAAGGTTGCGGGGGAGCGCGCAGGACGGCGCCTTTCTCGCGCGCCTTTCCGCCGTCAAGCGCGCCAACAAGGTGGCGCTCGCCCACCATGTCGGCGAGGCATTGGGGCTGCGCCTCGACCCCGCCGCCCTCTTCGACGTGCAGATCAAGCGCATTCACGAATACAAGCGGCAGTTGCTGAACCTTCTGGAGGCGGTCGCCCGCTGGCATGCGATCCGCGCCGACCCCGGCCGGGACTGGGTGCCGCGCGTAAAAATCATCGCCGGCAAGGCGGCCGCGAGCTACGCCCAGGCCAAGCTGATCATCAAGCTGATCAACGACGTGGCGGCGGTCGTCAACCACGACCCGGTGATCGACGATCGCCTGAAGATCGTCTTCCTGCCCAATTACAACGTCAGCCTCGCGCAGATCGTCATTCCGGCCGCCGACCTCTCCGAGCAGATCTCGACCGCCGGCATGGAAGCCTCGGGCACCGGCAACATGAAGCTGGCGTTGAACGGCGCGCTGACGATCGGCACCCTCGACGGCGCCAATATCGAGATCCGCGACCATGTCGGCGCGGAGAACATCGAGATATTCGGGCTGCATGCCGAGGAAGTGGCGGCGCGGCGCGCGCAGGGGCTCGACGCGGACGACGTGATCGCCGCCTCGCCGGCACTCGCGGGCGTTCTCGATGATCTCGCGAACGGCGTGTTTTCGCCGGAGGAGCCGGGCCGCTTCGCCGCTCTCGCCGAGGCGCTGCGCTTTGCCGACCCCTACATGGTGGCGGCCGATTTCGCGAGCTACGCCGAGGCGCAGGCGCGGATCGACGCGCTGTGGCAAGACCGCGCCCTTTGGCGCCGGACGTGCCTGCTCAACATCGCCGGCATGGGCTGGTTCTCTTCCGACCGGGCGATCGCCGAATACGCCGAGGACGTCTGGAGCGTGCCGGTGTGACGCGAGGCCGCCCCGGGTTTTGCTCGGGCGGCAGAAGTTGCCGAGCGGCCGCTCGGCGAGCATGGTCGGGTGCGCATGAGCCCGTTTGCGCATTTCGGCATCGCGTATGCCGTTTCCGGGTTTCTGGTCGGCTTCGTGGTGGGGCTGACGGGGACCGGCGGCGGCTCGTTGATGACGCCGGTTCTCGTCCTGGTGTTCGGCGTTCATCCGGCGACGGCGGTCGGCACCGATCTCCTCTATGCCGCGATCACCAAGGCTTGCGGCGCGGCGGTGCACCACATCGGCGACACGGTCGCGTGGCGCCTGGTGGGGTTGCTGGCCCTCGGGAGCTTGCCGGCAAGCCTCCTCACGCTCCTCGTCCTCGGCCGGCTGCACGTCGAAAACCGCGAGCTTCTGTCGAACGTGCTCTCGCATATCCTCGGTGCCGCGCTGCTGCTGACGACCCTGAGCCTCTTCTTACGGCGCAACATCATCGCCTTGGCGCACCGGCTTTCGCTGCACCGCCGGCCCCGAGCGGAAGCCGCGGCCACCATCCTGCTCAGCGCCCTGCTCGGCGCGCTGGTCTCGGCCACATCGGTCGGGGCCGGCGCGATCGGTGTGACGGCGATGGTGCTTCTCTATCCCCACTTCCCGATCAAGCGCATCGTCGGCACCGATGTCGCGCATGCCGTGCCGCTGACGCTCACGGCCGGGATCGGACATCTGGCAATCGGCACGGTGAACCTTTCCCTGCTCGTCTCGCTGCTGCTCGGCTCGCTGCCCGGGATCGCGCTCGGCAGCTGGATCGCGCCGCGGGCCCCGGAGCGAGCCCTGCGCGTCTTCCTCGCGATAATGCTCGCGCTCGTCGGCGCTCGCCTCGTCATCGGCTGACCGGCGGGAGCCGGCTTCAGCCTGCCGCGTTGCGGCGTCCGGCGATGTAGGCGACGCCTTGCGGGCCGACCTCTTCGGCATGCATCTCGCCGGCGGCGACGGCGCAGCTGTCGCCCGGCCGGAAGGTTTCGGACTTGCCGCCGCGGGTCAGCGTGATCTCGCCGCCGATCACCATGATGCGCGCATCCCAGCCGTGCGCGTGGTCGGGGTTGACGGTCCCCGCCTGGAACCCGCCGTAGAAGACCTGGTAGCCCTGAAGCCGCACTTCGGCTTCGAATTCGCTCTGGTTCATGACGCGCCCTCCCGCCGATGTCGCGATAATCCTACGCCCGTGCATCCTCCAAAACCATGGCGGCGCATTTCTCGCCGATCATGATCGAGGGCGCGTTGGTGTTGCCGCCGGGCACCTGCGGCATGATCGAGGCGTCGGCGACGCGCAGCCCCGCGACGCCGTAGACCCGAAGACGCGGATCGACGACGGCGAGGGCGTCGCGGCCCATATGGCAGGTGCCGACCGGGTGCAGGTTGGAGACCCCGCGCAGGCGGATCTCCTCGACCATCTGTTCCTCGCTCTCGACCGCTTTGCCGGGGATCACCTCCTCGACGACATAGGGTTTGAGGGCCGGCTGCGCGGCGATCTTGCGGGCCAGGCGCGCGCCGTAGATGAGGGCCTGGAAGTCGTACTCGCTGGCGAGGAAATTGAAGCGGATCGCGGGCGGCGCCAAGGGGTCGGGGCTCTTGATGCGGACGCTGCCGCGGCCCTCCGGGCGCAGATGCACCGGCGACAGCGTGAAGGCCGAGAAGGGGTGCGGCTTGATGCCGGTGCGCAGGCGCTCATAGGCGCTCCAGCCGAACATGTTGATCTGCAGATCGGGCTGTTCCAGGCGCGGGTCGCTCTTGACGAAGGCGCCGGCATAGATGCCGGCGTTCGACAGGTGCCCCGAACGGGAGACCGCGTATTGCAGGGCCGCCTTCACCTTGCGTGCCGGGCTGCGCGCCAGGTCGTTGATGGTCACGGGCTGGGCGCAGCGCCACACCAGATAGGTGTTGAAATGGTCGTGCAGATGGGCGCCGACGCCCGGCATGTCGCGCACCACGGCGACCCCGAACGCGCGCAACAGATCGGCCGGCCCCAGCCCCGACAGTTGCAGCAGTTGCGGCGAGCCGTAGACGCCGCCCGAGACGATGATCTCGCCGCGGGCGCGCGCCTGTTTGAGCCCGTCCGGGCTGCGGTATTCGACGCCCGTCGCGCGCCCCTCCTCGAAGAGGATGCGCGTCGCATGCGCCTCGGTCGCCACCGTCAAATTCCGGCGCCCGCGCGCGGGGCCCAGATAGGCGCGCGCCGCCGACCAGCGCCGGCGGTTGTTGGTCGTCGTCTGGTAATAGCCGACCCCCTCCTGCCGCGCGCCGTTGAAATCGGGGTTGGCGGCGATGCCGGCCTCGATCGCCGCCTCGACCATTGCGTCGCCAAGAGGCGAGCGCACCGGGTTCGAGACCTTGAGCGGCCCGCCGGCGCCGTGAAATTCGTCCGCTCCGCGTTCCTGGTCCTCGGCCTTCTTGAAGAACGGCAAGACCCCATCCCAATCCCAGCCCTCGCACCCCTTCTGCCGCCAGCCGTCGTAATCGGCGGGCGTGCCGCGCATGTAGACCATGCCGTTGATCGAGCTGGTGCCGCCCAAGACCTTGCCGCGCGGCTGATAGAGGACGCGACCCTTCAGCTCCTTCTCGGGCTCGCTGTCGAACATCCAGTTGACCCGCGGGTCGGTATAGGTCCGGGTGTAGCCGAGCGGGATGTGGATCCAGGGATTGCTGTCCTTGACCCCGGCTTCGAGCAAGAGCACCCGCCACTTGCCGCTCTCGGAGAGGCGCCCGGCGACGGCGCAGCCGGCCGAGCCGGCGCCCGTCACGATGAAGTCGTAAACCTCAGCTTCGCCCGTCATTTCTGCCCCCAAAGTACCGGGGCGACGATAGCGGATGGCCGCGGCGGCGACAAACGTTGCGGCCCGGGATTGCGGCCCGGGATTGCGGCCCGGAATTGCGGCCCGGGATTGCAGCCACTGGGCGAACCCGGCAAGCTGAGGCGATGTGCGGACGCGCGCGGCTTTCGAGCGATGTCAGCGAGCTGAAGCTCGCTTTCCGGATCCCGCCGGAGGTGCCCTCGCCCAATATCGCGGCGAGCTGGAACGTCGCGCCGACCGACCCCGTCCCGGTCGTGCGGCATGACGCGAAGACCGGCGAGCGGCGGCTCGAGGTGATGCGCTGGGGCCTCGTCCCCTATTGGGCGAAGGATGTGAGGATCGGCTATTCGACGTTCAACGCCAAGGCCGAGGGGATCGACGAGCGGCCGGCCTTTCGCGAGCCGTTGCGCCGGCGGCGCTGCCTCGTACCGCTCGATTCCTTCTACGAATGGAAAAAGCGCGGGGCCGAGCGGCAGCCCTACGCGATCGCGCATAAGGATGGCTCGCTCCTCGCGATGGCGGGGCTCTGGGACAGCTGGCGCTCGCCGCAGGGCGAAACCTTGCGCAGCTGCACCGTCGTGACGACGACGCCGAACGCGCTTCTGGCCGAGTTGCACGACCGCATGCCGGTCATCCTCTCGCCCGCCGCCTGGGGCCAATGGCTCGGTGAAGAGCCGAGCGAACTTGTCGAGCTGAAGGCGCTGCTCGTGCCGTGCCCCTCGGAGGAGCTCGTGATCTGGGCCGTCGACCAGCGCGTCGGCAACGTCAAGAACAACGATCCCGGGCTCATCGCGCCGGTCGTGCCGGCGTTCTGAGAAGGCGAACATTTAAGGAACATGCGCGCAGCCCGATTGGGCAACCGACGGGCGTTCGCAATCGCTCGAATGCGCCGCAAATCCCGCTCTCTCTCCATCCTGGCGTTATGGTTACGGATTTCTTAACTGTGGGATTGTCCGAGGCCGAAATCGGATCTCGGGAAGGAACATTAGGAGGGGTCGATGAACCGCAAGCTGTTGATGGCCGCCGCTCTCGCCCTCGTCGCGCTGACCCCCTCGATCGGCATCGGGGCGGCGCAGGCCTCTTGGGGCGGGCATCCGGGCCGGGCCTATCACCACGGCTGGGGTCCCCGCTATTACGCCTACCACGTCGCGCCCTATTACGTCGGGCAGCCGCGCTGCTACGCGACGGTCTACGGCACGATCTACTGCGAGTGAGCGCATGCGGACGGGCGGGGGTTCGAACCCCCGCCCGTCGCCGCCGGCCGGCTTCTCGCCGACGGCGTCGTGAAAGGGAGGAGAAGATGTTTCGTTCGAGCAAGATCAACCGCCTCGCCGACCTGCTGGACGACCCGGTCGTCGATCTCGTCATGAAGAGCGACGGCGTCGACCGGCGCAGCCTCGATCTGCTCTTCGAGCGGGTGCGCCACGGCCGCATGCGGGAGCCGGTTCGGGTCGACGGTCCGATCGCGTGCTGAGTCTTCGCCGCCCGATCGCGCGGACAAACGCCGCCGCCTCGCGTATCATCGCCGGCGAGGCAGCGGCAGGCGGGTCGGATGGTCGAACGGGCGGTGATCGCGGCTTATCTCGACGAGGTTCTGTGGGACGCGACGATCCCGGAACTGCCGAACCATTACCGCGGCAAGGTGCGCGACAATTACGACCTTCCCGACGGGCGGCGGATCATCATCGCAACCGACCGGCTCTCCGCCTTCGACCGCATCCTGACGGCGGTGCCGCTGAAAGGGCAGGTGCTGACGCAGCTCGCCCGCTTCTGGTTCGATAAGACCGCCGATATCGCGCCGAACCACGTCATCGAATATCCCGATCCGAACGTCCTCGTCTGCCGTCGGGTCTCGATCCTGCCGGTGGAGATCGTCGTGCGCGACTATCTCGCCGGGACGACGGCGACCTCGATCTGGACGATGTACAAAAAAGGGCTGCGCGAGGTCTACGGCCACACGCTTCCCGAGGGCCTGCGCGAGAACCAGAAACTGCCGCAGACGATCATCACGCCGACGACGAAGGGCTATGACGGGGCGCACGACAGCCCGCTCTCGGCGGAGGAAATCCTCGACCAGGGTCTCTTGACGCGCTCGCAATGGCGCGAGGTTTCCGAACGCGCGCTCGCCCTCTTCGCCCGCGGCAGCGCGCTCGCGCGCGCGGCGGGGCTCATCCTCGCCGACACCAAATACGAATTCGGCCTCGACGGCGATGGCCGCATCCTCTTGGCCGACGAGATCCACACCCCCGACTCGAGCCGCTATTGGCGGCTCGACAGCTACGAGCGCCGCCTCGAAGCGGGCGAGCGTCCCGAAAGCTTCGACAAGGACGTGGTGCGCAGCTGGGTCGCAGAGCGTTGCGACCCCTACCGCGAGGCGGTTCCCGAGATCCCGCGCGACATCGTGCTCGCCGCGGCGCGAGTTTATATCGAGGCGTACGAGACGATCACCGCGACCCCGTTCGTCGCGACGCCGCCCGATCGGCCGATCCTCGCGCGGATCCGCGGCAA
>DASYYD010000426.1:0-4055 GCA_035934195.1 Allostellaceae bacterium | reverse complement strand
GTCCCGCATGAACGGCGTCAAGACCGGGACGAGCACTCCGGCAAATGGCTGCGCGGTCATCTCGAAACTCCTCATCGCGAAAAAGCGTCCATGCCGCGAGTAAGCGACCGCCGCCGGCCGCCGTCAACTGCCGTTTCGCATCGCCGTCCGCAATGCCGGCCGAGCGTGCGGCTGGAGGTATGCGCGAGTCATGTACTACTATCCCGCCGACGATCGCAGGGGGACGAATTGAGCGAAAATCAGCCGTTCGAGGAGGCCGGGACCTTCATGGGCGTGCCGGCCGCGCGCAAGCTGTCCGGAAATTTGGCGGCCATCCTCGGGATCCCGTTCGATTGGGGCGTCCATCCGACGCGGATCGGGGCGCGGCTGGGGCCGCAGGCGATCCGCCAGCACTCAGGTTTGGTGCGGCGTTTCGAGCCGCCGTTCCGCGATTTCGACCCGATCGAAAGGCTGCGCCTCGTCGATTTGGGAGACGTCAAGGTGCGGCCGAGCTATATCGCGGAGGCCTTCGCGAATATCGAGGCGGCGGTCTCGGAGGTCGTCGCCGCCGGCGCCGTTCCCGTCACGATGGGCGGTGACGGCCTCGTCACCCTGCCGCAACTGCGCGCGCTGCATCGCCGCTATTCCGATCTCGTCGTTCTCCACATCGACGCCCACACCGACGCCTATCCGGACGACGGCGTCAGCAAATACACGACGGCGACGACCTTTACCCGCGCCGCCGAGGAGGGCGTCGTCGACGCCGAGAACTCGATCCATCTCGGCGCGCGCGGCCCGATCGCCTACCAGGGGATCTTCGAATACACGCGCAACTGGGGCTACGAGCTGATCCCCGGCGTCGAGCTCGAACGCCAGGGCATCCCGGCGACCCTCGCCTATATCGGCAAGCGGCTCGCCGGGCGGCCCGTTTATCTGTGCTTCGATATGGACGTCTTCGACCCCTCGGTCGCCCCCGGCGTCTGCACGCCGACCTGGGGCGGGCTGTCGGCAAAGGAGGGATTGCAGCTTCTCGAAGGGCTCGCCGGCCTCGACTTCGTCGCCTTCGACGTCAACACGATGAGCCCGCCGCACGACAGCGCCGGGATGACCGCGTTTCTGGCCGGCACGGTCATGCTCAAATGCCTGCAGCTGGCGGCCCTGGGGCTCGACCGCAAGAACGCGCCGCCGCCATGAGCGGCAGCTTTCGGGTGGATTGCGAGGCGCTCGCCGGCGGCGGCCGGCTGGCGCGCCTGACGATCGACAACCGGAAGAAGCTCAACACCCTCAACCGCGAATTGATGAGCGAGATGGTCGCGGCGATGGCGGAACTGGCCGCCGACCCGGAGCTGCGCCTCGCCGTCGCCACCGGCGCCGGCGGCCGCGCCTTTGTCGGCGGCGCCGATCTCGCAGAGCTCGCCGCGCTCGATGCGCAGAGCGCGGAGGATCTCATCAGGCTCGTGCATCGCACCTGCGACGCCTTCCGCCGGCTGCCGGTGCCGGTCATCGCGCGGATCGAAGGCTACGCCCTCGGGGCCGGCCTCGAACTCGCCTGCGCCTGCGACCTGCGGGTGGCGAGCCGGGATGCGAAATTCGGCATGCCGGAGGTCGGGATCGGCATTCCTTCAGTCGTCGAGGCGGCATTGCTGCCGAGCATCGTCGGCGCCGGCCGGGCGCGGCGCCTGCTCTACACCGGCGAAATGATCGATGCGGCGACGGCCGAAGCCTGGGGCCTCGTCGATATCGTGGCGCCGGCCGGCGCGCTCGATGCGGCGGTGGACAGCCTCGCCCGCCCGATCCTCGCCGCGGGGCCCCGGGCGATCCGGATCCAGAAGGCGCTGATCCATGACTGGGAGGAGCTGCCGACGAGCGCGGCGGTCGAGCGCGGCATCGCCGCGTTCGTGTCCGCCCACCTGAGCGAGGAGCCGCGACGGATGGCTGAGGCTGCGCTCGCCCGGCTGCGCGCGCGGCGATGAACGCCCGCCGCGGCCGCAAGGGCGAACTCGCCGACGCGGCGCCGGCGATCCCGCATTATTACGGCCACCGCCAGCGCCTGCGCGAGCGGCTGATCGCGGGCGGCGCCGAAAACCTGCCCGACTACGAGCTGCTCGAAGTCCTGCTCTTCGCGCAAAACCCGCGCGGCGACGTAAAGCCCTTGGCAAAGGAGCTGATCGACGGCTTCGGCGGCTTCGCCGAGGTGCTGAGCGCCGAGGCCGACGCACTCGCGGCGGCAGGTTTGGGCCCTGCCGGCGTCGCCGCGCTGAAGAGCGTGCGCGAGGCGGCGATCCGCCTGATGCGGGCGGAGCTGCGCGAGCGGCCCGTCATCGGCTCATGGGACAAGCTGATCGATTACTGCACGGCGCAGATCGCCTACGGGCAGGTCGAGGAATTCCACCTGCTCTTCCTCGACCGCAAGAACGCGCTCTTGAAGCACGAGCGGCAAGGGCGCGGCACGGTCGATCACACCCCGGTCTACACCCGCGAAGTCATCAAGCGCGCGCTCGAACTGCAGGCCTCGGCGCTGATTCTTGTGCACAACCACCCCTCGGGCGACCCGACGCCGTCGAAGGCCGACATCGCGGTCACGCGCGACATCATGAAGGCGGGCCAGGCCGTCGGCGTCACCTTGCACGACCATGTCATCATCGGCCGCGGCCGGCACGCGAGCCTCAGGGAACTGGGGCTGCTCTGAGCGCTCGGATCGAGATCAAATAGCGGGATATCATCCCGCTTGACGCGGCAATTGCGCTGCCCCCGGCGAATTGTTCGAGGAGAATGACGTGTTCCCCGCCCCTACCGACGAGCAAAAGCAATTCGTCATGAGCGTGCGCGCGCTCGCGCAAAAGGAGTTCCGCCCGCGCGCCGCGACATACATGGACGGCACCTTTCCGTGGGAGAACATGCGCCCGTTGGCCGAGCTCGGCATTCTCGGCATGGCCGTGCCGGAGGAATATGGCGGGCTCGGCCTCTCGGTCTTCGACACCGCCCTCGTCCTCGAGGAGATCGCCAAGGTCTGCTACGTGACGGCGATGGCCGTGCTCGGCGAGGTCGGGGTGCAGACGCGCATCATCGCCACCTATGCGCCGCAGGCCATCAAGGAGCGCATCTTGCCGGCCGTGTGCCGCGGCGAGTGCCTGCTCGCGATCTGCATGACCGAGCCCGACGCCGGCACCGACGTCGCCAATTACAAGACGAACGTCGACCGGCTCGGCAACGGCTTGCGCCTCAACGGCACGAAGACGCTGATCAGCCGGGCCGAAGAGGCCGGCATGTTCGTCGTCTTCACGCGGGTCGACCGCCGGCCGGGGCGCGAGGGGATCGGCTGCGTCCTCGTCGAGAAGGGGACGCCCGGCCTTGCCGTCACCGGCACCTTTCACACGATGGGCGGCGAGAACCTGCATGAGGTGCGCTTCGAGGATTGCGAATTGCCGCCCGAAAACCTCGTCATCGAAGAGGACGGGTTTCGCCGCCTCTTATCGGCCTTCAACACGCAGCGCTGCCTCAACCCGGCGATCTCGCTGGGGCTCGCCGAGGGCGCCTTCGAGGAGGCCGTGCGCTATGCCCGCGATCGGCAGGCCTTCGGCCGGCCGATCGGCGAGTTCCAGGGCATGCGCTGGAAGCTCGCGGAGATGTACAAGGAGATCGAAACCGGGCGCAGCGTGCTCTACCGCGCCTGCGCCGGCGCCGACCCGTTCCCCGACCCGCTATTGGCGGCGGTCGCCAAGGTATTCTGCAACGAGATGGCGCTCAAGGTGACGAGCGAGGCGATCCAGGTGCACGGCGGCTACGGCTTCACCGACGAATTCGCGGTGTCGCGCTACTACCGCGGCGCGCGTTACGGGACCCTCGGCGGCGGCACCTCAGAGACATTGCGCGAGCTGATCGGCAAGCGCGTCTTGTCCGGCATCGACCCCATCGACGGCATTCTCGGGCTCGGCGCCTTTTGAGCCCGCTAGCTGTTGATAGCACGAAGGTTGTTGCGGCCGAGTGCGGAGACTGGCGGGTTGCCTGCAAGCGCGGTGTGCGGGCGGTGGACGTTATAGAGGTGGGTCCATCGGGGCAAGGCTTCGGCGCGCTGC
>DASYYD010000412.1:0-3998 GCA_035934195.1 Allostellaceae bacterium | reverse complement strand
AAGCTCCGCGCCGCTGGAAAAACCGCAAAACAGGCCCTCACCGCCTGCATGCGAAAACTCCTCGTCATCCTCAACGCCATCCTGCGAGACCGCAAACCATGGCAGCCCGCTTGACACCGCAGACAGTCGCTCACCATGAGGGGTTTTATGCACGGCAGTAAGAAAGGCCCTCATCCTGAGGTGCCTCGCGCAGCGAGGCCTCGAAGGACGCATGTGCGCCTGATCCGGGCTATCCCTCGCCGGCCTCGCGCAGATAGCCGTCGCGGCTTTGCGGCAGGCGGCGCCCCAACAGGCGCGAGGCGAGGAAGGTGCGCAATATCTGCGCGGTGCCGCCGCCGATCGTGAACATGCGCGCGTCGCGCACCATGCGTTCCAATGGCCGGTTGCGCGAATAGCCGGCGGCGCCGAAGAGCTGCAGCGCGTCGTTGGTCACCTTGATCGCCGTCTCCGAGGCGAGGATCTTGGCCTGCGCCGCCTCGGTCGGGTCGGGGAAGCCGTCGCCGGCGCTCGCGGCGGCCTGATAGACGAGCGCGCGCGCCGCAGCGAGGCCGACCGACATGTCGGCGAGCATCCATTGCACGCCCTGGAACTCGCAGATCGGCCGGCCGAACTGTTGGCGCCCCTTCGTATAGCCGAGCGCCAACTCATAGGCGCCTTCGGCGAGCCCCAGCGCCACCGTCGCCGCCCCGACTCGCTGCCCGTTATAGGCGTTCATCAGATCGGCGAAGCCCTTTTTGAGGCCGCGCGGCGGCAAGACCAGCGCGTCCGCCGGCAGCCACATCTCCTCGAAGAGGATCTCGGCCTCGGGGATGCCGCGCAGCCCCATCGCCGGCTCGCGCCTGCCGATTCTGAGGCCCGCCGTCTCGTCGCGAAAGGCGAGGAAGCCGCCGATCCCCTCTTCGTTACCCGCCTCGTCGAAGACGCGGGCGAAGACGAGATGCAGCCGCGAGACGCCGCCGCCGGTGATCCAATGCTTTTTGCCGTTGACGACGAAGCCGTTGCCGCGGCGCTCGGCGCGCGTCGTCATCTCGCTGGCGGCACTGCCGGCCTCGGGCTCGGTGATGCAGATCGCCGGCTTGTCGCCGGCCAAGACCAATTCGGCGGCGCGGCGCCTCTGTGCTTCGCTGCCGTATTTCATGATCGCGCCGATCGCGCCCATATTGGCTTCGACGACGATGCGGCCGGTGATGCCGCAGCTTTTCGCCATCTCCTCGATGACGAGGACGGCGTCGAGATAGGAGGCGCCCTTGCCGCCGTAAGCGGCCGGGATCGTCATGCCGAAAAATCCTGCCTCCCTCAACAGCGCGACATTGTCCCACGGGTATTCTTCCGTGCGGTCGACTTCGGCGGCGCGCGCGGCGATCGGGCCCGCCGCCAGTTCGCGCGCCTTTCGCTGTAATTGGCGCTGTGCAACAGTGAGTGCGAGGGGCATGGGGCCTCCGGGGGCAGCAATAGGGCGGGGAATGATGCAGTTCCGCGACGCGCGCGACAACCTCGTGACGGCGGCGAGCGGGGAAGCGGTGGCCGCCCTCGACGCGACGGTCAGCGCCTATCTCGGCTTTCGCGCCGATACCGGCGACCGGCTCAAGGAAGCCTTCGCGGCCGACCCGGATCTGCCGATGGCATATGTGCTGCGCGGCTGTTTCATGCTGCTCTTCGGGCGGCGCGCGATGGTGCCGCGGGCGCAGAGTTCGCTCGAAGCGGCCGAGGCCGTGGCCGCGCGCATCGGGGTGACGGCGCGCGAGCGGGCGCATATCGCGGCGCTGAAGCTCTGGGTCGCCGGCGATCTCGCCGGCGCGACAAGGCAGTGGGAAAAGGTCGCCGCCGAGCATCCGCGCGACATCCTCGCTTTGAAGCTCGGGCAATACGGCTGTTTCTACATGGGCGAGAGCGCCCGCATGCGCGGCATCATCGAGCGCGGGCTCGCGGCCTGGGATGAGCAGGTCCCCGAATACGCCTTTCTCCTCGGCTGCCACGCCTTCGGCCTCGAGGAAACCGGCGACTACGCCGAGGCCGAGCGCGCCGGCCGCGCCGCGGTCGAGAACAATCCGGCCGACATCTGGGCGGCGCATGCGGTCGCGCATGTCTGCGAGATGACCGGGCGGGCGAAGGACGGCGCCGAGTGGGTCGGCGGGCTCGCAGCCAATTGGCGGGGGTGCAACAACTTCGCCTATCACGCGCTGTGGCACCGCTGTCTGTTCCTGATCGAGCTCAGCGAAACGGAACGCGCTCTCGAACTCTACGACCGCGAGGTGCGGCCGGAATCCTCGGATGACCTGCTCGACATCGCGAACGCCGTTTCCTTGCTGTGGCGGCTGGAGAGCGAGAGTGTCGATGTCGGCCATCGCTGGCAGGAATTGGCCGAGCGGTCCGAGGCGCATATCGGCGACCATCTGCTGACCTTCGGCGACGTTCATTATGTTATGGCGCTCGCCGCGGCGGGAAAAGACGAGGTGGTGGAGCGGATGCTGCAAAGCCTCGAACATTACGCGGCGACGAGCCCGGAAAGCGAGGCGGCGGTGGCGCGCGAGCCCGGCCTCGCGCTGGCGCGGGCCGCCGTCGCGCATCGCCGTGGCGACTGGGCCGGCGCGTTTGAGGCGCTCTTGCCGGTGCGCGAGCGGGTGTGGCGCATCGGCGGCAGCCATGCACAGCGCGACCTCTTCGAGGAAATGCTGATCGACGCGGCGCTGCGCGGCGGGCGGGAGAGCGAAGCGCAGGCGCTCGTTGCCGAGCGCCGCGCGGCGCGTCCTGGGAATGCGTGGGCCGAGCGGCGTTTGCAGAGACTTGCCGGGTAGCTTCGCCCGGCGGCAAGATTGCAGCGGGATTGCTTCGTCGCTGCGCTCCTCGCAATTACAGCAGCCTATGGCGTCATTGCGAGCGCAGCGAAGCAATCTCGATAAGGAGAAGGCCGGAACCGAGGGGTAGGACGATGGCGTCACGCGAGCAGATCGAGCTTTACGAAAGTTTGACCCGGACCGGGCGCGGCACGCCGATGGGGCAGACGATGCGCCGCTATTGGCTGCCGGCCCTCATGTCGCGCGAGATCGCCGAGCCCGATTGCCCGCCGGTGCGCGTCAAGCTCTTGGGCGAGGACCTCGTCGCGTTCCGCGACAGCAAGGGCCGCGTCGGGCTCGTCGAGGAGCATTGCCCGCACCGCCGCGCTTCGCTCTTTTTCGGGCGCAACGAGGAATGCGGGCTGCGCTGCGTCTATCACGGCTGGAAATTCGACGTCGAGGGAAACTGCATCGACCAGATGAACGAGCCGCCCGAAAACCAGTTCAAGCACAAGGTGCGGTTGACGGCCTATCCGACCTGCGAACTGGGCGGCCTCGTCTGGGCCTATATGGGGCCGGCCGACAGGATCCCGCCGCTGCCGAAATTCGCCTGGACGCAAGCGCCGCCGACGCATCGCCACGTCTCGAAGCTGATCCAGCAATCGAACTGGCTGCAAGGGGTCGAGGGCGGGCTCGACACCTCGCACGCGCCGATCCTGCATCGCCTCCTGACGGACGGCACGAGGAAGGGCGGCATCGCGCCGTCGGTCGCCTATGTGCGCGCAGGGGCGCCGAAGATCGTCGTCGACATCACCGATTACGGCTACCAGTACACCGGCATCCGCGAATTGGGCGAAGCCGAGATGCACGTGCGCACCTACCACTTCATCATGCCGTTCCACCAGATCCGCGCCTTTTCGAACGAGAAGGGCGGCGATGCCGACGCCGGCCACATCTGGGTCCCGATCGACGACGAAAACTGCATGGTCTACAACTGGCACTACAGCCGCACCGACAAGCCGCTGACCGAGGAGGAACGGGCGGAGGCCTGGCTCGGCAACGGCCCCGGCCATGTCGACCAGACGACTTTCCGGGCGCGCCTCAACCCCGACAACGACTATCTGATCGACCGCGCCGTGCAGAAGCGCGAGACCTTCACCGGCATCGACGGCATCAACACGCAAGACCGCGCAATCCAGGAAAGCATGGGTAGGGTCCTCGACC
>DASYYD010000366.1:0-6043 GCA_035934195.1 Allostellaceae bacterium | reverse complement strand
CGGCTGGGTCAAGGCGGTCGACGGCATCGATTTCGCGGTCCACCCCGGCGAGACCCTGGGCCTCATCGGTGAATCGGGTTGCGGCAAGACGACGACCTCGAAGCTGATCCTGTTGCAGGAGCGCCCGAGCGCCGGGACGATCCGCTTCGACGGCGAGGACATCGCCGTGTTCCAGGGCGGCGAGCTGATGCGCTACCGGCGCGAGGTGCAGGTGGTGTTCCAGGACCCCTACAGCTCGCTGTCGCCGCGCATGCGGGTGCGCGACATCATCGCCGAGCCGTTGCAGATCCACACCGATCTCGACCGCCGGGCGCTCGACGAGCGCGTCGCCGAGGTGCTGGAGCTGGTCGGGCTGCAGCCCGACGTGGCGCCGCTGTTTCCGCACGAGTTCAGCGGCGGGCAGCGCCAGCGGATCGCCATCGCCCGGGCGCTGGCGACCCACACGCGGCTGATCGTGCTCGACGAGGCGGTCTCCGCGCTCGACGTGTCGATCCGCGCGCAGATCATGAACCAGCTCGAGGAGCTGCAGCAGCGGCTCGGGGTCAGCTATCTGTTCATCGGCCATGATCTGGCGACGGTGGCGCACATCAGCCACCGCATCGCGGTCATGTATCTGGGCCAGATCGTCGAGCTCGCCGACAGCCTCGAACTGTGCGCGCGGCCGCTGCACCCCTATGCGCAGGCGCTGTTCGCCGCCGCCCTGCCGGCGCAACCCGACGAACAGCGCGAGCGGCTGGCGATCGCCGGCGAGGTGCCGAGCGCGCTCGACCCGCCGTCGGGCTGCCGCTTTCACACGCGTTGCCCCTTCGCGATGCCGCGCTGCGCCGGCGAGAGCCCGGCGACAAAAGAGCTCGCACCGGGGCACACCGTCGCCTGCCACCTCTATTGAATTACGAATTACGGAATTACGGAATTACGGTGACAGTGCATTTTATTGACTTTCGCCGCCGCGCCGGCGAGGATGGGAGATGGCTCGCCTTGCCCGGCTCGTCGTTCCCGGCCTGCCGCATCATGTGACGCAGCGCGGCAACGGGCGGGCGCAGACCTTCTTCGGCGACGCCGACTATGCGCTCTACCGCGACCTGCTGGCGGCCGCGTGCCGCGCCGCCGGCGTCGCGGTGTGGGCTTGGGTGCTGATGCCGAACCATGTGCACCTCGTCCTCGTGCCGGAGGAGGCGGACGGCCTGCGGCGGGCGCTCGCTCCGGCGCACCGGCGCTACGCCGGCCATGTCCACGCGCGCCAGCGCCGCACCGGGCATTTCTGGCACGGGCGCTTCGGCGCGGTGGCGATGGACGAGGCGCATCTGGCGGCGGCGCTGCGCTACATCGCCCTCAATCCGGTGCGCGCCCGCCTCGTCGAGCGCCCCGAGGATTGGCGCTGGTCGAGCGTGCACGCCCATCTTAGCGCGCGGGAGGACGGCGTGACGGCGCTTGAGCCGGTGCTGAGCCGCTACCCGCGCTTTGCCGAGCTGATCGCCCTCGGCCCCGACGAGGCGGCCTTCGCCCGCTTGCGCCGCGCCGAGACGATCGGCCGCCCGCTCGGCGACGAGGCGTTCATCGCAGGATTGGAGGCGCTGAGCGGACGCGCCCTCAAGCCGGGCAAGCGCGGCCCGAAGCCCGCGCGACCGGCAGGGCCGGAGCCGCCGCCGTTGAGCGGACTGTCACCGTAATTCCGTAAATCCGCGTCCCCTCCGCGTCTCTGCGGTGAAATTCTACTGCCGCAGAGCCGCGTAGATCGCCTTTTCGAAGCCGTCGAGAAGCGAAAGCGCCTGCGGATCGGCAAACGGCAGCCATTGCATCAGGACGACGCCGGCGACGCCGGCCCGCGGATCGATCCAGAAATAGGTGTTGGCGAGACCCGCCCAGGCAAGGCTGCCCGCCGCGAGCCCGCCCGGTACGGGTGCGGTCGTCAGCATGAAGCCGAGGCCCCACTTCTTGACCATGCCGGGAAAGAATTCGGCGTCGTGCGAAAAGGCCGGGTTCGTCGTCGCGAGCAAGCGCACCTCGAGCCCGCCGATGGCGTTCTCGGTCATCATGCGTACGGTTTCCGGCCGCAGCACCGTATTCCCGCCGGCACGGCCCTCGTCGAGGAAGATCCGCTCGAAGGCGAGATAATCGGCGGCCGTGCCGTAGAGCCCGCCGCCGCCCATCTCGAATTCCTGCTGCTGCGGCAGCTCGAACTCGATCCCGGCGAGGCTGCCGTCGGCGCCGCGCGCATGCATGCCGGCGAGCCGGGCGCGGCGTTCTTGCGTCAGATTGAACCCCGTATCCTTGATGCCGATCGGCGCGAACAGGTTCTCCGCCAGATATTGGCCGAGCGAGCGGCCGCTCGCGCGTTCGACCGCCTTTCCGGCCCAATCGATGCCGATGCCGTAATCCCACCTGTTGCCGGGATCGAAGACGAGCGGCAGCGCGAGGGCGGCGTTCTCGCAGCTGATGATGCCGGGGATCCCCCGCCGCTCCAGGTAGCGGCCCATCGCGGGGTTCCAGATGTCGTAGACGAACCCGGAGGTGTGGGTGAGCAGATGGCGCAGCGTGATCGGACGCCGGGCGGGGCGCAGCCGCGGCTCGCCCTTGGCGTCGAAGCCCTCGAGCACCTGCGGGTGCGCGAGTTCCGGCAGAACCCCGGCGATCGGCCGGTCGAGCGCGAGCTTGCCCGCTTCGACCAGCTGCATCGCCGCCGCCGAGGTGATCGCCTTCGTCATCGAGGCGATCCAGAACACCGTGTCGGCGGTCATCGCCGGTCCGGCAGGCAGGCTGCGGCGGCCGAAGGCGCCCTCGTAGATCACCCCCTCGCGCGTCGCCGCCATGGCGACGAGGCCCGGCACCTCGCCGCGCTCGGCCGCTCCCCGCAGGACCTCGTCGACGCCGGAAAATCGGCTCATGGCATTCCCCCGCTTGAAATCGTCATTGCGAGCGCCGCGACGCAATCTCGGCAGGATTGCTGCGGCGGCTCGCGCGCCTCGCAACGGCACCAGAGCTCAAACCGCGATCTCGGCCGCCCGCACATGCGCGGAAAGCAGCGAAGAAAGCCGCGCCGGATCGCCGCGCGCCATGCCGCACTCGGTGGCGACGCCGGCGACTCGCGCGTGGCGCCGCGCCGCCGCCAGTCTTGCCGCATCGCCCTGCGGATCGGCGTGATGCACAAGGCCGAGATAGAGATCCGCCCGCGGGTCGAGGCGCAGCCCGTCGAGCGGCGCGAAAAAGGCGTCGTCCGTCCGGTCTTTCGGCACCGGCATATGGAAGAACTGGATCGGGCGCTTGACGCCGGCCGCGACCGCGTTGGCGATTTCGACCATGATCCGCATGTCCTTCGGCTGCACGCAGTGCTCATCCGCCGGGCTGCCGTAGCAGAGATGGTAGCCCAGCTCGATCCGCGCGGGCACCGCATTGCCGATCTTCGTCAGCACGCCGATGGTTTCGCTGCGGAAATCGACCGGCCCCGGTTCGTAATAACCCTCCCAGGCCAACACCTCCTGGCACACGTCCCATTGCAGCGCCAGCCCGTCGTTCGGCACCGCTGCGGCGATCTTTCCTACCTCGCCGAGCAAATGCTCGGTCAGAGCCGGCAACAGCCGCGGCCGGTCGGGCGGCAGCATGTTGTTGTAGGTCGGCGCGATCGGCGTCGGCAGCGACACCTGGAACTTGACCTCTGCCGGGATCGCGCCCTCCTTCTGCAGGCGCTCGAAGAGCCGCCAGGATTGGGTTGCCATCGCCGCGTAGCCGGTATCGAAACTGGCCGGATCCGGGATAACGCCGGGCTTGACGCGCAGCCGCGGGATTTCGCGCAGGACCTTGCCGTCCCACTGCGTGAATTTGAAGGGCGGGACATCGGCGATCTCGATTGCCGGATTGTCGGCGAGGACATCCTGCAGGAAGCGTATCCAGGTCCTGCGGATGCCGGTCTCGCCGTCCGGCAGGCGCCGCAGATGGGATCCCGCCGCCGCGGCGAGGGTGCGGAACACGGCCTCGGGGTCGGGGAGCGGGATGCTGCCGACGAAGTGCACGACCCTGCTCTCTGCCCCCGGCCCGGCCATCGCGTCCTCCCTCGAAGCGGCGTTCCGCAAATCATCCTAGCGCGGTACCGGACGATCGGAACCGCGAGATTGCGCCGGCCGCGAAAAAATGTTCTCTCGGGCCCCAGAGCGATAACGAGGAGGTCCTCGATGCTGAGCAATTCGGCCGGCAGCCGCGACTCGAAGGTCGTGCTGCACCCGCAGACCAATTTCCGCACGCACGAGAGGGAAGGCGCCTTCGTCGTGACGCGCGGCGAGGGGGTGCGCGTCTTCGACGAGAACGGCAAGGACTATATCGAAGCGATGGCGGGGCTGTGGTGCGCCTCGCTCGGCTTCAGCGAAGGCCGGCTCGTCGAGGCGGCGGCGCGGCAGATGCGCACCTTGCCGTATTATCATGTATATACACACAAATCGCACATGCCGGTCATCGAGCTGGCCGAGCGCATCCTGGCGCTGATGCCGGTACCGATGTCGAAGGTGTTCTTCACCAATTCCGGCTCGGAGGCGAACGACACGATCGTCCGCATCGTGTGGTACTACAACAATGCCCTCGGGCGGCCGAAGAAGAAGAAGATCATTTCCCGGATGAAGGCGTTTCACGGCTCGACGGTCGCCGCCTGCAGCCTGACCGGCCTGCCGGCCCTGCACCGCGATTTCGACCTGCCGCTGCCGGGCTTTCTGCACACCGACTGCCCGCATTACTGGCGCTCGGCCGAGCCCGGCGAGAGCGAAGAGGCTTACGCGAGCCGGCTCGCCGACAAGCTCGAACAGCTGATCCTCGCCGAAGGCGGGGCGGAGGCCTGCGCCGCCTTCATCGCCGAGCCGGTGATGGGGGCGGGCGGCGTCATCGTGCCGCCGCGCAGCTATTTCGACAAGATCCAGCAGGTCCTGAAGAAATACGACATGCTGATGATCGCCGACGAGGTGATCTGCGGCTTCGGCCGCACCGGCAACATGTTCGGCTCGCAGACCTACGGCATCCGGCCCGACATCATGACGATCGCCAAGGCCTTGTCCTCGGCCTATCTGCCGATCGCCGGCGTCGTCGTCAACGATGCCGTCTATCAGGTGCTCGCCGACAACACCGAGAAGATCGGCAT
This sequence comes from Allostellaceae bacterium, assembly GCA_035934195.1. Taxonomy (GTDB): domain Bacteria; phylum Pseudomonadota; class Alphaproteobacteria; order ATCC43930; family CGMCC-115725; genus AP-15. The sequence continues at coordinate 927 of DASYYD010000366.1, read as the reverse complement.
GTTCGGCCACGGCTACACCTATTCGGCGCATCCGGTCTCGGCGGCCGTCGCGCTCGAAACCTTGAAGATCTACGAGGAGCGCGACATCCTCGGGCACGTCCGCCGCGTCGCGCCCAGGCTGCAGGAAGGGCTGCGGCGTTTCGCCGGCCACCCGCTCGTCGGCGAGGTGCGCGGGGTCGGGCTCGTCGCCGGCGTCGAATTGGTGCGCGACAAGGCGACGAAGGAGCCGTTCCCCGCCGCCGACCGGGTCGGGGCGGGGCTCTCGAAAGCCGCCGAGCAGCACGGCCTCATCGTCCGCGCGATGGGCGATTCGATCGGCTTCTCGCCGCCCTTGATCATCACTGAAGGCGAGATCGACGAGGTCGTCGCCCGTTTCGGCAAGGCCCTCGACGACACGCTCGCGGCGGTCCGCAAGGGCGAACCGGTAAGGCTCGCGTCGTAGGAATAACAAAGCCCCTCACCCCGACCCTCTCCCCGCGAGCGGGGAGAGGGAGGGACCCGCGGCGCCGCCGTGGGAGGGTGAGCGACTGTCTTGATGGTCAAGCGGTTTGCCACGGGGAAGCGGTCCTGATGATGGCGTTGAGGATGCCGAGGAGTCGTCGCATGCAGGCGATAAGGGCGACCTTTTTCGGGCGTCCGCGCCGGGTGAGCTGGGTGTAGTGAGCCTTGATGACGGGGTTCCAACGGACGGCGGTGAGAGTGGCCATGAAGAGGACGTTGCGCACGGCGGTTCGGCCGCCCGCGATGGTCCTGTGGCCGCGCATCTGGCCGGAATCGCGGTTGATCGGGGCGATGCCGACGAGGGCGGCGATGCGGCGTCGGTCGAGGCGGCCGAGTTCGGGCAGCTCGGCGATCAGGGTGCGGGCGGTGATGTTGCCGATACCGGGCACCGAGGTCAGTAGATCGTCGGCGGCGCGCCAAGCGGGC
>DASYYD010000342.1:0-2898 GCA_035934195.1 Allostellaceae bacterium | reverse complement strand
GCGCCGCCGCCGTTCCTGCGCGCCGCCGCGCAACATCGGGTGCAGCTCCCGCTCGCCGCGCACGATCAGCGCGCCGATCCCGGCCGGGCCGCCGAGCTTGTGCGCCGAAAGCGACAGGAAATCGGCGCCGGTCGCGGCGAGATCGAGCGGGATCTTGCCGGCGGCTTGCGCGGCGTCGCAGTGAAAGAGCGCGCCCTGCGCATGGGCGATCCCGGCGATCTCGGCGACGGGCTCGATGACGCCCGTTTCGTTGTTGGCCAGCATCACCGAGACGAGGGCAGGCGCCCTATCGGCGGCGAGCCGCTCCGCGAGCGCAGCGAGGCGGACACGGCCGTCCTTGTCGACCGGGATGCGTTCGGCCTCGGGGACCACGCGAAGGACCGAATCGTGCTCGACCGCCGACACGAGGACGCGGGCGCGGCCGGCGCCGAGCAGCGCCAGATGGTTCGCCTCGGTGCCGCCGCTGACAAACACCACCTCGCCCGGCGCGGCGCCGACGAGCGAGCCGACCGCCGACCGCGCGGCCTCGACGATTTGCCGGGCCGCACGGCCGCGGCGATGGACGGAAGACGGGTTGCCGCAGACCTCGAGCGCCGCGGCGACCGCCGCCCGCGCCTCCTGCCGCAACGGCGTGGTGGCGTTCCAGTCGAGATAGCTCTCGCCTGCGCTCATCCGAGCCCGGAGGCCGTGCGCAGGCTGGCGCAGTGGAGCAGCCCGCTGGTGCCGAGCACGCGGCGCTCGCAGACATCGGCGAGCGACACCGAGCTCAGATAGAGATGGATCTGGTTGCCCAGCTCCTCCCACAGATCGTGAGTGAGGCAGCGCGTACGGTTGCCGCGGCAGCCGTGCGGCGCGCCGGGCGCGCAGCGCGTCGCGCGGATCGGCTCGTCGACCGCCAGAATGATGTCGGCGATGCGCGTCTCTGCCCGGTCGTGCGCCAATAGATAGCCGCCGCCCGGGCCGCGCACGCTCTTGACGAGACCGCCCTTGCGCAATTTTGCGAACAGCTGTTCAAGATAGGAGAGCGAGATTTCCTGCCGCTCGGCGATCTCGGCGAGCGCCACCGGCTCGCCGCGCCCGTAATGGGCAAGGTCGACCCTCGCCATCACGGCATAACGCCCCTTGGTGCTCAGGCGCATGATGCTTGCCTCAGCTCGGCCGCTTTGCCGCGTCGCCGGGGCTGTCGGCCGCACCCGCCCCGTTGCCGGCGCCGGCCGGCTGTGGCCCGCGGGCTTCGAGTTCGGCGACGCGCGCGCGCAGGCCCGTGACCTCGTCGAGCAGCGCCCCCAGCGCGCGGGCGACTGGATCGGGAATGTCAGGATCGATGCCGTAGGGCAGAAACGGCGGCTCGGGAGCCGGCGCGGACACGCGGGCGCCGACCGGGCGCGCCGGGCTGCCGACGACCGTCGTGCCGTCGGCCACTTCGCGCACGACGACCGAGCCGGCGCCGACGCGCGCGCCGTCGCCGATGCGGAACGGCCCCAGCACCTGCGCGCCGGAACCGACGATGACGCAGTTGCCGAGCGTCGGATGCCGTTTTTGCCCGTGCTCGCCGCGGCGCGGCGCGATGCCGCCGAGCGTCACGCCGTGATAAAGCGTGCAATCGTCGCCGATCTCGGCGGTCTCGCCGATGACGACGCCCATGCCGTGGTCGATGAAGAGGCGCTTGCCGATCTTGGCGCCCGGATGAATCTCGATGCCCGTCATCACCCGCCCGAGATGCGAGAGGCAGCGGCCGGCGAGCCGCCAGCGCCGCTCCCACAGGAAATGCGCGAGGCGGTAGAAGAGGAGCGCATGAAACCCGGGGTAGCAGAGCACGACCTCGAGGCGCGAGCGGGCCGCCGGATCGCGAGCCAGCGTCGCGTCGATCTCTTCGCGCAGGTTTTTCAGAAGCATCGCGCTCACTGTGCTATGGTCGCGCCCGAGGTGCCGCGCCATATCATACGTACATGCCGCGCGCCATCGCGAACGCCTCGCGGGAGGATATAAGTATCCGAGTAATTTCATCAAGAATTCCGGACCCGGGCTGCTCGCGCCTTCCGCCGATGTCCGAGCGCGCGATTGGGAGTTTTCGTGGACCAAAATGCCTGACGTGATCATCAACGGCCCCGAGGGGCGGATCGAGGCGCGCTACCATCACATGCGCACGCCGGCGGCGCCGATGGCGCTGGTGCTGCACCCGCATCCGCAGCACGGCGGGACGATGAACAACAAGGTCGTCTACGCCCTCTATCAATGTTTCGTGCGGCGCGGCTTTTCGACCCTGCGCTTCAACTTCCGCGGCGTTGGGCGCAGCCAGGGCAGCTTCGACCGCGGCGAGGGCGAATTGTCCGACGCCGCCTCGGCGCTCGACTGGCTGCAGACCTACAACGCGAACGCACCCTTCTGCTGGATCGCCGGCTTTTCGTTCGGCGCCTGGATCGCGATGCAGCTCTTGATGCGGCGGCCCGAGATCGAGAGCTTCATCGCCGTGGCGCCGCCGGCCAATCTCTACGATTTCTCGTTTCTCGCGCCGTGCCCCTCCTCGGGCCTGATCCTGCACGGCACCGAGGACAATCTGGTGCCGATCGAGTCGGTGCATAAGCTCGTCACCAAATTGTCGCATCAGCGCGACATCAAGATCGATTTTCGCAAGATGCCGGGCGCCGACCATTTCTTCGCCGACCATCTCGACGCGCTCGCCCGGCATGTCGAGGGCTATGTCGCGGACCACATGCGCCCGGCGGCAGCCGGCGCCGTCGCGCACGGCCGCGGGCGGTAGCCCCTTGTATCTCTCAATTGCCGGCGCAAACGAGGCCGGTGAAACTATCGGCGGACGGGAGCCCGCGTGCCCCTCGGGTCGGCAAGCCCGCGTGTGAGCTTGGCGCCCCGTCCGCCGGTTCCATTCGGAACCCGCAC
>DASYYD010000340.1:0-11080 GCA_035934195.1 Allostellaceae bacterium | reverse complement strand
CGCCGCGCATCGTTTCCTCCGCTTGTCTCGTGCCGGTCTCGATAGTACCCCACGCATCCGAAAGAGCGTAGGCTCGGCAGCAGAGGAGATTCCGCCATGCCCGTCAACAAGCCGCATCTCGAATTCCACACCGTCGACATGCAGCGGGGCTGGGAGACGCCGCCCGGCTATCCGTCCGGCATCGAGCAGAAAATTCTCGCCGGCGCGCTCGACGAGGCGGGGCACAGCGGCAGCCGGACGCGGCTCTTGCGGTTCGAGCCCGGCGTCTTCACGACCGCGCCCTTCGTGCACGACTATTGGGAAGAGGTCTATCTCGTCTCGGGCGACCTGACCGTCGGCAACGATGCCGAGGGCCGCGGCGGCGAGAGCTTTCCCTCCGGCACCTATGCGTGCCGCCCGCCCGGCGCCGCGCACGGCCCCTTCAAGTCGGAAGGCGGCTGCCTGCTCTACGAGATCCATTACTACGCCGAGTGACGGGCGAGGGGACGAACCTGCCGCCTCCGATGTTCAACCCACAGGTGTTCGATCGGAGGCTGCGATGTCACGATTTCTCGCCGCCGCGCTCGCCGGGTTCTTTCTGTCCGGCGTCGCGAGCGCGTCGACCGGCGGCGCTACGTCACTCGCCGTCGGTGGCGGTTTCCTCTTGGGCAACGCCGATCGCTGCGGCGTCTCGGGCGAGCGCGTCGCGCGGGCCGGGCGCATCATCGACCGACTGATCCGCGCCGCCGCCGGCGATGCGGGCGAAGCGCGCAGCGCCGAGCGGCGCTTTGCGGCGGTTTTTCTCGCGACTGCGCACCCCGCAGCCGGCGGGCACGCGCTGATTCCCTCCTGCCGCGTGGTGCGCGCGCAATTCGACCGCCTCGAGCGCCACCACCGGCAGGCCGGGCTCGATTGAGCGGAAAAGGCGACGCCGCTCAGCCGGCGAGCTCGACGAGCCCGCCCTCCTGCAGCCGGCACATCTGCGCGAAAAAGCCGCCGCGCCGGCGCAATTCGGCGGGGCTGCCGTCCTCGGCGATATGGCCGCGCTCGAGCACGATGATGCGGTCGAATTTCGACAACGTCGACAGCCGGTGCGCGATCGCGAGAACCGTGCGGCCCTGCATCAGCGCCGCGAGCGCCCGCTGGATCTCGATCTCGGATTCGGTGTCGAGCGAGGAGGTGGCCTCGTCGAGCACGATGATCGGCGCGTCTTTCAACAGCGCGCGGGCGATGCCGAGGCGCTGCCGCTGGCCGCCCGACAGGGTCGCGCCGCGCTCGCCGACGACGGTGCGGTAGCCTTGCGGCAAGGCGCGGACGAAATCGTCGCAGCGCGCCGCCTTGGCGGCGGCGAGGATCGCCTCGTCGCTAGCCTCGGGCCGGGCATAGCGGATGTTTTCGAGCACCGAGCGGCGGAACAGCGAAATCTCCTGCGGCACGACGGCGATCGCGGCCCTGAGGCTGTCCTGCGTCATCGCCCTGATGTCGTGGCCGTCGATCAGGAGGCGCCCGGCATCGACGTCGAAGAGGCGCTGCACGAGGCCGATCAGCGTCGATTTGCCGGCGCCCGAGGGTCCGACGACGCCGACGCTCTGGCCCGGCCTGATGCGCAGATTGAGGCCGCGGAACACCTGCGTGCCCCCGGGGTATGAGAAGCCGACCTTGTCGAAGGCGATGCCGCCGCCGGTATGGACGAGCGCTCTTGCGCCCGGCAGATCGACGACGTTGTGCTCCTCGCCGATGACCTCGATCGCGTCGGCGATGCGCGCGACGAGCTGGCTCGTATTGACGAGCGCGAAGGCGAGGTCGCGCGAGCCGTGCAGAACGCGGAACGCCATCGTCACGGTGAGGATCACGTCGCCCGGGGTGACCCGCCCGAGGCGCCACAGGTAAAGGGTGGCGGCGAGCATGCCGGCGACCATCAGCCAGACGACGGCGTCGTGCAGCACGCGCAGCCCCTCGACATACATCAGGCTCTTCCGGTGCGCGGCCGCCTCCGCCTCGAGCAGCCGCTCGAAGCGCCGCCGCTCGCGCGAATGCGCCGAGAACGCCTTCACCAGCCAGATGTTCGACAGCACGTCGACGAGTTCGCCGCTGACCTCGGCGGCGTGGTCGGCATAGGCGCGATGCCGCGGCGTGCCGCGCTGGCTGAAGCGCGCGATCATGCCGGCCGAGATGAGGACAAAGACGGCGAGGGCGGCGACCAGGTGCCGATCGACCGTTGCCATGATCGCCATCGCGGCGACGAAATCGGCGCATACCGGGGCGATGTTGAACAGCAGCGCGTAGAGCACCTGCTGCAAGCAATCCCCAGTCGTCGAGACGCGATTGGCGAGCGAGCCGCCGAGCCGGTCGGTGAAATAGCGGCTGGAATGGCCGGTCAGATGGTCGAACAGGTCGCGCTTGGCCGCCGCCTTGTCGATGACGATGGCGCGATAGCCGAGCCAGCCGCCGCACCGCCACAGGGCGCTCTCGCCGGCCAGGAGCGCGACGAAGACCGCGAGCGCCCACCAGGCTCGCGCGAGCCCCGCCGGCCCTGCGGCCATCGCGTCGACGATCAGTTTCAGCCCGTATTGCGAGGTCGAGGCGAAGGCCGCGGCGCCGGCCGTCGAGAGAACCGCGGCGAGGTGCAAGAGCGGCCGGCGGCGGGCGTAATGCCACAAAAATGCGATAGGCCGGCGCGGGAAGATCGCGCTTCCCGCTCCTCCCGGCTCGCCCGTCCCGCCGGCGGCGAGCCGGCCGCCGCCGGGTTCGTCCGCATCCCTGTTCGCGGCCCGCAAACCTGCCCTCGCTTCAGCCAATCGCATCGGTCTTTCACCCCAATTTCTGCCGTCGGCTGAAGGTGCGGCCGCGGCTGCCGTGCCGACCACCGGACGGTTCGGGGTCGATAGAGGTGGTGCGCTTGCGACCGTCCGGCGATCGATGCGGTGGCGCATCCTGGCCGCAAACGGCGCGCGCGGCGCTCCTATTCCCGCCGCTGCGATCTGCCGCGGCCGGCGGCCCGGTCTCGGGCGCGCCGCGAGGCAAACCGTCGCGCCCGTGCAACGCTTTGCCGCGAACGGCGATTACTCAAGTGGCCGGCGCCGCGGCCGGCTGTCCCTAGCTGTCGTCATTCGAGGGTTGCCGAACATGCGGATTGCGCAAATCTCCCCCCTGATGGAAGCGGTCCCGCCAAAGCTCTATGGCGGCACCGAGCGGGTCGTCGCCTATCTGACGGACGCGCTCGTCGAGATGGGTCACCAGGTCACGCTCTTCGCGAGCGGCGACAGCGTCACCAAGGCCGTGCTGGAGCCGGCCTGCCGCGCCGCGCTGCGCCTCGACCCGACGATCCGCGACCACGTGGCGGCGCTGATCGCGATGCTCGAAGGGGTGGCGGCGCGGGCGCACGAGTTCGACGTGATCCATCTGCATTGCGATTATCTCGGCTACGGGCCGATGCGGCGCGCCGGCGCGCCGTTCCTCGCGACCTTGCACGGCCGCCTCGACCTGCCGGAACTGAAGCTCGTCTACCGCACCTATCCGGAGGTGCCGGTGGTGTCGATCTCGGACGCGCAGCGCGAGCCCTTGCCCGAGGCGCGGTATGTCGAGACCGTCCAGCACGGCCTGCCGCAACAGCTGCTGACGCCGGGGTCCGGCGCCGGCGGCTATCTCGCTTTTCTTGGCCGCATCTCGCCGGAAAAGGCGCCGGACCGGGCGGTGCGCATCGCCGCGCGGGCCGGCATGAGGCTGAAGATCGCGGCCAAGATCGACCGCGTCGACCGCGACTATTTCGCCGCCGAGATCGCGCCGCTCTTCGAACAGCCGCATGTCGAATACATCGGCGAGATCCCCGAGGAGCGCAAATCGGAGTTTCTCGGCAACGCCGCCGGCCTGATTTTTCCGATCACCTGGCGCGAGCCGTTCGGCCTCGCGATGATCGAGGCGATGGCCTGCGGGACGCCGGTCGTGGCGATGCGCATCGGCTCGGTCCCCGAGGTCATCGACGAGGGCGTCACCGGCTTCGTCGTCGAGGACGAAGCGGAAGCGGCGGCCGCCGCGCGGCGGCTGCTCATGCTCGACCGGGCGCGCGTGCGCCGCGTCTTCGACGAGCGCTTCACGGCGCACCGCATGGCCGAGAATTACCTGGCGATCTACCGGCGCCTGATCGCCGAACGGGAGACGCCGCGCGCCACTCGGCGGATCGGCGGCAGAGATCGCGAATGATGCTGGCGCGCCCGATGCTGCGGGGCCTCTGCCTCGCGGCGCCGGTCGCCGCGGCGGCATTGCTCGTCGGCGCGGGCGGCAAGAGCGCGGCGCCGGGAGCCGCGCCGGCGACGAGCCCGGCCGCCGCGAAGGCGCCGGACCTGCACGGCGCGACGCTCAGATACGTTCCGGCGGACCGGATCTTCCCGGCGCTCGACGCCGAGGTGAAGAGCGCCAAGGGCCAGGATTTGGGGCGCATCGTCGAGGTGCTGGTGGATTTGGCGGGGCGGCCGCGCGCCGCGGTCATCGATTTCGGCGGCTTTCTCGGGGTCGGCAGCCGCAAGATCGCGATCGAGTGGAGCGCGCTGCAATTCGGCATCGGGGCCAACCGCAAGCAGGTGATCTCGCTCGACCTGGGGCGCGAGCAGGTCAAGGCGGCGCCGGCCTACGAGCCCGACGCCGACAGGCCGGTCCCGGTGGTGACCCCGCCGAAGGCGCCGCGCGCCGACCCGCTTCCCGACGCGCGGCGGTGACGAGCCCCAGATGGCCTCCCGCGCGGCAGCGTTCGGCGGGCTCGGCCTCGTTCCGCTCTCGCCCGCGGCGCGCAGCCGCTTTGGGCTCGACTGGCTCAACTTCTTCGTCGCCAATTTCCAGACCGGCTTCGGCCCCTTCATCTCGGTCTACCTGACCGCGGGCGGCTGGACGCAGGGCGCGATCGGGGCGGCGCTCTCGGTCGGCACGGTGACGGCGGTCGTCGGGCAGGTGCCGGCCGGCGCGCTCGTCGACGCGCTTCCCGACAAAGGCCGCGCCGCGGCCGTGGCGATCGCCGCGATCAGCGCCAGCGCGGTCACGATCGCGGCCTGGCCCGTCCTGTTGCCGATCATGATCGCGGAAATTGCGCACGCCTTCGCGAGCGCCGTCCTCGGCCCGGCGATCGCCGCCATCAGCCTCGTTCTCGCCGATCGCGCCGCCTTCGGCGAAAGGCTCGGCCGCAACGCCCGCTACGCCGCGCTCGGCAATGCTTTCGCCGCGGCGCTGATGGGGGCTTGCGGCTACCTCGTCTCGAACCGCGCGGTGTTTTTGTTGACCGCCGCGCTCGGCATCCCGGCGCTCTTCTGCTTGCGGCTCATTCGCCGGCCCGGGCCGGCGCCGTCGGCGGCGCCGCCGGCGGCGCCCGGGGCGCCTTCCTCCTGGCATTTTGCCGCCGACCGGCGGTTTCTCGCCTTCGCGCTCTGCGCCTTTCTGTTCCACCTCGCGAACGCGGCGATGCTGCCGATCGCGGCGGCCGCCGTCACCAAGCGGGCCGGCGGCGAGGCGCCGCTGTTGATCGCCGCCTGCCTCGTCGGGCCGCAGGCGGTGACGGCGCTGATCTCGCCCTGGGCCGGCCGGGCGGCGCAGCTCTGGGGCCGGCGGCCGGTGCTGCTGCTCGGCTTCGGCGCGCTGCCGATCCGCGGCCTCCTCTTCGCCGCCGTCGGCGACCCTTTCCTCCTGATCGCGATCCAGCTCCTCGACGGGCTCGGAGCCGCCGTCTTCGGCGTCCTCTTTCCGCTCGTCGTCGCCGACATCACCGCCGAATCCGGCCACTACACGACGGCGCTCGGGGCAGTCGGCCTCGCGATCGGCGGCGGCGCGACGCTCAGCACCGCCGCGGCCGGGCTCGTCGCCGACCATTTCGGCGACGGCGCCGCCTTTCTCGGGCTCGTCGCCGTCGGATTTTGCGCGACGCTTGCGGTCCTGACGCTGTTGCCCGAGACGCGCCCCGCCGCTTTCACACCGGCGAAGCGCTGACCCAGGTGTCGCCGACCCAGCCCGTCTCGTCGTAATCGGCCATGCAGCGCTCGACGAGCCCCACCATCTGGTCGAGCGCGCCGCTGCGCCGCGCCCCGGTCAAGGTCTGGATGCGGATGTCCTCGTGGTTGCCGGCATAGTTGCGCTCGTAAAGCTCGTGCCGGCCGCCGAACTCGGTGCCGATCGCGTCCCACAGGAGCTTCATGATCTTGATCCGCTCCTTGTAGCCGATGCCGTTCGAGCCGCGCACGTAGCGCGCGAGATAGGGGTCGATCGCCGGGTTCAGGAAATCGCGCGCCGAGGAGGGGAGATAGATCAGGGAAGAGGCGACGATCTTCTCGATGATCTCCTTGATCCGCGAATAGGCGTCGGGCGCGAAGACGCGGTAGGAGAGCGCCGCCTGCAAATTCGGCAAGACGGCGTCGCCGATCCAGGGCTGCGGGTTGGTCGCCATGCAGTCCGACAAGGACCAGAAGAGGTTTCGCCAGGCGACGATCTCGCCGAGCATCGCCTGGTTGCCGCGGAACTCGTCGCCGCCCGCGGCGTGCAATGCCCGCGCGACGAGCCCGGCGATGAAGTCGAGCTTGACCGCGAACCGCGTGCAGCCCTGAAAGCAGAAGCCGTTGAGGAACCCCGAGCGCGGGTAGAAGGAGAGGATCTTTTCGGTGTCGCGGTGGACGAGCACGTTCTCCCAGGGGATCAGCACGTTGTCGAGGACGAAGATGGCGTCGTTCTCGTCGAAGCGCGAGGAGAGCGGATAGTCGTAGGGCGTCCCCAGCTTCGTCGCGATCGCTTCGTAGGAATTGCGGCAGATGAGTTTCACCCCGGGGGCATCCATCGGCAGGATGAACATGATCGCGAGATCGGGGTCGGCGGTCGCGGTCGCCGCGTTCTGGCCGAGGAAATTGTAGTGCGTCAGCGCCGCCGAGGTCGCCACCACCTTGGCGCCCGAGACGACGACCCCGGCATCGCTCTCGCGCTGGATCGTCACATAGACGTCCTTCACCTCGCTCGTCGGCCGGCCGCGATCGACCGGCGGGTTGACGATCGCGTGGTTCATGAAGAGGGCGGTTTCCTGCACCCGCCGATACCAGCTGCGGGCATTGGCGGCGAACTGGCCGTAATACTCGGCGTTGGCGCCGAGGGTGTTCATCAGCGAGGCCTTGTAGTCGGGCGTGCGCCCCATCCAGCCGTAGGTCAGCCGCGCCCATTCGGCGATCGCCTTCTGCTGGAGGATCAGCGCCTCGCGCGAGCGCGCGACCCGGAAAAAGCGGTGCGTATAGCCCGCCGACCCCGTGTCGGTCGGCGAGGTCAGCACCTCGCGCCGCGCGGGATCGTGCAGCGCGTCGTAGAGCCGGGCGATAGAGCGCACCGAGTTCTGAAAGGCGGGATGGGTCGTCACGTCCTCGACCCGCTCGCCGTCGATATAGACCTCGCGCCCGTCCTTCAGGCTCTCGATGTATTCCGCGCCGGTGAAGGGGCGGGTTTTGTCGCCGATCCTGTCCTCTGGCAGCATCCTCAGCCCTCCGGGCGGGGTGGTGAAAAACTTGCGGCCGGCGTCGGGTCCGGCCGGCGCGCGCGCCAGCTCGGCGAGCCGCGCACGAATGTCCTCGGGCACCGGAAACGCGCCGGAGAGATAGCGGTAGAGGCTGGTCCGGCCGATCGCGAGCGCGCTCGCCGCCGCCGATTTCCAGCGCCGGCCATAGCGCGGGGCGAAGAGGCGCCGGCAATCCTCGGCAAAGGCGGACAACCGTTCCATTTGTTCCATATTTTATTGGAACATATGGAACGCTCCCCGTCCAGTCGATTCGGCGGGCCTCCCGGGCGGCGTGGAACTCCGCCCGCCGCGGCGCGGTTCACCGGTGAGGGAATGGGCGGGCTGCCCGGCACAATTCAGCAGCGGGACAAAGAGCATGCGTTTCGGCCATGGCCGCGCCGTTTCGGGCTGGCGGCATTCGCTCGCGGCGGCCTTTGCCGGGGCCGGCGCCTTGTCGCTGAGCCTCGCGGCGCCGGCATCGTCTCGGTCAATCAGCGGCCGGTGGCGAGCCCACAGGAAGCCGCCGCGGCGCTGAAGCGGGCGGCGGCGAGCGGCAATGTGCTGCTGCTGTTGAACCGCAACGGGGTCACCGAGTTTCTCGGCATGACGATCGAGCACGGCGCCGCGCCCGGCGACGCCGGCTGAGCCGGATCGGCCCGGCGCCGGATCGGCCGGTTACGCGGCGGCGAATTCCGCCGCCTTCTCCGGATGCAGGGCCCGCATCAGCACGTCCTGGTTGCCCGCCACGAAAGCGTTCCGCGCTTCGATCATTCGTTTCAGAAACGCGTCCCGCCGGCGAGCGAGCGCACCGGCAGACCACGAATGGGGGCGGTTGCGCAGGAAACCCTCGAGCAGGTCATCGACAATCCGAAAGAGCACGGCATTGCTCTCCCGCGTGATGGCGCGCAACTCCTCTTTGTACGAGTTCAACCCGGGCAGCGGCGGAAACAGGCGCTGCAAGATGGCCGCCTCGTTCCACGACCAGTTCAAATGCGGCGAGAGCGCCTGAAAGCCGTGCATCCAGCCCCACACGTCGAGGATCTGCGTCAGCTCGCGATAAAAGTCCGTCACCTGCTGTTCGAGGAAATCATATTCCGGATGGACGACATCGCCGCGCAACCGGCCGGCCTGTTCCAGCGCGTCCTTGATCGGCGTGCCGTCATAGGGAAGCATTCGGCAGAACACCGCGGCGGCGCTGCCGTCACCGACGATGGCGCGCAGAAAATCGAGGTTTTCCTTGATCGAGCCGAGCGTGCTCGACGGATCGAACATCATGAACCCGAACTCGAACATCAGCCCCAGCTGCTTCAGCGTCTGCACCGCGCGCAGATTTTGTTCGACCGTTATCTCCTTGTGCAGGATCTTGAGGCCTTCGTCGTTGCCGGATTCCAGTCCCATGTAGACGAGATAAAGTCCGGCGTCCCGCAAATCGGCGAAGACGTCGGGGACGACCGAGTCGGCGCGGCAATTCATCTTCCAGATCACCCGTCCCGCCAAGCCGGTTCGATGCAGCTCCCGCACGAAATCCGCCGCCCAGCGTCGCCAGACCCGGCCGAAGAGCGGAAAATCGTCGTCTTGGAAGAGAAAGATCGTGATTGCGCGCTCTTCGTGCAGAAACCGCATCTCCTCGACGACCGCGGCCGGCTTTCGGGTCCGCACGATCTTGCCCGGCGCGGCGCGGTAGAACGTCTGGATCGAGCAGAACGAGCAGGTTCGGGCGCAGCCGCGGCTCGCCAGGAGCGGCATGGCCCTGCGCCCGAGCGCGGTCTCCGGCTCGAAATCGCGCTCGGGGTAGGGGAGCCGGTCGAGGTCGTCGAGCAGCGGCCGCATCGGCGTCGCCTCGATGCGGCCGCCGTCGCCGTAGGCGATCCCCTGCACGCCGCGCCATTCTTGCCCGGCGCCGATCCGGTCCGCCAATTCGAGCAGCGTCAGTTCGCCCTCGAACCGGACGACGCTGTCGAGCTCCGGGATCAGCTCGAGATTGCGCCGATAGCTGAGGCTCGAGAAATGGCCGCCCATCGTGAAATGGCAGCCGATCCCGACCTCGCGAAGCCGAAGAATGAGCCGCCGATACTGCGGGATGTAGAATTGGAAGATCAGCGAGAATCCGACAATCAGCGGATCGAGGCGTTTGGCGGTTTCGACGATCGCCTCCGGGTCGCACTCGACATCGCAGGTAACGACCGGATAGCCGTGGCGCTTCAGGGTCGCGGCCAGATACCCGAGCCCGAGATTTCCCTGGTGCTGGAAGCCGACCAAGAGGATCGGCCGGGAGGTGTCGCGATCGACCCTCGCCGGTTCGACGCGCGCCGAGGGCAGCGCTTGCTGGTCGGGCATGGCCTCTCCTTTCCGCCGCTGCGGCAGACCTGCACGCCCCCGCCGGTGAACCGCGGCGGGGTCTCGACCGAGGCCGGCGCTACGGCTGGGCTCGCGCGACCTGTTGCTTCAACTGATTGAGCAGGTTGGCCTGGATCGTATGGATCTGCGCCTGCGCATCGATCGCCGCGGCGAGGATCTGGGGCTGCTGGGCGAGACCGGCCCGATCGAGGATGGTCCAGATCGGGTCCCACCAGATTTTGAGGGCGTAGGCGAGTTCAACGGGAAGCTCGTCGGCCATCGAAGTGCTCCTTTCAACCCTGATGTCGAAAAGGGGTCGCGATGGGCAGAGGCAACAGCATGCCGACTTCGGCGGACTACGCTCGAAGCCCCGCCGCAAGTAGAATCAGCCAAAACCGACAACAGTATTCGACGGTAATCGGGCTACGAACGACAAGTCAAGCGGGTTTATCGGGCCGAAATGGGGTCCGTCATCATTATCGTAACTAATTTGAGATGTTTTGTATGGATTTTTCTACGCGACCTCGGAATCGAGCCGGACGTCGTCCTGAGGAAGAAACACGATGCCGACCTCTTCGAAGGCGCGCCGCACCGCGCTCGCCACCGGGCCGTCGAGAGGCCGGCGTTCGAGCTCGAAATCGTCGATCGCGCTGTCGGCGACGCCCGCCGCGGCGGCGAGTTTTGACACCGACCAGGACAGAAGGGTGCGCGCGGAGCGGCATTGCGGCGGGCTGATTGCCATGGGCCAGGCTTTCTTGCGCGGCGGCGCCGTCGCCGCCGTCTGGCCGCTAACGCGTCTTGCGCGAGATGGTTTCCCGCCGACGCCGGTGTTAATGGGAGGCAATGAAGGCCCTGGTCACCGGCTTCGAGCCGTTCGGCGGCGAGCGGGTCAACCCCTCGATGGAAGCCGTGCGGCGGCTTCCCGCGCGATTGGGCGGCCTCGAGGTTGCGACGCGCATCCTGCCGACCGTCTTCGGCCTCGCCTGGGCGCGCCTCGCAGCGGCGCTCGACGAGAGCGAGCCCGATCTCGTGCTGTGCGTCGGCGAGGCCGGCGGGCGCGCCGAACTCTCGCTCGAGCGGGTGGCGATAAACCTCGAGGATGCGCGCATCGCCGACAATGACGGCAACCAGCCGACCGGCCGGCCGGTCGTCGCCGACGGGCCGGCGGCCTATTTCGCGACCCTGCCGCTCAAAGCCGCGGTGGCGGCGCTGACGCGGGCCGGGTTGCCGGCGGCGGTGTCGAACAGCGCCGGAACCTTT
>DASYYD010000301.1:0-2387 GCA_035934195.1 Allostellaceae bacterium | reverse complement strand
CGTCGATCTCGCGCGGTCGATCGCCGAAAAGCTGACCGGCATGCCGGCCGGGGAGAAAGCCGCCGCCGGCGCGGTCGACCGGGCGATCGCGGAGCGGTCGCGGCAATGAGCGAGTTGCTGCACGACCCCGAATTCTGGGTGCTGATCGCCGGGCTCCTGTGCATCGCCACGATCTGGAAGCCGGTGCGCCGCATGATCGTCGGCGCGCTCGACGCGCGCGGAGTACGCATCCGCGCCGAACTCGACGAGGCGAGGAGCCTTGTCGAGGAAGCGCAGCGCGCGCTCGCCGAGCATCAGCGCCGCCAGCGCGACGCCGCGGTCGAAGCCGAAGAGATCCGCGCGCAGGCCCGCGCCGAGGCCGGGCGCCTCGAGACGGAAGCCTCGAAAAACCTCGCGCTGCTCATCGAGCGGCGGCGACTTCTCGCGGTCGAGCGCATCGCTCAGGCGCAGGCCGCCGCCCTCGCCGAGATCCGCTCCCTGACGGTCGACATCGCGATCGCCGCCGCCGGCGAGGTCATCGCCGCTTCGCTCGACGCGGCGCGCGGCGGCGCGCTCATCGACGCCGCGATCGGCGCGCTGCCGCAGCAGCTCAACTGAGCCGCGGAGGTCCGGATAACCCCTTGGCCGGCCCTGTGCCGGCCATCCACGTCTTCAGAAAGGGAAATCCTGTCGAAGTCGTGGGTGCCCAGGGCACAAGTCCGTGGGCTGAAGGCCCGCGGGCCGCGCCCGGCGACCGGGTTCAACTTCGCTAGGGCGCGCGCTCACCTTCCGCCTTGCCGACGAAGCGGGCGATCGTGCGCAGAAACTCGGAGACCATGATCGGCTTTGCGATATAGCCGTCGCAGCCGCTGTCCCGCGCTCGTCGCTCGTCGCCGGCCATCGCGAACGCCGTCACCGCGACGACCGGGATGTGTTTCGTGCGGTCATCCTCCTTGAGCCATCGCACGATTTCGAGACCGGACACGTCCGGTAGCTGGACATCCATCAAAATCAGATCCGGGCGGGTCTCGCGCGCCAGGTTTATGGCTTCCAGCCCGTCGCCGGTCGAGAACGTCCGATAGCCGTGCGCCTCGAGGAGATCGACGAGGAGCTTCAGGTTGAGCGCATTGTCCTCGACGATCAGAATGATCCGGCGATGCAGGAAGACTTCTTGCGGGTTCGCGGTTCTCGTCATCGGTGCAAAGTTGGCGGACTGGCAAAGCATCAATGGGCTGCGAAAAGTACGGGATTTTAGGAGAATACAATGAGAAATGCGCCGCGCAAGATCGCGTTCGTGCTCGCCGCCGCCGACCACGGCACGCTGATCGTCAACCGCTTCGACTATCACGCGGCCGGGACGGAGCGGGCGTTCGGCGTCGGGCTGCAGATCCTGCGCGGCGCCGCCTACGACCCGCAGGAAGTCGATCTCGCGATGTCGCTCTTGGAATTGCGCCGCCGGCATTTCGGCGACGGCGTCATGGCGATCGACTGCGGCGCCAACATCGGGGTGCACACGATCGAGTGGGCGAAGCGGATGACCGGCTGGGGGTCGGTGCTGGCGATCGAAGCGCAGGAGCGCATCTTCTACGCGCTCGCCGGCAACATCGCGATCAACAACTGCTTCAACGCGCGCGCCGTCTTCGCCGCGGTCGCCGCGGGGGACGGGAGGATGCGCATCCCCACCCCCGATTATCAGCTGCCGGCGAGCTTCGGCAGCCTCGAGCTGCGGCCGCGCGACAACAACGAATTCATCGGCCAGAACATCGATTATTCCGATGCCGCGACGAGTGAGATCCGCACGCTCGCGCTCGACGGCCTCGGGTGCGGGCGGGTCGATCTGATCAAGATCGACATCGAGGGGATGGAGGAGGAGGCGCTCGCGGGAGCGACCGCGCTGGTCGCGCGCACGCGCCCGATCCTGATAATAGAGTGGCTGAAATCCGCGAGGGACCGGCTCGAGGCCTGGCTTCGCGAGCGCGATTACCGGGTATTCCAGATGGGCATCAACCTGCTCGCGA
This sequence comes from Allostellaceae bacterium, assembly GCA_035934195.1. Taxonomy (GTDB): domain Bacteria; phylum Pseudomonadota; class Alphaproteobacteria; order ATCC43930; family CGMCC-115725; genus AP-15. Next base: position 390 of record DASYYD010000301.1, on the reverse strand, counting down.
TCCATGCGGGCGACCCGAGCCTCAGCCATGTCAAAAAGCTCGGGGCGCCGACCGGCTGAGCGTCGTCAAGAGTTGCCGGGCCTATTGCGGCATGCGAGGCTCGGCCCCTGGTCGCGAGAAGGAGGTGAGGCATGAGCGCTCTCAGGATATACGGCGTCGCCCGCTCGCGCGCCTTTCGCACGCTGTGGATGGCGGGCGAATTGGGGCTCGACTACGAGCAGGTGCCGGTCGATTTGGGCGAGACGCGCTCGCCCGCCTATCTCGCGGTCAACCCCAACGGCCACATCCCGGCAATCGACGACGAGGGGTTCATCCTCTGGGAGTCGATGGCGATCAACCTCTATCTCGCGAAAAAATACGGCAGCGGCGCAGCGGAGCTCTACCCGAGCC
>DASYYD010000300.1:0-41122 GCA_035934195.1 Allostellaceae bacterium | reverse complement strand
ACCATTCGATCCAGTGGGCGATCATCGACGGCATCCTGGGCTGGATTTACGTCGTCTTTTTCGCGCTGTTCCGGGCCTAGGCTACTCCGCGGCGGCTTGCGGCGGCATCAGATCGAGTTCCGCCGGCGCCCGCTCGAAGCGGCCGTAGCGCAATGCCAGGGTCGGCAGCAGCACCAGGTTGAGGGCGGTCGAGGTGAAGAGGCCGCCGAGGATCACCAGCGCCATCGGCCCTTCGATTTCGCGCCCCGGCGCGTTCATGCCGATCGCCAGCGGCAACAGGCCGAGCCCGGTGACGAGCGAGGTCATCAGCACCGCGGCGAGCCGGTCGGCGGCGCCGCGCAATGCGGTCTCGCGGTTCCACTCGCGGCCCTCCTGCACCACCAGGTGCTCGTAATGGGCGATCATCATCATCGAATTTCTGAGCGTGATGCCGAAGAGGGTCACAAAGCCGACGAGCGAGCCCAATGACAAGACTCCGCCCGCGGCAAACGCCGCCACCACGCCGCCGACGAAGGTGAACGGCAAGTTGGCCATGACGAGAGCCAAGTTTCGCCAGTTGCGGGTGACGACAGAGAGCAGCAGCACGATCCCGATGCCGGCGAACAGGCCCTTCAGCGCGAGGTCGCTCTGCGCCCGCGCCTGGCCTTCGGCAGCGCCGGAAAACGCGATATAGGTGCCGCGCGGCAGCGTCACCTCGGCCGCGATCCGGCGGCGCGCGGCCTGCTCGAAGGAAGCCAGATCGCGGCCCTGCACATCGAGCGTCACCGCCTGCAGCCGGCGCCCGCCCTGGTGCTGGATCTCGTAGCGCCCCGAAGACGCGCGGATGTCGGCGATGCGGTCGAGCGGGACGTAGGGGCCGTCGGGCGCGCGCAGCAGCAGGCTGCGGATTTGCGCGAGATTGCCTTCGTGCGGCGGCGCCAGCCTGACGACGACATCGAAGACGCGGTCGCCCTCGTAGGTCTGGCCGACGACATCTCCGTGATAGGCGGTGCGCAGAACATCGAGCACGCGGACCGGATCGAAGCCCCAGCGTTGCAGATCCGCCCGCCGCAATTTGATCGTCAGTTGCGGCAGCCCCGGCGGCGATTGCAGTTCGACCGAGGCGGCGCCGGGAATATGCCGCAAGACCTGTGCGACCTTGAGTGCGGTCCTGTCGATGCGTTCCAGATCGTTGCCGTAGACATCGACCGCCAGCGGCGAGGTGTAGCCGGAAAACGTCTCGTTGACCCGCTCGGTCAGAAAGGTGTTGGCGGAGAAGTTGATGCCGGGAAAGTGCGAAAGCTGCTTCAGGATCTCCGATTTGGCGGCTCTGGCGGCCGCTCCTGACACCGGTTTCAGATCGACCTCGAACTCGTTCTGATGCGTCCCGTGCGTGTCGCCGGCGGCGGCCAGTTCGGCGCGGCCGGCGCGCTGCGCGACGGAGCGCACGATCGGCAATTTTTCGAGCACCGCGCTCACCCGCGCCCCCATCCGCAGCGATTCGGCGATCGAGGTCCCCGGCATCGCCGTCATGTGCACGATGAAGTGCCCTTCCTGCAGATCGGGCAGGAAGGTCGCACCAAGGAACGGCAAGAGCAGGATGCCCGCCGCCGTCAAAAGGGCGGCCGCCGCGATCGCCAGCCGCGGTGCGCCGATGATCCGGCGCAGCCCGGCTTCATAGCGCGTGCGCGTCCATTCTAGGACCGGCGGCTCGTGCTCGCGCGAGCGTCGCGGCAGAAAAATCAGCGACAATGCCGGCGTCACGGTGACGGCGACGACGAGCGAGGCGAGGACCGCCGAGATGTAGGTGATGCCAAGGGGCGCGAAGAGCCGCCCGGCGACCCCCGACAGCGTGACGACCGGCAGGAACACCAGGATGACTGCGAAAGTGGCGTAGACGACGGCGCTGCGCACTTCGAAGCTGGCTTCGAACACGACCAGTATTGCCGGCCGCGGCGCCTCGCGCCGCTTGTTCTGGCGCAGGCGCCGGGTGATGTTCTCGACGCCGATGACCGCGTCGTCGACGACCTCGCCGAGCGCGATCGCCAGGCCCCCGAGGGTCATCGTATTGAGGGTGATGCCGGATTGCTGCAGCACGACGACCGCGGCGAGCAGCGACAGCGGGATCGCCGAGCAGCAGATGGCGGCGGTGCGCAGATCGAACAGGAAGAGGAAGAGGACGGTCATCACCAGCACCGCGCCGATGACCAGCGAGACGCCGAGGTTGCGCGTCGCGGCGGTGATGAAGTTGGCCGGGCGGAACAGCGCTCCGTGCAGCCTCACGCCGTCGCGTTGCAATGCCGGCCGCAAATCGGCGAGCGCCGCCTCGATCCCGTGCGTCACCTCGAGCGTGTTGGCGCCGTACTGCTCGTCGATGTTCATCACGACGCCGGGCCGCCCCATGATCTCGGCACCGCCGATCGCCGGCTCCGGCGCCGTCACGACACTGGCCACATCGCCGAGCCTGACGCTGCCGCCGGCGTGGCGCGCCACGACCGTGCGGGCGATGTCGGCCGGCCCGGTCGATTGCCCTTCGGTTTGCACTGCGATGCGCTGGTTGGGCGTGCTGACGAAGCCGGCGCCGCGGATGCCGGTCGCCGCGCGGGCTGCGCGAAGTACCTCGTCGAGCCCTATCCCGAAGCGGATGAGCCGGGCGGGATCGACGAGGATCTGGGTCGCGCGCTCCTCGCCGCCGAAGACCTCGGCTCCGGCCACTCCCTTGACCGCGAGCAAGCTCGGCCGCACGGTCCATTCGGCGATCGTGCGCAGCCGCATCAGCGAGGCGGTTCGCGACGTGAGGCCGATCACCAGCACGGTCGCCGCCGACGAGGTCAAGGGCGTCATGGCGGGCGTCGCTACGCCGGCCGGGAGCTGGGCGGCGGCCCGCGTCAGCTGCTCCGAGACCAGCTGTCGGGCGCGGTAGACATCGGTCGACGGATCGAAATAGACCTTGATGTCGGACAGTCCCTGAATCGAGTTCGAGGTTATGCGCTGCAGTCCGGGAACACCTCCGATAGCGGTCTCGATCGGCCGCGTGACGATGGTTTCGACCTCTTCCGACGAGAGGCCCGGCGCCTCGGTCTGCACGTCCACCTGCGGCGGCGCGAATTCGGGGAAGGCGTCATAGCTCGCGTGCTCGAAGCTGTAGGCGCCGTAGACGACGAGCAGGCACGCCAAGGTGACGACGATGCCGCGGAAGCGCAGCGCGAAGCGGATGATATAGGCTTGCAGGCCGGTGACGGGCATCGCCGCTAATCCTCGATCGGCACCTGCGAGCGAAATTCTTCCGAAAGCAGCATCTGTGCGCCCTGCACGACGATTTCAGCGCCCGGCGGCAATCCGGCGACGATGTATCCGCCGCCCGGGCCCGGGCGGTCGGGGGCGATCTCGCGTCGCACGAAAGTGCGCGGCGCGGTGCGCAGAAACACCCAGGCCTTTCCTTGCAGCCACACGACCGCGGATTGCGGCACGACGAGCCCGCCGGCGACGGGGCTTGCTGGCAACATGACGCGCAGGTTCATGCCCGGCAGCAACCGGCTTTCGGCCGGCGCGCTATAGAAATAGCCGACGCCTTGCAGCTTCGGATCGGTGCTGGTGGCTGGCGATACGAAGGCAAGGCGGATGCCGGTTGCTCCGCTCGACCGCGCCGTGGCCGTAGCGGGCGCGGTCTCGAGGGTTACGCCCGGCGGCAGGATCACCTTGACGAGATATTGGCGCCGCGCGATCAAGGCCGCGATCGGCGGCGCGCCGTCGATCAGCGCCTTGCCGAGCACGTTTCCCCAGCCCTGCCGGGCGTTCGCTGTGACCATCGCCATGCGGGCGCGCGCCGCCGCCAATGCGGCCCGGTCCACCGCGAAACTACCCTGCGCCCGCTGCAATTCCGCGGTCGAGACATTCTGCTGGTCGCCGTGCAGGATTTTGGCGCGCTCGAAGGCCGCGCGCGACACCGCGAGCCTCGCTTCGGCGGTTTGCACCTGGGTCGTCGCGTCGAGGTATTGGTTACTGAGGGCAGTCAGGCTCGCCGCGTCGAGAACCGTGCCGTAGGCGACGACCGTCGGCGGTGAGGGCGGGGCAGCCGGGCGGGCCGTGAGAATGCCGTCGTGCTGCTGATCCGCCGCGCTCAACGTCAATGTCACGACGCCATTCTTTACCTGTACCCGCGGCCGCGGGTTGATCCCGCTCCCGGCATCGGTGGCGGCTGTGCGCGGCGAGAAATAGGCATGCCAAGCCGCCCCGATCAGAACCGCGATCGCCGACGCTACCAATGCGGCGAAAAGGATCCGGTGCCGATTTGTCGAGGCCGTCATGACGATTGTCCCGGTGACCGCCGAGGATTTATCGGCGGCACGGAAAACGCGGTGGTCGGCTCGAACAGAGGCTGCTGCACGGCGTCCTCCAACGCTCCGACCGCCTGCAACTCGCCGGCGAGCGCGCCGAACTGCGCGAGGCGAACCGTGGCGGTCTCGATCTCGGCGGTCACCAAAGTCGGCCGATCGACTTGGCCGATGCGAAAGGACGCGGCGACTTGCCCGTCACGACGCGCTGCCGCCCTGAGCAGCGCATCGGACGTGGCGAACGCACGCCGCGCCGCGTGGTACGCGGCGACCGCGGCGTCGATCGCGGTGATGATTTGGGCCTGCAGCGCGGTGAATTTCACCGCCGCCTGCCGGCGGCTCGCGACCGCTTCGGCGATTTGGCCCTGATGCTGGTTGAAGATCGGCAGTTTGGCGGCCGGGCTGATGCCGAACTTATTGACGCCGGCGTCGTACTCGTAGCCCGGCCCCAGGGTCAGGTCTGGATATTGCCCGGCGATTGCCAATTGCAGCGCCGATTGCGTCGATTGGTAGCGGGCGAGCGCGGCCTCTATGTCGGTTCTGCCGGTGAGCGCCCGCCGCCGCAATTCCGACTCGTCGAGCCGCGAGTGCAGCGGATCGCCGCGCTCGAAAGCGCCGAAGGAAAGCCTCACTCCGTCGAGCGCTGCGGCGGGGATGCCGATGGCCGCGGCCAGCTCGGACGTCGTCGCGGCCGCCGCCGCCTCGGAGTCGCGCAGCGCCATCGCCGTCTTGTCGCGATCGATGCGCTCGCGGGTGACCTCGAGCGCGTCCGCCGCCCCTACCGCGAGGCGTCGGGTGAGAAGGCCGACCAGTTGCCGCCGCAGCTCGAGCCGCCGCCGGGTCAAGGCGATCCGCTGCCGCGCCGCCCAAAGGCCGAGGAGCGCGGCGCGGACGCGCCGGCGCACCTGCCACCCCGCGGTGGCGAGGTCCCAACGGGCGGCCTCGGCGAGACGCCGCGCCTTGGCCGACCGGTATTCGCGCTTGCCGAAGGTCTCGACGATCAGGTTGATCACCGGGCCGATCGTCAGCGGCGGCGCCCCCGGCGTGATCGCGCCCGGAACCGCGGCAGAATCGAAGATCGCACGGAAATCGAGGAGCGGATTAGGGTGTTGCCGCGCGGTAATGACCGCCGCGCGGGCGCCGGCGAGCCTCGCGCGGGCGACATCGAGATCGGGGTGGAAATAGACGGCGGCGAGAGTGAGGGCGGTCAGATCCCATCCCGGGTCTGCCGGCGAGGCGCCGTCCTGCCGCCGGCCGGCGGCGATAAAGCGTCGCAGCCGCGGGTCGGCGAGCGTGCGCTTTTCGAGGGCCGCGGCATTGGCGGCGGGCGACAGCGGCTCGGGCCGATAGCGCGCGCATCCGGCGGCCAGCACCGCCAATGCGGCAAGCCCGAAAGCCACCCTCCCGACGAGCATGGCGGACGCCTCTCCTCCCCCAAAGTTCCGGCACGAAGGCTCGCGCCCAAGGGACGAGGCTCACGCGATTTACGATGCCGTCAACCTTGCCCCCGCCGGAGAGTATAGGCGATGGCAAGCCATTTCGACCGCCCCGGTGACGCAGGGGCCGATCCGGCGCCGGATCAGCCGACGACCGCGATTCCCTGCACCTCGACGAGCATGCCGGGCCGGGCGAGCCCCGTGACGGTGATCAGCGCGCTCGCCGGGAAATTGTCGCCGAAGATTTCCTTGCGCAATTCGACGAAGCGGTCGCCATAGCGGTTGTCGGTGATGAAGACGGTCATCGTCACCATGTCCGCGAGCTTGCCGCCACATTCCTGCAGCGTCGCCCCGAGGCGGGCGAAGACCTCGCGCACCTGGGCGTCGAAATCGCCTGCCAGTGACTTGCCCGAAGCATCCTCGAGCACGGTCTGGCCGGCGAGCCAGACGATCTTGCCGCCCTCGGTGATGACGGCCTGCGAATAGGCGCGCGCCTGCGCCCGCTCGCGCTTCAGATAGCGTCTCGGCATTTTGGTCCTCCTGCCTAATCTCCCTCGCCCCGCGTCAGCGGGGAGAGGGTTGGGGTGAGGGGCTATTTCCGCAACTCCCCGTTTGACGGGACGAGGGAATCACGGCGACCGCCGATAGCGCCGGGCGACGATGCGCAGGTGGTCGCGGAAATGCGGCCGCAGTTTCTCGGTCCAGGGCGTATTCGCGGCGTCCTTCCAGGCGCGCGAATCCGGCACCTCGGGCGAGGCGAGGCGATAAAGCGCGACGTAATGGTGTCGGCCGCCGCGCCCGCGATAACGAGAGGCCGAGAGCGTCCCCGGCACCGCCGCGAGCGCCGGGATGTGCTCCTTGTTGTACCACTCGTTGAATTCCATCTCGTGGTCGGGCGGGATGTTCATTGCATTCAACAGGAATGCCGGCGCATCGGCGCGGGGATCGCCCGCCGCGATGATCAGCTCGCCCTCGATGCGCGAGAGGACCTCGACCCGCGACATCATGCGCTTTGTCCAGGGCGAGAAATTGTCACCGCTGATCGCGCGGTACTCGGCGCTGTGCAATACCTCGACGCTGTCGAGCTCGTAAGTGGCGATCGACTGCTTCGGGTTTTTCGCGCCGATCCACCGCTCGCAGGCGAGAAAGCCCGGGACGCGGGCGCGCTCCGGCACGTGTTCGAGGTCGTACCAGTCGTGAAACTCGTCCTCGGCGGCGGTCGAGAAATCGATCGCCGCGATCAGGATGCCTTCGCCCATGCTTTCCCTCCTGTCTTGCTGATTCGGGCTGTCATTGCGAGGTGCGCAGCGCCGCGGCAGTCCCGGCGAGATTGCTTCGCTTCACTCGCAACGACATTCACTTACGGCCATTACCGTGCGGGGAGCGGGATACCGAGGAGCCGGGCCGCGCTGCGGCGGCGTGGTCGATGCGCCCCGAATAGGCGGGCAGATAGCCGCCGCCATGCGCGAGGACCAGCTTCAGATTGGGACAATCATCGAGGACGCCGCCGAAGATCAAATGATGCACGGCGACCGTCGTGTCGAGCGGGTTGCCGATGACGTTCGCGAAATAATGCTCGAAGAAGCGGCGCGGCTCGGTGAAGCCGTCGGGATGCATGAAGACGAGGAGCCCCAATTCCTCGCAGCGCGCGAAGATCCGGCGGAAGCGCTCGGCCGAGAGGTCCTCGCCCGCGACATGCGTCATGATCTCGATGCCGCGAAAGCCCAATGATTTGTGCAGCCGGTCGAGTTCGGCGAGGGCGAGTTCGGGCGCTTGCAGCGGCACCGTGCCGAGCCCGGTGAAGCGGTCGGGCCAGCTCCCGCAGATCTCGGCGATGAAGTCGTTGGTGGCGCGCGCGGCGGCGAGGCCCAGTTCCGGGTCGGCGCCGTAATAGGTCTGGCGCGGCGCCGGCGAGATCGCCTGGATGTCGATCCCCATATGGTCCATGTCGGTGATGCGCTGCTCCGGCGACATGCCCTGCGCGCGGGTGCGCACGCCGTTCTGCCGGTTGATCTCCCGGCTCCTCGGGTTGGCGGCGGTTTCGAGAAACCAGCGCGACACGGATTCGTTGCCTTCGACGAGGGCGGCGGCTTTCTCCGAGCGCACATGGCAATGAATGTCGATCGTGAACCATTTGCCGCGCGCGTGCGCCGGCCCCGGAAAATGCCCGGGGATCGGCATGCCGGGCGGCCGGCAGGTGAACAGCATGTTTTATCCCTTTTCCCGGTCCTCTTGCGTCTCGCGTAGCGTAAAAGCCTACCTCATCCTGAGCCGGCGCGACGCGCCGCGTCGAAGGACGCACCGGCGCAAAGAAGTCAATCGAACAGCGCGAGATCGATGCAGTCGCCCATCTTGGTGTAGCCGAGGTCGCTCGGATGCAGATGGTCGCCGCAATCGTAGGCCGGCAGCATCGACAGCGGATGCTCGGGGTCGCGCAAGGCCGCGTCGAAATCGACGACCGCGTCGAAGGCGCCGCTCTCCCGGATCCAGCGGTTGACCGCCTGCCGCGCCGCCTCGCGCGCCGGCGTCCAGGCGCCGGGGAGGTAGGTCTCGTTCTCGAAGCCCGTCAAGGTCGCGCCGAAGATCTTGATGCCGCGGGCATGCGCCCGCAGCGCCATCTGGTCGAGCCCGGCGATCATCTCCTCGGCCGTCACTTCCTCGTCGGGTTTCGCCCAGCGGTTGCGGATGTCGTTGGTGCCGAGCATGACGATGGCATGGCTGACGCCGGGCTGCGCCAGCACGTCGCGGTCGAAGCGCCGCAATCCGCTGTCGCCGCGGATGTCGTGGAGGATGCGGTTGCCGCCGAGGCCCTGGTTCATCACCGCGAACGGCCGCCCGCCGCGCGCGACGAGCCGCCGGGCGAGCTGGTCGGGCCAGCGGCAATGGGCGTCGATCGTCGAGATATTGGCGTCGGTCAGCGAGTCGCCGAGCGCGACGATGCCGCCCGCCTCGCGGGGGGCGGCGACATCGACGCCGCAGGCGAAATACCAATCGCCGGTGATGCTGCCGACCGGCATGTTGACGGCGCCAGCGAAATTTCCGGGCGGCGAGATGTAGTTGGTCTGGCGGGCGTAGCGGCCGGTGACGCCGGCGCTTGGTCCCACTTCGCCGGGGATGTGGAAGGTGATCGCGAGATCGGCAAGCGGCGGCAGTTCGAGCGCGACGGGGTCGCTGACGACGAAGGCGCCGGCCGCGATCCAGGTCGCCGGACTGCCGCCGAAGGCGAGCCCGCGATCCGAGCCCGGCACGATGGCCGGGCCCTTGTCGCGCAATCCGACCCGCGCGGCGCCGACAAGGAGCTTCCTGCTGCCGTGCGCGTTCGAGAGGCGCACGCGCAGCCGCTCGCCGCCGAGGCTGACATGCGCGATCATGCGAAAGGTCTGGTTGGCGAAGGCGACGCCTTCCGCCGGCGCGGGAGCGGCCGTCCAGGTGCCGACCCAATGAGCGTCCTTGGGCGTGTCGTCAGGCATGGCGAATCGACCGATGCTGCCGCGGCGCGGCCCGCCGCCCGCCGATCCTAGCGGGATCGGGGCCGCTCGATCAAAGCCTCATTGCGGCGATCTCCCTCTCCCCGCGATGCGGGGAGAGGGCCGGGGTGAGGGGCGAACTCAGGCGACGCGCTCGTAGGGGTAGCGCTTCACCTTTTCCATGTTCTTGCCTTCGATGCGGATCAGTTTCGTCGGTCCGTCGCGGCGCGGCGAATGCAGGTCGCCCTCGTTGTAGAGATAGGCCATGCCGGGCGTCAGCGTATAATCCTTGACGCGGCGCGCCTTGCCGGGCTTGCCCTCGCCGGGGCGGGCGACCGGGAAATAATCGGTCATCACGGTTTGCCCGCGCGCCTGGCCATAGATCGCCCAGGAGGGGCCGTGGTCGTGCGGGTTGCTGTCCTTGGCGGCGTGATAGACATGCGCGAGGATGCAGAAACCGAGTTCGGGATCCTCGTAGAGCACCTTGCGCTCGGGGGTGTCGTCGGTCAGATGCGTCTCGACGAATTTCTCGTCCTTCAGCATCTCGCCAACGAGCGCGACGACTTTCTCGCGGCCGGCGGGGCTGGGATCGGCCTGCAGGATGTCATGGCATTTACCAGCAAACTGTTCGAGATTATAGCTCATCTACAGAATCTCCTCGGTATTTGCCCGCGCCGCGCTTTTTTGTGGCCGGCTCGGGAGCGCGCCGCAACTCTACTCGAAAACGCCGCGGCGAGATAAGACAGAAGCGAAGATCCGCCATGAACGGAGAGAGACATGGACGAGGTAACGATCGAACGGGTCGACCACATCGGCATCCGGGTGCGCGATCTCGACCGCGCGCTCGCTTTCTACCGGGTGCTGGGGTTCGCGCTGTCGCACCGCGCGGCCGGCGACGACGTGGCGATCGTCAAGAACGGCCGAGGCGTCGAGCTCAATCTGATCTTCAACGCCGATGCCGGCGAGGCGGGCGAGAACATCCTGATGGACGTACCCGGCAAATACCCGGGCTATACCCACGTCGCGCTGCGCGTCGCCTCGATCCCCTTGACGATCGCGGCGCTCGAGGCGAACGCCGTCGCGATCAGCCAGGGGCCGGTCAAATTCGGCGAGGACGGCAACGTCTCGGTTTTCGTGCGCGACCCCGACCGCAACGTCATCGAACTGCGCGGCCGCGACCAGGGCGAGGTCGAGGGCGTCACCCCCTACGTGCCGTGACGCAGTACGAATCGAAGGGCGGGCCTTTGCGAACCGCCCGGCAGCAAGCCCGCAAAATTGCCAAATTCGTATCGTAAGGTCTCCGTCATCTGGCGCATGGCTCTCGCAGGCGACGGAGACAGCGCTCGGCTGCGGATTCCTTGCAGAAGCAGCGAGTGCTGGAGGTTGCGCTCGCCCGCTTCACCGATTCGAGGCAGGGAATCGCGTAGGCTGGCCGCGGCGTCGTGCGGCAATTATCATGCCGCAGCCCTTGCCGGGGGAGGGGAGATGCCGCGCCGCCCGATCATTGCCGCTTTGATCCTGGCTGCCTCGGTGGGCGCGGCGGCGCCGGGCAGGGCGGCGGAGCCGATCGCGGCGGAGTGTCGGCAAATCCGCGAGCCGGTCGAGCGGGAGATCTGCGGCGAGCCGCGGCTCGTCACGGCGGAGGCGGCGATGCAGATCGCCTATTCGCTGCTGCGGGCACGGATGCCGGCCGCGCGCCGGGCGGGGTTGCGGCTCGATCAGCAGGTTTGGCTGCGCGCCCGCGCGGCGAGTTGCGCCGACAAGGCGGCAAGCTCGCTCGTCCACTGCCTTCTCGATGAGACCGAGGCCCGCCGGCACATGCTCGCGGGCGAAGGGCGGAACGGGGCGGCGGCGGGGCCGGCGCTCGAGCCGGCGTTTTTCCGCGAGGTCAGCAGGGGCGCCTACGAGATCGAGATCGCCTATCCGCAATTGCCCGGCGCCGGCGGCCCGGTGGCGGCGTTCAACGCCGTGGCGCATGATTTCATCCTCGCCGACGGCAAGCTGATGGCGCAGTTCCGCACGGCCGCAGCGGGCTCGTCCCTGGCCTCCGTCTCTTACGACGTGATCTATTTCGATGCACACCTTGTGACGGTGGTGTTTTGGATCGTGTCGACGGCGCCGGGATGGACCCACCCGTTTACCGCCCGCGAAAGCCTCGCCTTCGATCTGTCGCGCGGCCGGCCGCTTTCTCCGCGCGACGTCGTCCTCGCGCCGGACCGGGCGGTCGTGGCGATCGCGGCCCAGTGCCGCAGCCTCATCGAAGACGAGGCGCGACAGGGCGGCTGGAGCCTGGCGGCGCGCGGCGATCCGCTCCCGGTCGTCGACGATTTCCGCAACTGGGCGCCGGGCCCATTCGCGCTCGATGTGCTGTTCGACCCGGGCTCGCTGCAGGGCTACGCCGCCGGCCCGCGCACTTGTCGGCTCGACTATGGTTCGATCGCGCAGTGGCTGCGGCGCGGCGGGCCGCTCCCCCCCAAATGACGCCGCCGGCGGTCGTCGTCGCGATCGTCGCCTACGGCCGGGCGCCGGAGGTGGCCCTTTGCCTTTCGAGTTTGGCGCGATCGACCTTCGCCGGCTTCGAAATCGTCATCGTCGAGAATGCCGGCGCGGAGGCCTACGAGGCGCTGAGCGCCGCGCTCGCGGCTGGTTTGCCGGCGGCGTCGGGGATCGCCGGCGAGGGCATCGCCGAGCCGCGCCGTACGGGGCCTCGCGCGCTGCGCTCGCGGCGGTTTGCGCTCGCCTCCGGCCAGCCGGTCCTCGTCATCGAAGCCTCGCACAACCTCGGCTATGGCGGCGGCGTCAATCTGGTGCTCGCCGCCGTCGCCGACGCGCCGGACTGGCGCGGCCTATGGATCCTCAACCCGGATACCGAACCCGAACCCGAGGCGCTCGCAAAACTCCTCGAATACGCCGAGGCCGGCGGCTATGGCCTCGTCGGTTGCCGGCTGGTGCTGTCGGCGGAAGGGCTCGTGCAGACGCGCGGCGGCGCCTGGCGGCGCCTCGTCGGCCGCGGCAGAAGCTTGGGGTATGGCGAGCCGGCCGACGCCGTGGTCGACAGCGCCGCGATCGAGCGCCGGCTGGAATGGGTTTCGGGCGCCGCCTGCTATGCGACCCGCGCCTTTATCGAGGGGGTCGGGCCGATGAGCGAAGACTTCTTTCTCTATTGCGAGGATGTCGAGTGGTCGCTGCGCGGGCGCCGCTTCCGGCTCGGCTATGCGCATGCCGCGGTCGTTCGGCACGCGTCGGGCACGACGATCGGCTCGGCGGCGAGCATTCGCGCCCGCTCCAGCCTTTCCATCTATCTGACCGAACGCAACGCGCTGTTGCTGACCCGCCGACGGTTCCCCTGGCTTTATCCGCTCGTCGTCCTCGTTATGCTCGCCTTGACGGCGGATTACCTGCTGCGCGGCGACCGCCGTATCTTCGCCGCCGCGTGCCGCGGCTGGTGGGCGGGGGTGCGCGGCGAGACCGGCCGGCCGCGCTGTCCCCGATGAATTCCCGCATCCTGGCTGTCGCCGTGCTTTTGGGGCTCGGCATCGGCATCGGCGCGGCCGGGGCCGGGCCCGCCTACAAGAACGGGTTTCCGTCCGATCGCGGCTTTTTCCCGCTCGGCGTCTGGCTGCAAGCGCCGCGCAACGCTGCCGAATACAAGGCGATCGGCATAAATACGTTTGTCGGGATTTCCGGCGGCGCCGGCGAGGCGGGCCTTGCCGCCCTGGCGAGCGAGGGGATGTTCGCCGCCGCGATGCAGGACGGCGCCGTTCTCCATGCGCCGGACAACCATGTCATCAGGGCCTGGCTGCAGGAGGACGAGCCCGACAACGCGCAGCCGATCGGGCTCGGGCTTTACGGCACTTGCATCCCCGCGCGGGAAGTCGTGCGGCGGACCCGGGCGATCGCCATGCGCGACCCGACCCGCCCGGTAATGATCAATTTCGGTCGCGGCGTCGCCGACCCGCAATGGCGCGGGCGCGGGCTGTGCGGGGGCGACATGCGTTATTACGATGTCGCCGCCGAGGGGGCGGGCCTCCTCTCGTTCGACATCTATCCCGTCAGCGCCACGAGCGAGCGGGTCAGGGGCAAGCTGCAATACGTCGCGCGCGGCGTGCGTCGGCTCGTTCGCCTGGCGAAGCCGGGCCAGAGCGTGTGGGCGATCATCGAGACGACGGCGCTCGTGGCGGGGCGCCCGGTGCGGCCCGATCAGCTGAGCGCCGAAGTGTGGATGGCGCTGATCGCGGGTGCGCGCGGCATCGTTTATTTCGTTCACGAATGGGTTGGCGGCTTTCGCGAGGACGCCATTTTTCGTCACCCCGACATCGTCGCGGAAGCCGCGCGGCTCGATCGCCGCATCACGGCACTGGCGCCGGTGTTGAACAGCCCGAGCATCGAGGGAAAAGTCGCGGTCTCCTCGAGCTCGCCGATCGCGGTAATGGCAAAGGCGGGCGGCGACGCGCTTTATCTGTTCGCCGCGGCGATGCGCGACCGGCCGGTGAAGCCGCGCTTTACGATCCGCGGGGCCGGCGATGGCGAGGCCGTGGTAATAGGCGAGGGGCGAAAGGTGAAGCTCGGCGCCGGCTCGTTCACCGATTCGTTTGCGGGTTTCGGGGTCCATCTCTATCGGATAGCCTTGCGCCGGGGGAATGATTGAGCGCGCGGCGGAACCGCGTCGGCCGGCTGCGCGATCGCATTGCGGTCGTGACCATATGGCTGCTGTGGTTCTGCGTCCTCGCTTTCGGGGCCGGCCTATTGGCCTTGTCGTGGTATTTCGGGACGCTGCGTTTGGGATGACGTCGAGGCGTGCGGCATGGGATCGGCAATCGGGTCGCAGACAGAGCCTATAGATCAGGCCGCGATGCCCGATCTCGAAAAGAGGCCGGTCATCGATGCCCTGCTCTTTTGGCTGTGGCTCGGCGCGGTGCTGCTCTCGCCGGTATGGTTCGGCGCCAACACGCCCGCAATCTGGGGCGCGCATGCGATCGTGTTCGGGCTTCTGCTCGCCGCCTGCGGGATGTTGCGCCGACCCCTCGCCGTGCCGATCCGGCGGTTGCGCGTACCGCTCGCCGCGCTTGCCGTCGTCGCGCTCTGGGCGGCGGTCCAGAGCGCGGTCTTTGCGCCCGCCGCTTGGCGCCATCCGCTATGGAGGCTCGCCTCGGCGGCGCTCGGAAAGGACATCGGCGGCGCCATCAGCGTCTATCCGGGAGCCGGGCTGGTTGCGATTCTATGGATGGCGACCGCGGCCGCGGTGTTTTTCCTCGCCGTGCAACACGGGCGCGATCCGCGGCGGGCGCGCCTCGTCCTCGTCGCGACGGCGGTCGGCGGCGCCGCGGTCGCGGCCTACGGATTGGCGATTTACCTCACCGGCAACAAATTGGTGTTGTGGCGGCCCAAGCACGCCTATCTCGATGCGCTGAGCGCGACCTTCATCAACCGCGACACCTTCGCCGCCTATGCCGGAACCGTGCTGACCGTCGCCTTCGGCTTTATTGTCGGAGAGCTTGGCGGCCTGCGCCCGCTGCGGGCATCGGGCGCGGTGCGCGCCATGGCGCTGCTGCTGCTCGGCGCTATCGTGGCCCTCGTCTCGACGGCCCTCATCCTTGCCGGATCGCGCGCCGGGACGGCGGTGGCCGTGCTCGGCGCCGGCTCGGTTTCGGTGCTGGCGGTCGCGCGGTCGCGATCCTGGCGCGGCCTGCTCGTTGCCGGTTTCGCGGCGGGCGGTCTCGCCGGAATCGGCTTTGCCGCGGCTTCCGGCGATCTTTTGACGGCGCGGCTATCGTGGTTCGCCCGCGATCTGAGCGCCCGCCTGGCACTCGACCGCAGCGTCCTCGAGGCGATCACGGCGCGGCCGGCTCTCGGCTATGGCTTCGGCGCCTTCAAAGAGGCTTATCCGCCGTTTCGCGCGCTCGCCTTGCAACAGAGCGGACGTTGGGAATACGCCCATAACAGCTGGCTTGAAGCGCTGATGACGCTCGGGGTCCCGGTCGGCCTCCTGCTGTGGCTGATTTTTCTGTGGGTGCTCGCGCGCTGCCTCGCCGGCGCGTTGCGGCGCGGACCGGACCCGATCTATCCGGCGATCGGCGCCGCCGTCGGCATGCTCGCGGCGGCGCAGTCGCTGATCGATTTCCCGGTCCAGATCCAGGGCTTCGCGATCCCGCTATTGGCGATCCTCGGGGTCGCGGTCGCGCAGTCCTGGTCGAGCCGCGAGGTAAATTGACGCTGCCCAGCGGCTTTTCCAATTGCGTTTCAAACCCTGAATGACGATCTGCTTGCAGTCGCCGGCCATGGCAACATATACAGGTTGATGAAGAAGAGAAGGCATTCGCCTCTGATGTGTGCTGTGCGATGACAAGATCACTTGCTGCATCGAGCCTGCGGACTGGTGTTTCGCTCGCCGCCCTTGCCCTCTGGAGCTGTGTCGGCATCGGTTACGAATCGAAGCCGATGACGTGGAATCCCGAAAATGACGCAAAGATCGAGGGGATGAACGCCAAGGGCGAGGAAACGCAACCCTATCGCCTGGGCGCTGGCGACAAGATCAGGGTCACGGTGTTTGGCGCCGACCGGTTGAGCGGAGTTTTCCCCGTCGAGCTCAGCGGCGCCGTCGCGATGCCGCTGGTCGGCATTCTGCCGGCCGGCGGCAAGACGCTCGACGAGGTGAAGGGCGAGATCGTTAAGTCCCTGAAGGAACAGAAATTGATGGACAAGCCGAACGTCAGCGTTGCGATGGTCAGCGCCCGGCCGTTCTACGTGCTGGGCGAGGTCGGGCGTTCGGGCTCCTATCCCTATGTGGGCGGCACCAATATCGAGAGCGCGATCGCCACCGCCGGCGGTTTTTCCTATCGGGCGCAGGAAAACTACGTGTTCCTGCGGCGGGCCGGCCGCTTCCACGAGATCAAAGTGCCGCTGCCCTCAGTGGTGCCGATCAATCCGGGCGACATCGTCCGCGTCGGCAGCCGGGTCTTCTAGTACTGCGTCTTGAGGCCGATGCCGATTTCGTCGCGTACGTAGCTGAAGCCGGCGAGGCTCGATTGCCGATCGGTGATGCGGTATTGGCCGATCAGGCGAAGATTGCGGTTCAGCATATAGGTCAGGCTGAGGCCGAGGCTGAGCGTCTTGTCGGTCCGATTGGTGAGGCTGTAATTGTCGCTCTCGAAGCCGGCGACGGCGGTGCCGATCAGCTGCCGCAGGATCTCGTAATCGCCCTCGAACTGCAGCGTCTTGATGTCGACCACGGCCGACCCGCCGGTCGGCGTGGTGATCGGCGTGTCGGCGAAATCCTGCCGCCCGACGGCGGTGAAGGTCAACAGCCGCGTCGGGAACCATTCGAGGTTGATCCCGAATGTCGGCGCGGCGAGGCTGCCGATCAGCGCCGAATCGTATTGCCGCTGCCTGATGCCGGCAAAGACCGTCCCGCGCGTCAGCCGCCGGAATTCGAAATCGGTCCCGACGATCGTGGTGACGGTGTTGGAGTTCAGCACGCCGTTGTCGTAGTCGCGGCGCAGATACTCTCCTTCGGCGAAGATCCGGGTCAACGGCGTTACCGCGTAGCCGAGCCGCGAGGTCATTGAAAAGGCGTTGGCGTCGAGGTCGGATTCCTTGATCAGTACGCCGCCGACCACGACGTTCTGGTAATCCTCGCGCTGGTAGCCGCCGCCGAACGACAGGCTGAGGCGGTCGACCCGCCGCGTCGCCGAGACCTGTTCCGACAAGATCGTATAGGCGGGCAGGTGGGAGATCGCGGTGTTGGGGACCGGCGAGGCGAAGGAAGAGGGATCCTGATGGTCGTATTTCGCGCCGCTCTGCGATTCGATCTCCCAGTCGCGGCCGATTTCCTGAATGACCCCAAGGGTTGCGCCGGCGTTGGAGTTCGAGAGCGATTCGTGGCCGAGGTAATGCGCGAAATCGCCGTAGCCGCCGGCAATGTAGCTCAGCGTGTCGCGCCGGCTCTGGAAGGTGAATGCCGGGCGCAGATGCATTACGAGGTCATCGGCTTGCGCCGACTGGCTGGCGAAGACGTTGTCGTCGTAGAGCACGGTGCCGGTAACCGAGGGATAGAAGAATCCCTGCGCCGTCGGAAAGCCGAGCGGGTCGTATTCGGGCCGCAGCCGCTCGGTGACGCCGACCGGACCGCCGGCCGCCAGCGGGTTTGCGTTTGGCCGCGGGATCTCCAATTGCGTGATGCCCGGAACAAGCTGCGCGCAGGCCGGAGCGAGCCCGGCCGCCAAGGCCGCAAGCGCGCCAAGCAGCGCCGCGGCGGCCGAGCCGAGGGCGCGCCGTGTCCGCGCTGCGCTGGTCGATCTCCCCCCCGACGAACGCATGCATCAATGTCCTCGGAGCGGCGGCGGACGGCTGTGCCGCCGGCGCTCGATCATCTGCGAGCAGCCGCGCGTGCCCTGCGCGCGCGGCTGTTCGCAGATCCCTATTACATTATTTGACGGGCCGGTGAATACGGAATCGAGGGCTACGGGAACCGTCTCGTTTCCCGTAGCCCCGAATCAGGTGGCCGTCATCGCGGAAACAGCGCGCGCCGGCGCCGAAAATCTGCGCCGCAGCACCGCGAGGCGGCACGCTCGATCAGGCTCACCGGCCCCATCGGCAGTCCAGCCTCCTGCCATGCGCAGCGGCCGCCGCGGTACCAGTAGATGTTGCGGTACTTCATGGCGACGGCGCGCACGCTGGCATTGTGCGACAGCCAGCACGTCTTCGACTGGCAAAACAGCACGATCGGCGCCGATTTGTCGCCACAGCTCAGCCGGTCGAGTTCGGCGGCAAGCCTTGCCTGAACATCGTCCTCGAGGCTGCTGCCGCGGCCGGCCCAGGGCATCCAAGGGGCTCCGGGCAGGGTCATGGACTGGTTGCCGCCGATGACGTCGACGAGCACCGGGGGGCGCCCCGACAGCACCATCGACCACAATTCCGGCGTCGTTACGGTCTTGGCGCCGAGGATGGTCGTCGGCGTCGGCGCCTCGAGGACGCTGGTCCGAATCGTCGAAACGGGCACCAGCCCGTAATCGACCGATTCGTCGCAGAAGCTGGCGGCCGGAAGCGCCACTGGCTCGAGCGTGCCGATCAGGCGGGCCGGGGTCGTCGGATATTGCGCGGCGAGCCAGGCGGCGCGGCCGCCGCGGTACCAATAGACCTTGCGGTAGCCCAGCGCGATCGCGCGCAGCGCCGCGTTGACCGGTAGCCAATCGATCTTGGAGGCGGCGAAAAAGACGATCGGCATCGCTTTGTTGCCGCAAGTGTATGGCGAGAGCCGTTCGGCGAGTCTGCGCTGTAGCGGGTCGTGCAGGTCGCCGCCGAGGCCGGCGCCCGGCAACCATAGCGCGAGCGGTAGGCTTAACGCGTCGGCACCGCAGGCCACCCCCAGATGCCCGCGGCAGGAACGCGGGACGGATCGGACATCGATGACGACGGGCGGCTGCCGGGCATCGATCATCATCTTCAGGTCGTTCGTCACGATGGTCCGGGCGCCGGCGATCCGCAGCGGCGTCGGCGCCGCGTAGCTGCCGGCCTTGAGCGTTGCGGCCGGTGGCAGGCCGTAATCGTGCAGCTCGTCGTCATAACCGCCCTCTGCACGCGCCGAAGCGCCGGCGATCGCGCGCGGCGCCGCGATCGTGGTCAGCCCGAAAACGAAGCTACGCCGGTTCATCGTTCCTCCATGCTCGCCGAGGGTTGGGAATTCGGCGCCCCTGCGCACGGCTCGCCCGCCTGTCCGGCGCCTGCCAGCACCAGCTTGGCCCAGACCGGATAGTGTCCGGCGCCGGCGGCGGCGTCGAGGCGGCGGACCGCGGCGGTGTCGAAAGCGTCGTTGTGGAAGATGTAATCGATCCGCATCCAGGCGCCGAGAATTCCCGTGCGCCGCCATGGGCCCGGAAAAGTCGCCCCGAGCCCGAAGCCTCGTTCCTCCCAGGCGTCGCGAACGAGCCCGTGAAGCCGTTGCACTTCTCTGCTGTAGACGGTCGCATTGCCGTCGCCGGCCAGGATCAGCGGCTCGCTCTGGTGACGCAGCCGCCCTCGCAAGGTGCGATAGCCGGCGCGGTAACGGCGCATATCCTGGTTCGGCCGCGTGATGTACATGTTGAGGAGCCGCACCGTGCGGCCTTCGATGCGGATCTCGGCGGACATGCCGTCGCTCCCGGCCTCGCTGCGGATGATCGGGAAGCGAGACAGGATCAGCGTCGATCCGAAGGCCGTGAACACCGAGTAGCCGGCAAACCCGCCGGCGAGCAGCGCTGCGCCAAATTGCCGCGGCGCGTAGACCTTCTCGACGAACGCGATGTCGGGATGCAGGCGCGCGAGCAGCCGGAGCGCGCCGGCGTCGTCGGGCGGGTCCTCCTCCTTGTTGAAATTGACGATTGTCAGCGTACAGCCGGGGCGCGCGACGGCGGGGCGCGGCAGATAGGCCGGGAGCATGGGGGCGAGCAGGAACACCGCCGCCGCGAACCATGCAGCGCTCGCCACATAGAGCCGCGAGAACGCGCACATGGCGGCGATCAGGAGCGTGGAAAACCCAAGCTGCGGGATGAAATTCCGGGCCCAGAAGTGGCCCAGCGAATATTCCGCGGCGGCGACTGCGAACGCCGCGAGCGCGCTCAGTTCGCGCAGCCAGTGCCGCGCTTGGCGTCGTCCGCTCTCCACTGACCTCACGTCTTTTCGCGGCAAAGCGTCTGTAACAATCGTTATCAGTCTATGACAAATTTGTATCAAAATACTTGACAAAATTTACTCTTCCGCCTAGCGTCGCGCCATCGCCAAAACCGACGATGAAGGTTGATTCACAAGGATTCCCGAGTTCTTGCCGCCTCTCGGGGCAAGGCGACCGATAGTTGAACATCAGCGTAGCAGACAAGGAAACGGTGACGGCTGTCCAGCCTCCCGTGACGAGTAGGTATCTGATATAACCGTGATGCGCGGCCGGGCTGCTATGCCGACCGAACCGAGCGGCGGCATTTCAAATGATGAAATCGGCAAAACGGTCTTCGTACTCGACGGAGCACATGGATTTGAGTGATCTGGCGATACCGATGTCGAATGGCGCCGGCGCGCCGGCGGATGAGCGCGGCGAATTCCGCCTCGACCTGCGTTCGATCGTCGGGATTTTGCTGCGCCACTGGAAACTCGTGCTGGCGGGCCCGCTGGTCAGCATCGCCATCACCTATTCCATCCTCGCGATCATTCCGCCGCTCTACAAGTCGAGCGTCGAGATCCTGGTGGCCGATCCGAAGCGCCCGACGAATGCCGCCGAAGGAAAGCAGCTATCGATGCTCGACGTCGATTCCGCGGCAATCGAGAGCGAAATCGAGGTGCTCGGTTCGCAGGCGGTGGCGCTGCGGGCGGTCGAGGCGCTGCACCTCGACAAGGACCCGGAATTCATCCAGCCGGGGGGCTTCGCCGCAGTGCTGCGCCGGCTCGGGCTCGGCGGCAGGGCGGCGCCCGCCGCGGGCGGGGAAGAGACGCGGTTGGAGATTGCCGCGGCGGCGCTGCGCAAGCAGTTGACCGTGGAGCGCGTGCAGTTTTCCTACGCGCTGCAGTTGTCGGTAACCTCGGTCGATCCGCGCAAGGCGCGGCGTATCGCCAGAGAGGTGGCGGCGGCCTATCTCGCCGATCAAGAGGCGGCGCGGCAGCGGGCGATCAGCGAGGGCAGCGCCTGGCTCGGCGGGCGGCTGGCCGCGCTGCGCGCGCGCGTTCTCGACAACGAGGCGGCCATCCAAAAGCTGAAGGCGGCAAACGGCCTCAGTGATGTCGGGACCGGCGGCAATGTCAGCCAGCAGCAGACTTCCGATCTGAACAATCAGCTCATTCTCGCGCGTGCGGATGTCGCGGAGAAGCGGGCGCGCTACGAGCAGGCGCGACAAGTCCTCAAGAGCGGCGGCAACGTCCAGGCAATTCCGGACATGCTTGCCTCGCCGGTGATCGCGCAACTGCGCGAGCAGCAGTCGAAAGTGAGCCGCAAGGAGGCCGATCTCGCCAGCCGCTTCGGCCCGGCCTATCCGGAACTCATCGTCGCCCGCTCGCAGCTCAAGGACATCGAGAAAGGGATCAACGCCGAGGTTGCGCGCATCCTCGACAATTTGAAGAACGCCTATCAGGTGGCGGAACAGCGGGAGCAATCTCTGGAAGGCAGCCTCAACCACGTGACGCAGCGCCACGGAGATTCGCCGGCGGTCGTCAAATTGGGCGATCTCGAACGGCTCGACGCCTCCGACCGCCGGCTCTATGAGAGCTTTCTCGCCAATTTCAACAGCATCGCCGCGCGCGCCAGCCTCAACGACAGCACCGCGCGGGTCATCACCCCGGCAAGCCTGCCGACCGCCCCCGCGTTTCCGCGAAGCCATTTGATCCTCGCGCTGATGTTCGCGGTGGGCGGGTTCGCGGGCATCGCGCTCGCTTTCATCGTCGACCACCTCGCCGGCGGGTTCAAGACGAGCGCGCAGGCGGAGGCCGCTCTTCGCGCTCCGGTGCTCGGCCTGATCTTCGACATGCCCCGGCGGGGCCTGCTTCGCCCGCGCGGTGCCGACATCCTCGCCGAGATAATCGCGAAGCCGGCCTCGCGCCTCGCCGAGGCGGTCCGCACGACGCGCATCGGCCTCGCGCTCTCGGGCGGCGGCTCGGCCAAGGTGATCCTCGTAACCTCATCGATCCCGGGCGAAGGGAAAACCACCACCGCCATGCTGCTCGCCACCTCCGCCGCCTTGTCGGGGCAGCGCGCCCTTCTCGTCGACGGCGATTTGCGCAGCCGATCGGCGTCGCGCACGATCGGCGGCGGGCTACGTCCGGGGCTGACCGAGGTTCTCGAGGGGCGGATCGAGCTGGACCGCGCGATCGTCACTGAGGCGCCGTCGGGTCTGGCGTTGCTGAGCGCCGGCACCAGCAAGTTGAACCCGGCCGATTTGTTGAACTCGCCCCGCGCGAGCGAGTTGATCGGCGAGCTGCGCCAGCGGTTCGATTTGATCGTGCTCGATGCGACCCCGCTGTTGCCGGTCGTCGACGCGGCGATATTGGCGCGGCTCGCCGACCGCATCGTCTTTGTCGTGCGCTGGGGCCATACGCCGCGCACGTCGGCGATGGAGGCGATGAAGGCCTTGGGTTCCGAGGCGCAAGGCCGGATCGGTGTCGTGCTCAACCGCGTCAACCTCAAGAGACTGCGTTCATACGGCTACGGCTATGGTCACGGCTATAATTACGGCCATGCCTACGGCAAGCTCGGCAAATATTACGAATAGCGCCACTGGCGAGCCCGAGGGTCATGCAGCCGCGCCGGCGCGATTTGTATGTGACGGCAGGGCTGATTTTCGTCGGCCTCGGTATCGCCGGAGGTGGGGGCGTGTTGCTTTACCGGACGCTGCGCGCGGCCGATGCCGTCGCCGCCAGCTACGGGGTGCGCAACGGCGGTATCGAATTGACCCGGAATGAACTCGATTCCGCGATTTTGCGTCTCGCAGCGTTGCCGCTGCCCGGCGCCGATGAGGAAGGCGCCTTGACCTTCCTCGACTATGCGGCAGCAGACGGTGCCGCGCGGCGGCACGACGAGGCGCAGTGGCGTCGCCAACTCCTGGCGACTCGGGAAGCGGCGCGCCGGACGCTGCTGCTTTCGCCCAGCCGGGCCGATGTATCCCTGGCTCTCGCCGAGGTCGAATACCTGCTGCATGCGCCGCGGCAGGCAGTCGAGGCGCCGCTCGAACTCTCCTTCGCTTCGGCGCCGCGCGAGCTGTGGATCGTCAAGCGGCGAATCGGCCTCGGCCTTCGCCTCGCCCCCGACGCGTCGCCTCGCCTCGAGAAGCATATCGAATCGGACATCCGCATTCTCGGAGAGCCCTTCCGCTCGCTCGATAATTATTGGGTGTTGGCGCGCGCGGCATTGCGCGCGGGCCCGGCCGCGATCGCACTGGTGCGCCAGATACTGGCGCGCGGCCATCCCTGGCCGTTTCAGTTTTTCAACCAGGATCTCGACCGCCTGTCGGCTCGGAAGCCGGCGGCGGCACACTGAGGCGGACGACGGACGGATGGTCGGCGGATGACCACCCTCGCAACCTCCGGGCCCCTCCCCGCCGCCGCGACACCCACGCCACCGCTTGCGCCCGCAGCCGCGCCGCGGGCCGACGCGGCGGCGCGGGCGTGGCGCGAACGCGCGCCGTTCCTGCCGGCTCTGGTGACGGTTGCGGTGTTCCTGCCCGAGGCGCTCGGCTTCGTGGTCTTCGGGTTCCGCTTGACGCCGGGAAGGCTGGTGCTCCTCGCGCTCGCCCCGGTGATGGTGCTCTCGTTCGCGCACCTGATCGGTTCCCACCGATACCGGTTCGTCTTGTCGGACCTCTTCATGCCGGCGGCGTTGGCATGGATGATCATCGCGCTCGCCACGACCGGGGACATCGACGTGGCGCTGAAGAGCGGCGGCGCGGCGGGGCTGGATCTCGTCGGTCCCTACCTGCTGATGCGCGGCCTGTTGTCGACGCGCGGGCAAATCCACGGCGTCGTGCGGCTCTTCTGCATCGTCGCCGCCATCGCCGGGCCGCTCGGGTTGGCCGATACTCTGGCAGGCTCCTACATCGTGCATGATGCGCTGGGGAAGCTGACCGGGTACGCCTATTTCCACCCGCTCCTCGTCAATTCGGTCGATTTGCACCGTCTCGGGCTATTTCGTGCCGAAGGAATTTTCCCGCACCC
Source organism: Allostellaceae bacterium (assembly GCA_035934195.1). GTDB lineage: Bacteria > Pseudomonadota > Alphaproteobacteria > ATCC43930 > CGMCC-115725 > AP-15. The sequence continues at coordinate 17,245 of DASYYD010000300.1, read as the reverse complement.
GATCCTATTCGGCATCGTGATGTGCTACGCCCTGATGCTGACCGAAGACGTCAGGGGAGCGGCGCGGCCATTGTGTCGGATCGGAACCGGCATCGGGCTCTTCCTGTCGCTGTCGTCCGCGCCATGGATGGGGCTGATCCTCGGCCTCGCCCTGTTGGCGTATTTGCGTCTCGCGCCCTTCCCGCATCGCTGGCTTGTCCTATTGACCGTGGCGGCATTGGTCAGCGGCGCCGTGTTCATTTTCGTGCCTAACCCGTTCAGTTTCATCTTTCGACATTTCACATTGCAGCCTGAAACGGCATGGTACCGGCTGCTGATCTGGCAATACGCCGGGTTCGACGTCATGAAATCCCCCGTCATCGGGATCGGCGTCACGCAGGCCTGGTTTCGCCCGGGCTGGATGGGCGCCTCGGTCGATTCGCTGTGGCTCGGCACGGCGATGGCCTACGGCATTCCCGGCGCGCTGCTGACCGGCTTCGCGCTCCTCGGCGCATCCTCGCTGCCCGTCGTCAGGCGGCCGGCGAACGCCGCGAGGATCGACGCCCGCGAGGTGCGGCTTTCCGATGCGCTCGGGATCATCACCTTTCTCACGATATTTCTGGGCCTTACCGTCGATTATTGGGGTTCTTCGGTGATGATCGTCGGCCTGCTCGCCGGGGCTCGCGCCTCCCTCGGTCAAATCGCCGCTGCCTGACGTCACCCGAAAGAGCGGCTCGCGACAATGGCAAATCCGCCTCCTTCGCGCAATGGCATGCCGCAGCCGGAGGGCGCGCCAGCGCCGCCGCCGCCGCTGATCTCGATCATCGTCCCGCACTACAACGATCTCGCTCACCTCGCGCAGTGCCTCGAGCATCTGCGGCATCAGAGCTGGCCGGCCGAGCGCCGCGAAATCATCATCGCCGACAATAATTCGGATGGCGGCGTCGCGGCGGTCGAGGCGATCGCCGGCGATGCCCGGGTCGTCGCAGCGCGCGAGCAGGGTGCCGGCCCGGCGCGCAACGCCGCTGTCGCGGCGGCGCGCGGCGGCATCCTGGCGTTCATCGATTCAGATTGTTTTGCCGCCGAAACTTGGCTCGCCGAAGGCCTGGCGGCGCTCGAGCGCTTCGATTACGTCGGCGGCGAGGTGCGCATCTGTGTGCCGGACCCGCGGCGGCCGACGCCGGCGGAAGCGTACGAAATCGTATTCGCCTTCGATTTCAGGAAGTACATCGAACAGGACCGCTTTTCCGGAACCGGCAATTTGTTTGTTCCGAAGGGGGTGTTCGAGCGGGTCGGCGACTTTCGCAACGGCGTCTCGGAAGACATCGACTGGTGCCGACGCGCGAACGCGCTCGGCTATCGGCTCGGTTATGCCGAAAGAGCGGTCGTCGAGCACCCCGCGCGGCGCGAGTGGCATGAGCTGACCCGCCGATGGAACCGTGTCATCGCCGAGATGTTCCGGTTGCGGCGCGAAGAGCCGCACTGGGTGCGGGGGTGGCTCGTCTATACCGCGCTTGTCGCATTGTCGCCGTTGCCGCATGCCCTGCGTATCCTGCGCCACGAGCGACTGCCGGGCGCGAGAAACAAAATCTTCGGCCTGCTCGCGTTGTTCGGCCTGCGCGAGTACCGCGCCTTTCGAATGTTGCGTTGTTTCTGGCAATGCCGGGCGACGAATTTGTCGCGCCCCGCTTCGATCCGAACCGTCGAATGAACGACCTGGGAGCCGGCGGTCCGCCACCGGCGAGGCCGCCTGTCGCGATTCTCGGGGTGCGGATCGACAATGTGACGACCGCCGAGGCCGTCGCCTCGATCGAGCGAATGGTGATGTCGCGTCGCCCGCATTACTTCGTCACCGCGAACGTCGATTTTCTCGTCCAGGCGAGAGACGACCCGGAGCTGCACCGCATTCTCCTCGAGGCGGACCTGGTGCTGTGCGACGGCACCCCGATGCTTTGGGCCTCCCGCATCCTCGGCAATCCTCTGGCGGAGCGGGTTGCCGGTTCCGACCTTGTGCCATTGTTACTGGAAGTCGCGAAACAAAAGGGCTATCGCGTGTTCTTCCTCGGCGCGAGCCCGGAAGCGGCGGCGGCGGCACTCGCGAATGTCCAGCGACGGCATCCCGGCTTGCTGGCGTCCGGGCATTCGCCGCCTTTCGGCGACTTCCAGGCGTTGGATGAGGACGCGATCGAAGAGCGCCTCGCCGAGGCTCGCCCGGATCTCCTGTTTGTCGGTTTTGGTTGCCCGAAGCAGGAGAAGTGGATCGCGAGGCATTACCGTCGTCTCGGCGTGCCGGTGTCGGGCGGCGTCGGGGCGACGATCGATTTTCTCTCGGGCCGGCGGCGGCGGGCGCCGAGGTGGATGCGACGCGCCGGGCTGGAATGGGCCTTCCGGCTCTTTGGCGAGCCGCGGCGCCTGTTCGGCCGTTATTGGAAGGATTTTCGGGTCTTTGGTTTCGAGCTGTTGCGGCAATACCGCTACCTGCGCCCGCACCCGTCCGGCGACCTTGGCGAACTGAGCGCCCCCGCCGGCGGCGCCGACGATTGGTACTGCCTGAGGCTGCCGCGGAACTTCGACCGCCGCGTCGTGGAGAGCGATCCGCTGTTGGCGGAGAAGGCTACGGCGGACAACCGGCATTGCCTCCTCGATTTGTCCGGGACGAAATTCATCGACAGCACCGGCATCGGCTTCCTGATCGCGCTTAGAAAATGGGCGCGCAACGGGGGGCGCGAAGTGGTGCTGCTGGCGCCGGGGCGCGAAGTCTGCCGCGCCATCGAGCTGATGCGGCTCGGCGAGTTTTTTCCTGTCGCACCCAGTTTGGCCGCGGCACGGCAGCTGCTCGAACGCCGTGTTCCCGAGCTCGCCCAGCCAGCGGTCGTCGGCGCGCCGGAGCGCCGGCAATGACGGCGCTCCTCGGGCTCGCGACGCTGGCGGCCTTCGTCCTTCTCACCGGGGTCGGCCTCAGATGTCTTCCGGGGATTGCGCGCAAGGTAATGGGCGAGGATCCGCCCGATCGCGTTACCTCGCTCGACGGGTTACGCGGGCTGCTCGCCCTTGCCGTCGTCATACATCACTGCATCATCTTTCATTCGTATCTCGGCGACGGCGTCTGGCGGCCGCCGCCGGACAATTTCGACAACCTGCTTGGCCAAGCGGCGGTCGCGTTGTTCTTCATGGTCTCCGCATACCTGTTTTGGGGCCGGGTCGTGCGTCGAGCCGGTCGTCTCGACTGGACGCATTTCTTCGTCGGCCGCGCGTTTCGGCTGGCCCCGATGTATTACTTCACGGTGGCCGCCTTCCTCGTGATCGTCGCGGTCGAGACGGACTTCACGTTCCGAGTGCCGCTCAGCGAGTTGGCCCGCGAGATAGGCGCCTGGCTGACCTTCGCGTTCGAGGGCGCGCCGGATGTCAACGGGCTGGGCCACAGCTTTACGATTCTGTCGACGTTATGGACCTTGAAATTCGAGTGGCTGTTTTACTTGCTGCTGCCGCTCTTGGCTCTGCTTTATCGCGCGACGCGGACGAGCCTCGCCGCCTTGGCGCTGTTGCTGGTGCTGTCGCAGACCGGCGGCGGGCGCGACCTGTTCTTGTTTTTTGTCGGCGGTTGCGTCGCGGTGTACATACTCGAAGCGGGCTCCCCCTTGGGGAACTGGAAAGCGGGCTGGGCGGCGGCGGGCGCGGCGGGGCTGGTGGCGCTGGCTTATTTCTTTCACGATGCCCGAGGTTGGGGGCCGGCGATTTTGCTGCTGCCGGTATTCGTCGCGGCGCTGCAGGCGAGGGGTCCGTGGGCCGTATTGCGCTGGCGGCCCGTCCGCTTTCTCGGTCACATCAGCTACAGCGTCTATCTGATCCACAACCCCCTCGTCTACGTCATCACCGGGGCGATCGGCGCGAGGGCCTATTCGACCCTCGGCACGATCGAGCTGTACGGCGTTGCGGTGCTGATCGGGATGGCCGTGATCGCCGTTTCGACCGCGACCTATATCGTGGTCGAGGCTCCGTTCTTGCATGTCGGCAGTGGCCAGGGCGAGATGGCCGCGACGATATTGTCGCCGATCGATCGCATGCGGCAATCATGGAACGATCGGGTGCGGATTTCACGGAACCCATGAAAAGCCACGTCAAGGCGTGGCTTTGCCGGCGCCGTGCAGGGCTGAGATGGCGCTTCGAGATGGCGCGCAATCGCCTGTTCGACATGCGCTGCGGGGTCGAGACGCGTGTCGTCACGGCTCTCTCGGAGCAGGGGGTGCCGGCGACAGAGGCGGCGCAGGGAAACAACCTCTATCGCCCGATATGGGCTTCCGAGTTCCGCCACTTGATGAAGGCAATAGATGTCGACCCGCGGAAATTCACGCTTGTCGATTTCGGCTCCGGCAAGGGCAAAGTGTTGTTGCTTGCGGCCGAACATGGATTTCCCAAAGTAGTCGGCGTCGAATACGCACCGGGCCTGCACGCCGTCGCGACCGAGAACATCGGGAATTTCAGGAGATCGTCAACGTGTCGCTCCGAGATCGTCGCCGTGAATGCCGACGCCCGCCGATGCGAATTGCCGCAGGATCCACTGGTCATGTTGATGTTCAATCCGTTCGGCGCCGAAACTGCGCGCGCCGTCGTCGAGCGCATCGAGGACGACTACCGTCATAATCCGCGCGAAATGTATCTGCTCTACGCGAACCGCCGCAGCGTCTCGGAGATAGGAGATGCATTCGCCGGTATGGAAATTCTCAAGCCGGTGAAAACCTCGAAGCATCTTCTGCTGTTTCACGCCGATGGCGCCGACGAGCCCGGGCCGAGGCTTAGATGACGGCGGGGCGGCTCGACGTCGCGATCATCGGAGCGGGGCCGTACGGCCTGTCGATCGCCGCGCATCTGCGGGCGGCGCGCGTCGAGCACCGCCTCTTCGGCACGCCGATGGAGGCCTGGGCGGACCACATGCCGGCGGGAATGAATCTGAAGACGGATGCGAGCTCATCCGATCTCTCCGATCCCGAGCGGCGATTGACGTTCCGGCGGTTTTGCGCCGAACACGCGATTGCCGCCGATGCGGCGCCTGTCCCGCTCGCGACATTCCTTGCTTATGGACGGGCCTTCGCGTCGCAATGCGCGCCGGAAGCCGAGTTGAAGCGCCTCGTGCGCCTTGACCGCGGTTTGGGCGGGTTCGAGATCGAGTTCGACGACGGCGAGAGCCTGACGGCACGTCGCGTCGTCATCGCTACCGGAATCCTGCCGTTCTGCCATGTGCCGGCGGAACTCCGTCACTTGCCTGCGGCGCTGCTGTCGCACTCGAGCTCCTACGGGCCACTGGACCGGCTCGACGGAAAGGAGGTGGCGATCATCGGCGCCGGCGCTTCCGCGCTCGACCTCGCTGCCCTGCTCACCGAGCGGGGAACGGCGGTGACGGTCATCGCCCGCCGCCCGCAGGTGACGATACTCGGGGCGCCGGGACCGCCGCGAACGATCCTGCAGCGGCTTCGCGCGCCTTCCTCTCGGCTCGGGCCGGGATGGTTCTTTCGCCTCAGCGAAGAATCGCCGCGGCTCGCCCGCCTGTTGCCGGCAGCGCAGCGCCGGGCAATGCTGCGCGCCACATCCGCGCCATCCGGTGGACACGACCTCGAGGGCAGGGTGGTCGGCCGCGTGCCGCTGCATCTGGGGCGAAGCGTGGAGCGCGTCTCGGAGCACGGCGGCCGGGTGCTGGTAGAGACCCATGCTCGCGACGGTACGCGCGAGGGGTTCGCCTGCGATCATTTGCTGGCGGCGACCGGCTACCGGATCGACGTCGCGCGGCTCGATTTTCTTTCCGAGCGAATCAAGGCGGGGTTGCGCGCAGCAGACGGCTCGCCCACGCTTTCGGCCGATTTCCAAAGCTCGATAGACGGCCTTTACTTCGTCGGTCCGAACGCGGCCTACGCCTTCGGCCCGGCGATGCGCTTCGTCTACGGCGCCATGCATCCGGCGCGCCGGCTCGCCCGGGATCTGCCGAAGGCCCTCTTTCGCCGGAGCATTCGGGCGGCTGTGGTCAGGGCGCTCGCGGCGCGTCCGCATTGATGCGGACGAACTCGGGCTCCTCCCACGGAACATCGTGATAGGCGCTGCGCAGATGGGGGCTTTGCGGGTCGCGGTGCCACTCGTGGGGAAACAGCGCGATGGTGTCGCATTCCGTTATTGCGGGCCGGTCCGGGACCGGTTCGCCCGCTGCCCGCGCGCAAAGCGCCGCCACCAGATCGCGCCCGGGCCCGAGCGCCAGATGGTTGATCTGCGTCGCACGCGGGTTGATCTCGATCAGCAGGGGAAGATCGGAACCCGCCTCGACGATGAAGTCGAGCCCGCAAAAACCGGTGACCCCGGCGAGCCGCACGACCAGCCTCGCCGTCTCCAGCATTTCCGGGTTATCGACGATGCGCAACACAGAGGCGTTTCTGCTCGAGCTGCGGGCGACGACCACCTCGGCGCAGAGGCTTGCGACGATCTCGCCCTGCCAACAGGCGATAGCGGCGTTGGCTTCCCGCCCCGCTATGAATCTCTGCAAAGTCAGCGCGGGTTGTTGGGCGCGAAACCTTTGCAGCAAGAGTTCGAGATCGCGATCGCGCAGGAGCCGCTTGACGGCGCTCAACCGCGGCCGCGACCCGGTCATCCGGCCGAACGCGCGCTCGGCTTCATGGAGGTCGTGCACGATGTGGACGCCGTCACCCGACCAGCTGTAATCGGCTTTGAGGACCGCCGGGAACCCCATCTCGATCAACGCTTCCCTGAGTTCGACGATCGTCGCGACGAGCCGTGTTTGCGGTGTGCGCACCCCGGCCTCCGCTGCGATCGCGGGCAGATTGCTGCGCGTCGCGATGCGCTCGTAGCCCTCGATCCCACCCAATGACCGCTCGATGACGGCGCGTAGGCGTTGCGCGCCCGCAGCGGAGCCCGGCTGGCGATGAGATCGAAGGAGCTGTGCCACCGCTCCTTCATCGCAGGGGATGATCAGGTCGGGGATCGCCGACTCGAATGCGGCGCGTATCGAGTGCAGCGGCACGAGAGGGCGATAGACGTAGGCGCGGCCGACTGCGGCCAGCTTGTCGAGCGGGTAGTCGGGGAGGCATAACCCGTCGACGCGGCAGCCGACCTGGCGAAAGGCGATCGCCAGCCGGGCCGCGTTCGGCCAGCGCAAGGTGTGAAAGATCAGGATCTTGGGGAGCATCTCGGGCGAATGTGGCTCGCGGCTATCGCGGAGCCATCGGTCGCGCGACCGCCGCGCGGTCCGCCGAAAGCTCGTCTGCGAGCCGCACGATCAGCCGTGACCAGGCGCTCCAATTCGCCTCGCGGCGATAGCGTTCGCGGCAGTTCGCCGATAAGCGCCGATACAATTCGGGGTCGCCCGCACATTTGGCGATCGCCTCGGCAAAATCCTCGGCTCGCGAGCCGAGCGGCAGCAGGAGCCCGGTCTTCCCGTCGAGGACGGCAGAGCCGGCGCCGCCGACGTCATGGGCGATCGAGGGGACCCCGAATGCCTGCGCTTCGGAGAAGACGATCGCCGAGGCGTCGGCCGTCGATGGAAGGAACAAAAAATGGGCTTGGCGGTACGCCTCGCATATCGCGGTGAGTTGCGCCGGATCGGACTTCCGCAATACCCCGCGGACATCGGCGAACGGCAGATTTCCGACATGTTCCGGGATATCGCCGATCAGCAGCAGCTTGGCATTGAGGCCGGCGGCGATCAGCGCCCGCCCGACCGCGATGACCATCTCGCCGTTCTTGCGTTCCCAGTCGGCGGAGATGAACAACAGGATGATCTCGCCACCGCCGTCGATCCGCTTTTCCGCCCAGTACTGTTCGATCATGGCCGGCGGGATGTTCGGACCAAACTGGATTTGGCGAATGCGGTCAGGCGGCACGCCATAGTCGCGCTCGGCCGATTGTGCCGCCCAGCGCGACGGATAGATGACGAAACGCGCGCGTCGCAGCGTGTTTCGCTCATTCCGCTCGCCCTGCTGCTTCAGCCATTTCGGGAAGGCGCGAAACGCCGGATAGAAATCGGATATGGCGCGAAACGTAATGTCGGAAATATAGATGATCGGATGGATGGTTCTCACATAGGCAATGCAGTTCGAGCTTGCGGCGGCGACCAATACGGCATCTCTGACGAAAAGCAGCTTGATCGTGAGAAGCGCACCGGCGAGTATCGCATAGGCCGTCGAAAACCGGCAGTCGATGGGTATGCCGAGTTTGCGCAGCAGCTTGTTGCCGGCTCGTGCGGCGAGGTCGAGCGCGCCCACTGACAAATGACCGCACACCCAGCCGGACGACGGCGCGTCCTGTTCGAGGGCGGCGTAAAGGAAGTATGGTATCCCGGACCATTGCCGAACGTCGCGGGCGCTGCCCGGCGACAAGAACAGCAGCCGTCTCGGCTTCGGCCTTTCGTGTGCCACAATCGGGCTTCCTTGCTTTTTACGGACGGCAGCGGTAGGTAAACCTTTCAGGAAGGGTCAAGAAATTGATCGGGGGCAGGAAAGCGGCGCTGGGCCATTTTTATCACGTCCTACCGGCGGTCGGAAATGTCTGCGGGACCGGAGCCCTTCTTTGAGTTCGATCTGAATGCCCCGCGCCAAGCCTCGCCCGGCGATCCGCAATGATACCGACCCATACCCCGACGATCACGCATGTCCGGCAACTGCTCGGCGCCGGCAGCCTCGCGTCCGTCCCCTGGGTCGCCGATTTCGCAACCCGCTTTTCCCGTACCGTCATACTTGCGCGTTTCCTGTCGCCAAGGGAACTCGGCTTTGCCATCGCACTCAATGTGCTGCTTGCGATTGCCTTGCTTCTCAGCGATTTGGGGGTCGACCAATTTTTGATGTCGCGCCCGGCTGGCGACGACAGCGAATCCCTGGCGACGGCGCACAGCCTGCACTTGGCGAAGGGGATTCTCGCCGCGACGGTCGTCTTCGTGGCCGCGCCGGTGATCGCCGAGCTGTTCGGCGCGGCGGGCCATGTGGAGAGCTTCCGCTGGTGCGCGGTCATCCTGCTCGTTCACGCTTTCGACCATCTCGGGGTGAAGCAAGCGCAGCGCGATTTTCGTTACCTTCCTCAGGTCGGCACGGTCCTTGTGTCGCGAATCGCCAGCCTTGCGGTCGTCTATCCCGCTGTGCTCGCCTTTGCCGATCATCGCGCGATGATCGCGAGCCTCCTTGTTTCCGCCTTTGTCGCCGCCCTCGCGTCGCATTTTTTTGCCCGGACCCGCTATCGCCTCACCGTGACGAACCTTCGCATCCTGCGCGAGGCGATGTCCTACGGTCTGCCGTTGACCGTCAACGGCCTCGGCATTGCGGCCAATTCGCAGCTCGACCGCGCCCTCGTCGGCTATTGGCTGGGGCTTGCCGGCCTTGCGATATTCGCCCTGATCCTCAATCTTGCCGTGGCACCGATCACCATCGCGCTGGGCATCCTGACGACGATCGGCCTGCCCTTCCTGACGCAGGCGCGCAATGCCGCCGACGCCCACGACGACGGGTATCTCGCGGTGCTGTGGGTGCATGCCGTCATCGCCGCGGCTTATGCGGTGCTTGTGGCCGCGACCCTCGCGACGCTGGTGCCGTGGATCTACGGGCCGGTCTACCAGGTCGAACCGCTGACGCAGCTGTTGATCGCGGCGCTGGTGTGGGTGCGGCTCAACCGTGGGGCGCCGACTTTGCAGTTGCTCGCCGGGGCCGATACGGGCCGGCTGATGGCCGGCAATCTCGTCTCCGGCAGCGGGCTGGTGCTCGCCGCACTGGCCTTGCCTTTGCTGCCGCATCTCGAAACCGCGCTCGCCGGGATCCTCGCCGGCGACGTGCTGTCGCTTCTCTTCTTTCTGCGCGCGACGGCGCGCCGGACCAAGGGGCGGTTCGCGGCGCAGGCTCGAGAACTCGGCTGGTCGTTCGTGCCGGCGATGGCGGCGGCGGCCGCGGCGGGGTTTGCCCCGCCGGGCGGCCTCGCGTTCCGGCTCGCGATATTCGGGGTGGCGATGGCGGTTATTGCCGCGCATGCGCTGCTCGGTTTTCGCCGATATTTTCTACGCGGCGGGCTCCTGGCGGTTTTCGCATTGGCGCAGGCCCGATCCGGCGCGCCCCCGTCAGTACGCGTTGCGGTGGACGAATAGGCTCGGAGCCGTCGTCGCCAGAATCCACAAGTCGAGCGACAAGGACCAGTGCTCGATGTAATAGAGGTCGTGGGCGACGCGCGCGCGTGCCTTGTCGAGCGTGTCGATCTCGCCTCTGAGCCCGTGCGTCTGCGCCCAGCCGGTGATGCCGGGCTTGACGCGGTGGCGCGCGAGATACTCGCTGACCGCCTCGGGATAGAGCCGCTCGCCGGCCTTCATCGCGACCGCGTGCGGGCGCGGGCCGACCAGCGACATGTCGCCGCGGACGACATTGAAGAGCTGCGGCAATTCGTCGAGCGAGAGGGCCCGCAAAACCCGCCCGACGCGCGTTATCCGAGGATCGCCGCGCACGGTGCGCGCGGCTCCCGAGGCGTCGCCCCGGTCGCTGTGCATCGTGCGGAACTTCAGCACCCGGATCACATTGTTGTTGAAGCCGAAGCGCTCCTGGACAAACAGCGCCGGCCCTTTGCTGTCGAATTTGACGAGTACCGCGATGACCGCCATCACCGGCAGTGCGACCAGCAGCATGGCCCCGCCCAACAGCTTGTCCTCGACCCATTTCGTGATCGCGTTCCAGTTCTTGAGCGGGCGCTCGACGATTTCGAGCACCGGGACGTCGGCGAGATAGGTGATGCCGCGAACCGGGAAGGCCTCGGACATCGGCTCGACGCTGAGACGCAGATCGACCGGCAGCAGCTTCAGCTTGTCGAAGAGCTGCTTCAGTCGCGTTTCGGCGTTCAGCGGCAGGGCGACGATGATTTCGTCTATCGCCACGCGGCGCACGAAATCGAAGAGCTCGGCGGTGGTGCCGAGCACCTCGAAACCGCCGACCGATGCCGGGATGCGGGACTTCCTGTCGTCGAAGACGCCGCAGATTTTGACGCCCTCCTCGGGCGAGCTCTGCAGCTTGGCGATCAGCTGTGCGCCAGGCTCGCCGGCGCCGACCACGACGATGTTGCGGGCGAGATAGCCCTGCCGTGCCCAGCGCAGGATAAAGAGGCGCAATATGCCGCGCGCCACCAGCAGAGAAGCAAGGGCCGACACCATCCACAACAGGGCCCAGCCGCGCGAGTAGGTCTGCGACTGCTTGCCGATGAACCCCAACAGCAAGAGCGCCGCCACCACGGCGGCCCAGACCGCCGCGACATGCGCGAGTTGCCAGCGCAACGCCGACAATCGGCGGAAGTCGTAGCCGCCAATCCGGCGAAAGCCGATGCGAAACAACACCGCGGCGAGCAGCGGCGCCAGCGTGTAGCGCTCCATCCCACCAGGCTCGAGGTCGGTCAGGATGCCGAAATACAGAACGAAAGTGGCAAACGCCGAGCCCAGCACCAGGACGAGATCGACCGCCTTCGTCGCGCCGACAACCGTGACCGGCGACAACAGGACGCTGTGCCGGCCTGGACCGTCGCGGGGCGGGGATTGCGTCAAATCCGCAGTTACCACGAAAGCTCTAATGTTCGTATGTCCGTCGGAACCGGCTGACGGCAATCCCCAGGCGACGATCGGCGTACCCCCACCTCGGGGAGGCGTTGCGCCTGATTATTTATGGTTGATCGGCGGCCGATTCAATATTGTCGTTGCAACACCTGCCGGGCATTTGCGCGCCGCCGCGTCAATACGGCATCTTGGCGATGCGGCCGCTTGCCTCGACATACCAGCGCTCGCTCGGAAAGGGCCGGCCGGCGAGCCGGTCGGCCATCCAGTCGGCGACCAGGGCCGGCGGGAAGGGCCCGAGGTTGGCGGCCGGCACGTTGCCGACCGAGTGGCGGGAATCCTGGTAGACGACGAGCTGCTTCGGCGCCTTCAGCACCTGCATCAGCCGCTCGGCGTGTTCGAGCGGGCTCAGTTCCTCGGCCTCGCCGGCGACGCACAGATAGGGGCAGCGAATGCGCTCGGCGTGTCCCTCCCAGGTCAGCGTCTTGCAGAATTCGTCGAAATCGGCCTCTTGCGTATAGCCGGACATGTACATGAAGCGCTTCTTGAAGGTCGGCGACGCTTCCTCGAAGATCGTGTGGCAGCCGGGCTCGAGGCAGGTCGCGATGACGGCGCAGGCGGCAAGGCGCGGCTCGTGGGCGGCGAGAATTGTGCCGAAGAACGAGCCAAAGCTGGTGCCGGTGACGCCGACCCGGTCGGGATCGATCTCGGGCCGCGCAGCGAGCCAATCGACGACCGGCCTTCCGGCCGCGATCCAATTCTCCATGCTGACCTCGATGCCGACCATCGGCGCCTCGTATTGCCCGGGCCCGTCGATCGCCAGCACCGCGATGCCGCGATTGAGCCAGCGGTCGCCGTAGAGCGAGACCGAAATCTCCTTGAAGCTATCCATGCCGGGGATGACGACGACGCAGGGCAGTCGGCCGCCGCCGTAGCCGGCCGGCAGGTGAAACCAAGCCGGCAGCGCGCTTCCCTTGAACGGGATCCACACCGCCTCGACCCGGTGGTCGGCGAGCCGCGCGTACTGCTGATAGCATGCGCGCTTTTTCTGGTTGAAGGCGATGTTCGTCTCGTCGTTCTCGTCGTAAGGCCACTGCGCCGCGCCCCAATGGATGGCCGCCATGAAATAATTGTCGCGTGCGTCTACGGTATGGCCTTCCGCCTCGGCGGCGCGCGCCTTTTCCTCGCGGCGTTGGGCGGTGGCGGCGAAGGCGGGGCCGATATCCGCCATCTTCTGCACGCGCTGGCGGATCGCGGCGAAATCGGCGTTCGCGGCGACGCCGCACGGGGCGGCGAGATAGAAGGAGCGCGGCTGGTCCCAATCGATGCCGTTGGCGCGGATGATGTTGTCGATGAGCCAGCGCTGCTCCTCCCAGCGCTTGACGCGCGGGGCCCCGCGCTCATCGAGTCTCGGCTGCGGCGGGTGGTCCATGCGTTCCTCCTTTGCCGAACTTGGCGGATCGATAGATTTTGGCGCATTCGGCATGCCGCGAAAAGGAGGCGTTGATGTCCAAGACGTTTCAGCTCTCGTTGGCGCCGCAACGGTTGTGGCAGGCGATCAACCCGTGGAGCTTCTATCAACAGGGGGCGCAATTCGGGGTGATCAACATCGATCTCGGCCAGACGCCGCATCCCGAGGCGGAGCAGGCGATCCTCGACGAGGTCGGCAGTTACGGTCGGCAACTCGGGCGCATCGGCGACGCCCTCGAGGTTCTCCTCGATCACCTCGATCTCGACGGGCTGAGCCCGTCCGAAAAGGACGCTCTCGCCGTCCTGCGGGGTCAGCTCGCCGCCGTGCGGCAGGTCAAGGAGCGCGCTCGGGGCGGCTGATCAGGCAAGGAGCCGGCTCACCGGCGCTCGTTCGCCGCTCGGCGCAGTTTCGCCCCGTCGTCCCAACGGTCGCGCCTGATGCCGCGGACGTGGATCGCCGCCGGACCCTTACCCCAGATCCTGAGCTTGTCGCGATAGGGCCCGATCTTGAAATACTGCAAGCCGGCGCCTGGCGCCGGGCCGGTATTTTCCTGCGGATCGGCATATCCGGCGTGGCCGAATTCGCCTCGCGCCGTGGCGATCAGGCATTCCTCTCCGCTCTCGCGAGCGACGATCAGGAGCTGCAGGATGCCGTCCTCGTTTTTGACGCTGGTCGGGGCCACGCGCACGACGAAGCGGGACCATTCATGGATGTCGTCGGGCAACGCGGTTGCCTGCGTCACCGCGACAAGGCTCGTGCACGATCGGAATTCGCCTTCGAGATGCCCCGGCAGGCCGCCGCCGTCGGTGGCCAGCAGAGCCCTTACCTGCAATTCCTTGAAATCGCGCGGGCTGTTTCCGAACACATGATGGTCGAAGGCCCTCACCCTCTCGCCGCAGGAGCCCGGGCCGCGATACGGCGTCAGATAGTCGCTGACCTCCGAGCCGTCGACAAAACTCACGTCATTTGCTTCGTAGAGATGCTCGATCGTCGCCACCCAACGGCCGCGGTCGATGCGCAGCGCGAACAGTGGACTGCCGCCGTCGGCGTCGTAATAGGGCGCCTTGATCTGGGCGCAGACGCAGCGGGCGTCGACAACCGGAAATCCTCTTTCTGCCCGCATCTCGAACGAATACGAGACGGGCGTGCCGAGCGGCAGTTTGTCGTCGCGAAGCTCGCAGCGGTCGTTGGTTTCGGGACTGCCGGCTGTCGCGCCGGGATAGGCGTCCTTGGCGACGGCGAGGCGCAGCCAGGGTTCGCCGCCGTCGTCGCGCTGCACGGTCGGCGCCAAGCCGTTCGGGTTCCTGTTGCGCCAAAAGGTCATCGCACCATAGCCGATGTCCCCGTGAATCATCGGATGCGCGATATCGATTTGGTATGCGAGCGGATCGGTTTCAGTCATCGGCGCGCCTCCCGGCGCTCTCTCGCGCGAAAGCAAGGGCATTTCGAGCGCAGCTTTCGCGTCAAGCACCATCGAACCATCGTCCTATTTCAAGCCGCTCAGCCCGAAGCCGCGCCGGATCGCGCGCTGCAGCACGGCGAAGAGCAGAAACACCGGGATCGTCGCCATCACCGCCACCGCCATCTGCTCGGTCGGCGGGTTGCCGTAATCCTGGCCGAACTGGACGAGGCCGAGCGGATAGGTGCGCAGGCGATCGACCGAGACGACGGTCAGCGGCCAGAGATACTGGTCCCAACTGTCGCGAAAGGCGAAGATGGCGAGGATGGCGAGCGCCGGGCGGCACTGCGGCAGCATGATCTGCCACAGGATGCGCAGTTCGCCGGCGCCGTCGATGCGGGCCGCCTCGATATAGTCCGACGGTACCGCCAGCATCGACTGGCGCATCAGAAAGATGCCGAAGGCGTCGATGACGAGCGGTCCGGCGATGCCCTGGTACGTGTTGAGCCAGCCGAGCTGATGGATGACGAGAAAGGTCGGCACGAGGGTCACTTCGAGCGGCAGCATCAAGGTCGCGAGGACGGCGAGGAGGACGATGCGGTCGCCGGGGAAGCGGAACTTGGCGAGCCCGTAGCCGGTGAGCGTGCCGAAGCCCACGTTGCCGGCCATGATCGCCGCGGAGACGATCACGCTGTTGAGGAAATAGCGAAGGAAGGGCGCGGCGGCGAGCGCGTTCCAATAATTCTCGGGATGCCAGACCGAGGGGATCCATTCGGTGTCGAGCTTGAACATCTTGTCGCCGGCCTGGAACGAGGTCGTCGTCATCCACAGGATCGGCAGGATGAAGAGAAAGGTGAGGCCGGCGAGCGGCGCCAGCTTGACGAGCCCGAGCAAAACGCCGAGGGCGCGCCGCCGCGTCATCGGAAGGTTTCCTCGCTGCGCGCGAAAAGCCGCATCTGGCCGACCGTGAAGGCGAGCGAAATCGCGAACAGCACGACCGAGATTGCCGCCGCGCGGCCCATCTTGAGGTAGGAAAATCCGGTCTCGTAGACGAGCATCGAAAGAACGCGCGTCGCGTTGCCGGGGCCGCCGCCGGTGATGATGTAGGGCATCAAGAAAATTCGCGCGCAAAGGAGTCCGGAAACCACGATCACGAAATAGATGATCGGGCTCAGCTGCGGCAAAGTGATGTGCCAGAAGCGGCGCACCGCGTTCGCCCCGTCGATCTCCGCCGCCTCGTAATATTCCGCGGGGATGGCGAGCAGCCCCGCCAGGAACACGACCATGAAATACGGCGCGAAGCGCCAGACGGTGACGATGATGATCGCCGGCATCGCCGTGTCGGCGCCGGTCAGCCAGTCGATGCGCCCGACGCCGATGTGGCGCAACAGCTGGTTGACGAGGCCGTATGGATGAAAGAGGAACCGCCAGACGAGGCAGACCGCGATGATCGGCATCAAATTCGTCAGGAACATGATGGTCATGCAGTGGCGCGCGCCCGGCACCCGCGTGTTGATGGCGAGCGCCAGTGCGAGCCCGAGCACGGTGATCAGCGCCGTCGAGCCGCCGATGTAGACGAGCGTGTTGACGAGCGTCTCGCGGAAGACCGGGTCGCCGGCGAGGCTCTCGTAATTGCCGAGGCCGATGAAGCGCGGCGCCGACACCATGTCGTAAGAGGTGAAGCCGAGCGCGATCGCCCACAGCATCGGCCCGTATTTGAAGACGAGGAAAAACAGCATCGCCGGCAGGACGAAAAGGGCGCCGCAGAGCCGGAGGCGGTTGCCGTAACCGAGCCGCGCCGCCCGCCGGGCAGGCGCCGGCGCGCGGCCCTGCGCGACCGATCGCGGCAGCGGTTCGCCGGCGCTCGGTGTGTGCGTCACGCCTTTCCGTAGGCGGCGGTGGCGCGGTCGATCTCCGCTGCGGCGGTATCGAGCGAAGCCTTGATGTCGGCCTTCTCCAAGAGGACCCGCTGCACGGCGCGGTGCATCGCGTCCGCCATCTCGTTGTAGACGAGGGTGCGCGGCAGCGGCACGCCGTTGTCGCGCGCCTTCAGGATCTCGCTGACATAGGGGAATTCCTTGACCAGCGGATCATCGGTCCAGCCGCCCTTCAGCGCCAGCGGGAAGGGCGCCGCGGCTTTCCAGGCGTCCACGGGGTCACTCATCACGAAGCGGTAGAGGTCGTGCAGCACCTCCTGCTTTTCCTTCGGGGCGCGCGCGTTGATGACGAGGTTGAAGCCGTATGTCGAGGAATTTCCCTTGCCGGCGACGTATCCCGGATATTGCACCGGCCGATAGTAATGCCCCTTCGCCATCGCCGGGTTCTCGTGCTCGACGAGGATCGGCGGCAGCGGCGGCTGAAAGAACATCGAGCAGCGCTCCTTCAGCCAATCGAGCTGCGGCAGCGGGTTGGTGGCGATGCTGTCGGTGGGGTCCTCGGCATGGTATTTGAGGGCGATCGAGGCGCGCGTCGTCATCGCTTTGACGCCGGCCGCGCTGTTGACCGTGCATTTGCCGGAAGAATCGAACCAGGCGCCGCCGGCGCCGATCAGGATCGGGTTGAACTGGATGACGGTCCAGGCGGCGGCGTGCATCGCGAATTTGAAGCCCTGGCGCTCGAATTTGTCGCCCTTGCGGATCGTCAGCTTCTGCGCCACTTCGCCGAGCTGGTCCCAGGTTTGCGGCGCGTCCTTATCCGGGTTGAGCCCGACTTCCTTGAACTGCTTCGTGTTGAGATAGTTCGGGTAGCCGTAGAACCACAGCGGATAGCCGTAGGTCTTGCCGTCCTTGACCGCCCCCGAAACGAAGGCCGGAGCGAAATCCTTTTCGAAGGCGGCGAGCGA
>DASYYD010000288.1:0-6421 GCA_035934195.1 Allostellaceae bacterium | reverse complement strand
CGGCGAGCGGCGCGCGCCGGCGCCGGCGGCAGCGCCGCCCGCCCGTAATCGACGACGCGCAGATAAGCGGCCTGCGATGCGTCGGCGTAAGGCTCGACGCGCGGCAGCTTGCCCTCGAACCCGGCGACCACCCCGACCGGCAGCCGCGGCGGAAACAGCCCGCCCATTCCGGAGGTCACGATGCGGTCGCCGATCCGGATGTCCGCCTTCGCCGGGTAGAAACGCAAATACGGCCGATCGGTATTGTCGCCGGATAGGATGGCGCGGGCTTCTCGGCGGCCCTCGATGAAGACGGGGACGCTCGAATTCAGATCGGTGATGAGGAGAACGCGGGCGCTCCGCTCGCCGGTCTCGGTGATCCGGCCGACCAGCCCGGCGCCGGTTTCGACGGCCTGGCCGCGCGCCACGTCGTCGCGGCTGCCGGCGTCGATCAACAGGCTGCGGACGAAGGCGCCGCCCGAATTGGCGATGACGCGCGCCGTCACATAAGATACCGCACCGGACGGCACGAGCCGTAATAGCCCGCGCAGCCGCTGGTTCTCGGCGGCGAGGCCGAGCGCTGCCGCCTGCCACTGCAACAGCCGCGCATTCTCTTCCGCGAGGCGGGCGTTTTCGCGGTACACCGAGACCCAATCCTCGGCCTCTGCGGCGAGCTGCGACAGCGAAGCGATCGGCCGCGACACCGCGCCGAGCACTGGCGCCGCGGCGTCCGCGGCCGAGACCCGCAAGGATTCGAACTTCGTCCTGTCGGCTTTGCCCAAGACGATGATGGCCCCCGAAAAGAGGACGAAGAGCGGCAGGCCGATCCGCTGCAGGGCAGCCCGCCGCGCCGGTGACCAGCGGATCACGGCAGCCTCCCCCGGCGCCGCCGGGTTTGCTCCGGCGGCAAATGGCCGGGCGGCCGGAAAACCGCCCCGAGCGTTGCCCCAACGCTCCTGTTCATGGGTACCCCCCGCGACTCTCCCCCCGGAAACCGCGGCGCCGCGCCCGCCCGCCCGGCGCAAGACGCCGTTTACTTTCAGCTAAAACCCCTTACCACATGTTAATCAAAACGTTTTTCAGTGTCTTCATTTCTTCGAGCGCGCGCCCGGTGCCGAGCGCGACGCAGGTCAGCGGATCGGTGGCGATCGACACCGGCAGGCCGGTGGCGTGGCGCAGCACCAGATCGAGGTTGGACAAGAGCGCGCCGCCGCCGGTCAGCACGATCCCCTTGTCGACGATGTCGGCGGCGAGCTCCGGGGCGGTGTGCTCGAGCGCCACCTTGACCGCTTCGACGATCGAGCCGACCGGCTCGGCGAGGCTCTCGGAGATCTGCCGCTCGCTGATCACGACTTCCTTCGGCACGCCGTTCATCAGGTCGCGCCCTTTGATCTCGATCATCCGGCCCTCGCCGTCCTCCGGCATGCAGGCCGAGCCGATCTCCTTTTTTATCCGCTCGGCGCTGCTTTCGCCGACGAGCAGATTATGGTTGCGCCGGATATAGCCGATGATCGCCTCGTCCATTTTGTCGCCGCCGACCCGCACCGAGCGGCAATAGACGATGCCGCCCAATGAGAGGACCGCGACCTCCGTCGTGCCGCCCCCGACATCGACGACCATCGAGCCGGTCGGCTCGGTCACCGGCAGCCCGGCGCCGATCGCCGCCGCCATCGGCTCCTCGATCAGGAAGACCCGCCGGGCCCCTGCGCTCTCGGCCGAGTCCTGGATCGCCCGCCGCTCCACCGCGGTCGAGCCGGAGGGCACGCAGACGATGATCTGCGGCGTCGCGAAGCTGCGCCGGTTGTGCACCTTGCGGATGAAGTGCTTGATCATCTCCTCGGTGACTTCGAAATCGGCGATGACGCCGTCGCGCAGCGGCCGGATCGCTTGGATATTGCCGGGGGTGCGGCCGAGCATCTGCTTTGCTTCCTCGCCGACCGCAAGGACCTGCCTTCGGCCCTTGACGCTGGCGATCGCCACGACCGAAGGCTCGTTGAGGACGATGCCGCGGCCCTTGACGTAGACGAGGGTGTTTGCCGTGCCGAGATCGATCGCCATATCGGCCGACAGGAGACCCAACATTCGTCCAAACATTTGGCCACTATTCCGCGGTTGCGAGCGTTCCGTCGGCGCGATCGAATTTGCCGCCGGATCGAGACGGCCCGCTCGGGGGTGCGAGACCTGCGCAGTACGAGAAGCCGATCCTCGCCAATCGCCCGCGTGTTGGCAAGCGGCGTTTCGGGAAAGACGAAAAAGGCGAGCCGAAGGTGGGTGACATGACGCGTTCGGGGATCGTCAAGCGGTCGGTGCGGATCGCCGGACACGCCACGAGCATCTCGCTCGAGCCGCAGTTCTGGCGGGCGCTCGAGGAGATCGCGGCGGGCCGCCGGGTGTCGATGGCGGCGCTGCTGTCGGCGGTGGACGAAGGGCGCGCCGGCAATTTGTCGAGCGCGGTCCGGCTCTTCGTGCTCGATTGCTGCCGACGCGGCGAGTTAGGTTGAGTTGGAGTACAGCCGGCGGCAAGCGAGGGCAGCGAAGGATGGCGCGAATCGTCAATCTCAACCGGTTTCGCAAAGATCGAGAGCGATCGCTGAAGGAAGAGCGGGCGGCGGAGAACCGCGCCCGCTCCGGACGCAGCAAGGAGGAGCGCCGCCGCGACGCGACCGCGCGCGACAAGGCGCGCAGGGAACACGAGGGCAAGCGGCTCGATTGAGCTCTCAGTCGGCGCGGCCGAGGGCTGCAAGGTAGGCCGCGCGGGTCGCTGTGTCGAAGCAGGCGAAGATGACCGATTGCGGCCAGGCCTCGTCCCGCAGGTGCCGGCCGACCGCATCGACCGCGATCGCGGCGGCGCGCTCGCGCGGGAAGCCGTAAATCCCGGTGGCGATCGCCGGGAACGCGATCTCGCGAAAGCGCTGCTTCACGGCGACCGCCAGCGAGCAGCGATAGCAGCTTTCGAGGACCCCCTCCTCGCCGGCCTCCCCGCCGCGCCAGATCGGGCCGACCGTATGGATGACGAACCCCGCCGGCAGCCGGTAGCCGCGGGTCAGCCGCGCTTCGCCCGGCGGGCAGCCGTCGTGGGTGCGGCATTCGGCGAGAAGCCCCGGCCCGGCCGCGCGGTGGATCGCGCCGTCGACGCCGCCGCCGCTGAGCAGCGAAGCGTTGGCCGCATTGACGATGGCGTCGACCGCGAGCCCGGTGATGTCGCCGAGAAAAAGGCGGATGCGTTCGGCGGCTGTGCTGTCAAGCGCCATCTGTCACATCCTCCCGCGCGGCAGGGCGGGCCCGCCGCCGGCCGCGCGCGTTGTCTCCCGAGGTTATATCCATGATAAAAAAAAGCCGGTGTCGGCTGAGGCCGACCCCGGCAAGGTTGCGGGTGGCAAACCCGCGACAGGGAGACTTTGCCAAGCCGGACTGCGGGAAAGAAGGCGAGCGTCCGGCGTCCCGCCTACTGCGAGAAACAAGTCGCTGCCCGGGTGGTTCCATAACCCTGCCGTTTTTGCCGGCGCGGCCTATCCGCGCTTCACGCGCGGGGCTCGGAGCGCAGCGCGTCCGCCGCGCGGCGGTGCCGAGCCGCGCACAGACGCCGCGGGTCGACGGCGATTTCCGAGCGGTCCGGCAGGCCGTCGGCGCGCCGGCACGCCGGCAGCGCGGCGGCGGCCGGCGCTGCCCTTTCGTTCTCCTCGGGGAGCATGCCCATCAGCCGGCGCAACGACTCGCGGCCGCGCGACAGCCGCGAACGGATCGTCCCGACCGGGACGTCGAGCACGGCGGCGACTTCCTCGTAACGCATTCCTTCGAGCCCGACGAGGAGGATGACGGCCCTCTGCTCCTGCGGCAGCTTGGCGATGGCCCGCTCGAGATCGCGCAGCTCCAGGCGCTGCCCCTGGTGCGGCGCGCGCGTCAGCAGCGGCTCGCTGTCGGTGAGCCCGACCGGGCTTCCTTCGCGCACCGAGCGGCGCACGTGGTTGACGTACTGGTTGTGCAGGATGGTGAACAGCCAGGCCCGCAGATCCGTCCCTTCCTGCCACAAATGCAGCTTTCCGAGCGCGCGCGCGAGGCAGTCTTGCACGAGGTCGTCGGCCATCACGATGTCGCGGGTCAGCGCCCGCGCGTAGCGCCGCAGGCGCGGAATCTCGGCGGCAATGTCCCGGTAGGTATCGGCCACGCGGGGTTCCTTTTGCTGGCTTCGACCGGCCGGACGGCCGGACGGGAAGAGCGGCACTTTATCGAGGCGCTGTAATCGGATGATGTCATCGCGGCTGTTTTGTGTAAGAATTTGTAACCATATGTTGGAAGCGTGCGGCGATCGCGGATGGTCCGCCGCGGGCGCACCTTTGTTGGTGTCGAGGTCGAGTTCGGATGAGCGACAGCAGTCATATCCTGATCGTCGATGACCAGCAGGAAATCTGCGACGTCGTTCACGAATATCTGTCGGGGGAGGGCTATCGCGTTTCGATCGCGCATGACGGCGCCGGGATGCGCCGCGCGATGGCACAGTCGCGCGTCGATCTCGTCATCCTCGATCTGATGCTGCCCGGCGAGGACGGGCTGACGCTGGCGCGCTCGCTGCGCGACGAATCCGGGGTCGGGATCATCATCCTCACCGGCCGCGGCGAGACCGTCGACCGCATCATCGGCCTCGAAATGGGCGCCGATGATTATCTTCCGAAACCGTTCCACCTGCGCGAGCTGTTGGCGCGCGTCAAGAGCGTGCTGCGGCGCGTCACCTCCCGCACCGCCGATAAGTCCGGGCAGCAGCGCACCAAGGCGCGGTTCGCCGGCTGGCAGCTCGACCTGTCGAGCCGCGAACTGCTGTCGCCCGGCGGCGAGGAGGTGCGCCTGACCACCGGCGAGTTCGATCTGCTCGCCGCCTTCGTCAACAACGCCAATCAGGTATTGACCCGCGACCGGCTGCTCGACCTCGCGCGCAACCGCGAGGCGGGTCCGTTCGACCGCACCATCGACGTCCAGGTCGGCCGGCTGCGGCGCAAGCTCGAGGAAAATCCGCAAAAGCCGACGATGATCAAGACGGTGCGCGGCAGCGGCTACATCTTCACCCCGCCGGTCGAGCCCGGCTGACGCCCGGAATTTAGGCAATCGACCGCGAGAGGGGCCGCGCGGGCCCGCTCGGCCGGCCGATTGCGTTGTGGCACGGCGCTTGCTCCGACCGATGCGGGGCGCCGATCGGCGCCATTCGAACCCGAACCAATATGGGGGGCTCCGCACGTGTCATCCGAAGGATTTCCAATCGACCGCCGTCAATTCGGCCTGCTCGGCGCCGGCCTTGCCGCCGCCGCCTCGGGTTTGGGGGCGATCCCCGGCCTGATCCGCGAAGCCAAAGCCGCACCCGCCGCGCCCGAGACCGGGCCGATCAAGGTCGGCATCCTGCATTCGCTCTCCGGCACCATGGCGATCAGCGAGGCGCCGCTGAAGGATGTGATGCTGATGCTGATCGCCGAGCAGAACAAAAAGGGCGGCGTCATGGGCCGGCAGTTGCAGCCGGTCGTCGTCGATCCCGCCTCGAATTGGCCGCTCTTCGCCGAAAAGGCGCGGCAGCTGCTGGCGGTCGACAAGGTCGCGGCCGTCTTCGGCTGCTGGACCTCGGTGTCGCGCAAATCGGTGCTGCCGGTCTTCGAGCAGCTGAACGGCATCCTGCTCTACCCGGTGCAATACGAAGGGCAGGAGTGCAGCCGCAACGTCTTCTACACCGGCGCGGCGGTGAACCAGCAGGCGGTCCCGGCGGTCGATTACCTGATGAGCCAGGCCGGGGTGAAGCGCTGGGTGCTCGAAGGCACCGACTACGTCTATCCGCGCACCACCAACAAGATCCTCGAAGCCTATCTGAAGGCGAAGGGCGTCGCGGCGGCCGACATCATGATCAACTACACGCCGTTCGGCTATTCCGACTGGCAGGCCGAGGTCGCGAAGATCAAGGGTTTCGGCTCCGCCGGCAAGAAGACCGCCGTGGTCTCGACCATCAACGGCGACGCCAACGTGCCGTTCTACAAGGAACTCGGCAACCAGGGCATCAAGGCGACCGACATCCCTGTCGTCGCCGTCAGCGTCGGCGAGCAGGAACTCGCCGGCATCGATACGAAGCCGCTCGTCGGCCACCTCGCGGCTTGGAACTATTTCCAGAGCGTCGACACCCCGCTCAACAAGGAGGTCGTCGCCGCCTTCAAAAGTTTTGCAAAGAACGACAAGCGCGTCTTCAATGACCCGATGGAGGCACACTACATCGGCTTCAACCTGTGGGTGAAGGCGGTCGAGAAGGCCGGCACGACCGACCACGACGCGGTCATCGACGCGATGGTCGGGGTCTCGCACCCGAACCTCTCCGGCGATTATGCGACGATGATGCCGAACCATCATCTGACGAAGCCGGTGCTGATCGGCGAAGTGCAGGGGAACGGCATGTTCAACATCGTCTGGCAGACCCCGG
>DASYYD010000279.1:0-3454 GCA_035934195.1 Allostellaceae bacterium | reverse complement strand
CGCGCCAGGTCGGCTATGTCTTCGCCTATGTCGGGATGCTCTCGGCCGTGCTGCAGGGCGGGCTGATCGGCCGCCTGGCGCAGCGCTTCGGCGAGGAGCGCCTCGTGCTGGCGGGGCTGGCGCTGCTTGGCTTCGGGCTGCTGCTGATGCCGTTCGCCCGCGGGCTCGACTGGCTTCTCCTCGCGCTCGCCGCACTCGCCGTCGGCATGGGCCTGACGCAGCCCTCGCTGACCGCCCTCGTGTCGCGCCGCGCCGGCGGCGAGGAGCAGGGCGAGGTGCTCGGCGTCACGCAATCGGTCGGCAGCCTGTCGCGCGTCCTCGGGCCGATGGCGGCCGGCTGGTTCTTCGCTTCGCTCGGGCGGGCGAGCCCCTTCTGGTGGGAAGCCGCGCTCGTCGCCGCCGCGCTCTTCCTCGCCTGGCCGCTGCTGCGCGGCCTCGAACAAGCCGGGCTCTGGCGTCAGGAAGGACCGGCCGAATGAGGAGCCCGCACGGCAGGGACATGCCGCCGCCCGGCCCGCCGCGCGAGAAGGGCCGGCTCAAATACGAGTTGCGCGCGCTGAAGGCGCTCGGGCCCTATCTGTGGCCGCGCGATTCGTTCGAATTGCGGGCGCGCGTCGTCCTGGCGCTCGCCCTCCTCTTCGGCGGCAAGCTCGTCAACATCGGCGTCCCCTTTCTCTATAAGCGCGCGGTTGATGCGCTGTCGCCCGGCAAGGTCGGCTTCGTCGCGGTGCCGATCGCGATCATCGTCGCCTATGGCCTCGCGCGCGTGACGGCGCAGAGCTTCAACGAATTGCGCAACGCGGTCTTCACCAAGGTCGCGCAGCGCGCCGTGCGGCGCGTCGCGCTTGCCGTCTTCCGCCATGTGCACGCGCTGTCGCTGCGCTTTCACCTGGAGCGCCGCACCGGCGGCCTCGCGCGCGCCATCGAGCGCGGCACGCAGGCGATCGAATTCCTGCTCGCCTTCATGCTGTTCAACATCGTGCCGACCCTGTTCGAGATCACGCTCGTCTGCGCGATCCTGTGGCGGCTCTACGATTGGGAGTTCGCGGCCCTCACCTTCGGGACGATCGCCCTCTACATCGCCTTTACCGTCGCGGTCACCGATTGGCGGGTCGGCTTCCGCCGCGAGATGAACGAGAAGAACAGCGAGGCCAGCGGCAAATCCGTCGACAGCCTCTTGAATTTCGAGACGGTCAAGTACTTCGCCAACGAGGCGCACGAGGCGCTTCGCTACGACCGCTCGCTCGCCGGCTACGAACGTGCCGCGGTCAAGAATCAGACGACGCTCGCCGCGCTCAATATCGGCCAGGGCGTCATCATCTCGGCAGGGCTCGTGGCGGTGATGATTTTGGCGGCCCGCGGCATCGCCCGCGGCCGCATGACGGTCGGCGACTTCGTGCTGGTCAACGCCTATCTGATCCAGCTCTACACGCCCCTCAATTTCCTCGGCATGGTCTATCGCAACATCAAGCAGTCGCTGACCGATCTCGAGCAGATGATGGCGCTCAACGACATCAGGCCCGAGATCGAGGACCGGCCCGGCGCGCCCGCCCTCGCGGCCGGGCGCGGCGAAGTCCGCTTTCGCGATGTCGGCTTCGGCTACGACCCGCGCCGCCCGATCCTCTCCGGCATCGACTTCACGATCCCGCCGGGCAAGACGCTCGCCATCGTCGGGCCGAGCGGCGCCGGCAAATCGACGATCGCCCGGCTCCTCTTTCGCTTCTACGATATCGAGGACGGCGCCATCGAGATCGATGGCGAGGACATCCGCGCCGTCGGCCAGGACAGCCTGCGCCGGGCGATCGGGGTGGTGCCGCAGGACACCGTCCTCTTTAACGACACGATCTTCTACAACATCGCCTATGGCCGGCCGGGGGCGAGCCGGGAAGAGGTCGCGGCGGCGGCGCGTCTCGCCCGCATCGACGATTTCGTGGCGAGCCTGCCCGATGGTTACGACACGATGGTCGGCGAGCGGGGCTTGAAGCTCTCGGGCGGCGAAAAGCAGCGCGTCGCGATCGCGCGCGTGATCCTGAAGGCGCCGAAGATCCTGATTTTCGACGAGGCCACCTCGGCCCTCGACACCAAGACCGAGCGGGAGATCCAGGCGAGCCTCGCCGAAGTCTCGGCCGAGCGGACGACGCTCGTCATCGCGCATCGCCTCTCGACGATTGTCGAGGCCGACGAGATCGTCGTCATCGAAGCCGGCCGGATCGTCGAGCGCGGCCGCCACGCCGAGCTCATCGCCCGGCACGGCGTCTATGCCGCGATGTGGCAGCGCCAGCGGGAGGCGGAAGGGCGCGAAGCGGCGCTCGCCGCCGAATAACGAGGGTGGAGGGCGGGTAGTGTATCACTTTGCCTCGGGCAGCCGTCCCGCGTCCTTCGAGGCCTCGCTGCGCGAGGCAGCTCAGGATGAGGATTTTTTCTTAATGCCATCAAGAACATCCTCATGCTGAGGAGCGCTCGATAGGGCGCGTCTCGAAGCACGCACCGCGCCAATGCAACGTCAAAATGCGACACTACCGGAGGGCGAGCCGCTTTCCGCGCGGCTGCGACGCGGCGACCGGCGGGCGCTGGCGCGCGCCATCACACTCGTCGAATCGACGCGGGCCGAGGACCGGGCCGCCGCCGAGGCGCTCGTTGAGGAATTGCTGCCGGCGACCGGCAAGGCGACGCGGATCGGCATCACCGGGCCGCCCGGCGCCGGCAAGTCGACCTTCATCGAAGGCTTCGGCCGCGCCGGCATCGCGCAAGGGCGCCGCGTCGCGGTGCTGGCGGTCGATCCCGCCTCGAAGCGCGGCGGCGGCGCCATCCTCGGCGACAAGACGCGCATGACGGGGCTGGCGCAGATGCCGCAGGCGTTCATCCGGCCTTCTTCGGCGGGGGACGCCGCGGGCGGAGTCGCGCGCCGCACGCGCGAGGCGATGCTGTTGTGCGAAGCGGCCGGCTTCGACACCGTGATCGTCGAGACGGTCGGCGCCGGGCAGTCCGAGACGGCGGTCGCCGAAATGGTCGACCTCTTCATGCTGATCCTGCCGCCCGCCGCCGGCGACGAATTGCAGGGGCTGAAGCGCGGCGTCGTCGAACTCGCCGATTTCGTGCTCGTCAACAAGGCGGACGGCGAATTCGCCGCGGCGGCGCGGCGCTCGGCGGCCGAATATGCGAGCGCCTTGCGCCTCGTGCATCCCTCGGGCGCCGAGTGGCAGGTGCCGGTCAGCGCGATCTCGGCCCTCGAAGGCGCCGGCATTGCCGAATTGTGGCAGGAGGTCGAGCGCTTTCGCGCGCTCCATCGGCAGACGGGCGCATGGGAACGCCGGCGGGCCGAGCAGGCGCGCGCCGCGCTGTGGGCGGAGATCGGCGGCAGCCTCCTCGAACGCTTCCGCGCCGCCCCAAAGGCCGCCGCCCGCCTCGAAGCAATCGAGGCCGAGGTCATGGCCGGCGCGCGCACCCCCGCCGC
>DASYYD010000274.1:0-11063 GCA_035934195.1 Allostellaceae bacterium | reverse complement strand
CTTCGGCGAGCGCCAGCGCCAGCGCGCGGCCGATGCGCCGGCCGCCGCCCGTCACCAGCGCCGCCTTCGGCACCGGCGGCGCCGGCCGTGCCCCGGTCGGGCCGTCGCGCCCCCCGGCCTCAGCGGCGCCCGGCACGGCGTTCCTTTCGGGCGCGTATCTTCATGCGCGTGAACTCGCGCGCCGAGAGGCCGGCACGGCCGGCCGTCGAGCGGCCGCGCAGGCCGCCTTCCGTCGTGCTTGCCGAGAGCCCGAGATCGGCCGCCTCCAACCGGCGGATCTCGTCGCGCAGCCGCGCCGCCGCCTCGAATTCGAGCTCGGCCGCCGCCTCGCGCATGCGCTTTTCGAGATCGGCGATGACCGATCTGAGGTCCTTGCCCTGGTAATGCGCCGCCTCGCCCTCGGAGAGCCCGACCGTCACGTGGTCCTGCTCATAGACGCTCTG
The DNA here is from genome assembly GCA_035934195.1 of Allostellaceae bacterium. GTDB lineage: Bacteria > Pseudomonadota > Alphaproteobacteria > ATCC43930 > CGMCC-115725 > AP-15. The sequence continues at coordinate 10,620 of DASYYD010000274.1, read as the reverse complement.
CAGGATGTCGGCGATGTGGTGGCGCACGCTCTCGGGCGTGATGCCGTGGACGGCGTTGTAGGCTTCTTGCTTCTGGCGCCGCCGCGCGGTCTCCTCGATTGCCGCCTTGAGGCTGTCGGTCATGCGGTCGGCGTAGAGAATCGCGCGCGCCTCGATGTGGCGGGCGGCGCGGCCGATCGTCTGAACGAGCGAGGTGCGCGAGCGCAGATAGCCCTCCTTGTCGGCATCGAGCACGGCGACCAGCGCGCATTCCGGGATGTCGAGCCCCTCGCGCAACAGGTTGATGCCGATCAACACATCGAAGACGCCGAGGCGCAGGTCGCGGATGATCTCGATGCGCTCGATCGTGTCGACGTCGGAATGCATGTAGCGCACCTTCAAGCCCGCTTCGTGCAGGTATTCGGTCAAGGCCTCGGCCATCTTCTTGGTTAGGGTCGTGACGAGGACCCGCTGGCCCTTCAACGCGGCGTCGCGGCATTCGGCCATCAGGTCGTCGACCTGGTTCTCGACCGGCCGCACGATGGTGACCGGATCGACGAGCCCCGTCGGCCGCACGATCTGCTCGACGAAGACGCCGCCGGCATGCTCCATCTCCCAGCGCCCCGGGGTCGCCGAGACGAAGATCGTCGGGCCGCGCATCGTCTCCCATTCCGCGAATTTCAAGGGCCGGTTGTCGGTGCAGGAGGGCAGCCGAAAGCCGTATTCGGCTAGCGTCGATTTGCGCGTCCAGTCGCCGCCGAACATGCCGCCCAGCTGCGGCACCGTGACGTGCGATTCGTCGACGAAGACGAGCGCGTCGCGCGGCATGTATTCGAAAAAGGTCGGCGGCGGCTCGCCCGGCCGGCGCCCGGTCAGATAGCGCGAATAGTTCTCGATGCCGGCGCAGCTGCCGGTCGCCTCGATCATCTCGAGGTCGAAGGTGGTGCGCTGCTCGAGCCGCTGCGCCTCCAAGAGCTTGCCTTGCGCGTAAAGCTCGTCGAGGCGAAGGCGCAAATCGCGCTTGATCTGCTCGATCGCCTGCAACAGCGTCGGCCGCGGCGTGACGTAATGGCTGTTGGCGTAGACCTTGATTGACTGCAGGGCCGCCGTCTTCTCGCCGGTCAGCGGATCGATCTCGTGGATCGCCTCGATCTCGTCGCCGAAGAGGGACAATCGCCAGGCGCGGTCCTCGTAGTGCGCCGGGAAGATCTCGATCGTGTCGCCGCGCACGCGAAAGGCGCCGCGCGCGAAATTGTGGTCGTTGCGGCGGTACTGCAATTCGACGAAGCGCGACAGGAGCTGGGTGCGGTTGACGCGGGCGCCCTTCGCCAGGGGCAGCGTCATCTGCGAATAGGTCTCGACCGAGCCGATGCCGTAGATGCACGAGACGCTGGCGACGACGACGACGTCGCGGCGCTCGAGGATCGCCCGCGTCGCCGAGTGGCGCATGCGGTCGATCTGCTCGTTGAGCGAAGATTCCTTTTCGACATAAGTGTCGGTGCGCGGGACGTAGGCCTCCGGCTGGTAGTAATCGTAATAGGAGACGAAATACTCGACCGCGTTTTCCGGGAAGAACCCCCGCATTTCGCCGTAGAGCTGCGCCGCCAGCGTCTTGTTCGGGGCGAGCACGATCGCCGGCCGGCCGATGCGCTCGATGACGTGCGCCATCGTGAAGGTCTTGCCCGAGCCGGTGACGCCGAGCAGCACCTGGTCGCGCTCGCCGCGCTGGAGGCCTTCGCACAATTCGTCGATCGCCTGCGGCTGGTCGCCGGCCGGGGTGAATTCCGAATAAAGCCGGAACGGGCGTTCGATGTCGCCCACCGGGCGCTCGGCGAGGAATAGCGGCTGCATGCGGGAAACTTAGTTTATCGGCGGTTCGGAAGCCAGTCGCCGAGCACCTCATCGGTGGTGAAACCGCCTTGCGCGAATTTCGCCCGAACGGCTTCCGCCGCCTCGCCATGCCGGGCGAAGTCGGCAGCGGCGAGGTCGGCCGCGATCTGGGTCTGCTTTTCGATCAGGCTGCCGACTTCGCGGCCCAGGCTTGGGCTCTCTTCCAAGACTTCGAGCGCATCGGCGCGCGCTGCCCTGACGGTGGCACGCCAGCCCTCGCGCGGCGGTCCCGCGGAAGAGGACTCGAGCTTATAGAGGTGCCTCAGAATTCGGCGGATCTGCGAACTCAGCTCGCGACGCTCCGACTTCCCCAAGCTTTCGATCTCCTCGGCGATGTTCTCCCAGTCCACCGGCAGGTTCGAATTCCTCGCGCGCTCGGGTGGCGTCGCACCTACGGGGAGGGAAATGATGCGCATCCGGAAGGCGGTGACCGCATATCTCGTTCTGACGAGCCTGGTCTCGCCCGGGATGGCCGGCGCGCCGGCCCAAGTCGCGTATTTGTCGGATTTCGCCGCGTCCAATCCGCGCAGTCGGGAGATCGGAGACGCATTCTCGGGAGAATTGAAGGCGCGCGGCTGGGTCGAGGGCAAGAACATCACGATCATTCGCCGCTACAGCGACGGCAGCGCGCTGCGCGCGGGGGCACTTGCTGCGGAACTCATCGCCGACAGGCCGGAGGTCATCTTCGCGATCGCCTACCCTGCCGCCAAAGCGGCGGCCGAGCGAACGAAAACGATCCCGATCGTCTTCACGGGCGTGCCGGATCCGGTCCGGCTCGGGCTCGTCAAGAGCCTCGCGGCGCCCGGCGGCAACGTCACCGGCGCTGCCTGGGCCGGGTCGATCGGGCGGGGGATGCAGCTGTTGCAGCGAACCTCGCCGCAAATCCGGCGCATCGGCTATCTCGGTTACGGCCGAGGCGACTATTGGCAGCTTACAGTGCAGCACGCGACAGAAGCCGGGAAGCGGCTGGGTGTGGCGGTTTCGCTGGTGCCGGTCGGCTCAGATGCGGATTTCGCCGCGGCCTTCGCGCAGCTGAAGCGCGCAGGTGCGGACGCTTGGGTCGTCTCCTCAATCCCTCTCTTCCGGAAACACGCCAAGGAGATCGCCGACTTCGCGATCGCCCATGGTCTGCCGACCTTCGCATTTTCTTCGCCGATGGCGCGCGAGGGTTTCCTCTTCGCCGAAAGCCCCGACGACTTGGAATCCGTCCGGCGAGCGGCGGCCATCCTCGACAAAATCCTGAGAGGCGCGAAGCCTTCGGACATCCCGGTCGAAGAGCCGACCCGGTTCCACCTCACGGCCAACCTGAAGACGGCGCGCGCTCTCGGCCTACAGCTGTCGCCGGTGATCCTCGCCGGTGCCGACGAGATCATCCCGTAGGCGCCTCGCCGCTCTTACCTCGTCGGTGGAGGAGCCCCGGGGGCGGCGTGGCCTGGTAAACGCCCTGGCGCTCATTCCAGCTTGCGGGGCGGGTCCGGAAACCAGTCGCCGAGCACTTCCTCGGCGGTGAAGCCGCCTTTTTCGAGCCTCGCCCGGACAGCGCCCGCGGCTTTGTCATAGCCCGTCAGATCGGCCGCCGCGAATTTCGCCGCTATCGGCGCCTGTTCGGAAACGAGCCCCGCGATCTCGCGTCGAAGGCTTGGGCTGTCCCGCAGGATGTCATCGATCTCGGCGCGCGCGTCGCGGATCGATTCCTCCCAGCCCGGCCGCGGCGCGGATGCCGGAGAGGCCGTTAGCTTGAAAAGGGGGCGGAGAATTCGCCTTATCTGCGATCTGAGCCCTTTGCGCTCCGATTTCCCCAAGCTCTCGATCTCCTCGGCGAGGTTCTCCCAATCGAGCGGCAGGTTCGAGCCCTTGGCGCGGCGCAGCGCCGCCGCCTGCTTCTCGGTCCAACGCAGGAAGTCCTGCTCGTAGAGTTCGTCGGCCTCGGCCATCGCACGATCAAGATAAATCTTCGGCGGCGGCGACGCCACTCCGACGCCTCGCCCGCTCGGTTCGATTGGACAACGCCGGGAGCGGCATGGCTTGATAAGGGCACGGCGCCCCGGCGCGCCGCCAGACAGGGAGAGCGAGCATGCGCACCACCTTCTCTTCGGCCGTCGCCGCGTTGGCGCTCGCGGCGGGGCAACTCTTATGCGGCGCCGCGCAGGCGCAGCCGTGCACGCCGAAGCTCGGCCACCCGCCGCTCATCGGGGCCGGCGTCCTGACCGCCGCGATCAACCCGACGGTGGCGCCCATTCAGTACATCGACGACAGCGGCAACATCATCGGGCTCGACCCCGATTTCGGCAAGCTGATCGCGCAGCGCCTGTGCCTCAAAATGCAGTTCGAGAGGACGCAGTTCGCGACGATGATCCCCGGACTCAAGGACGGGCGCTTCGACATGATCGACAGCTTCATGTTCTACACGCCCGAGCGCGCCGCGCAGGTCATGATGATCCCTTACGGGGCGACGACGCTGACGATCGTCGTCGGCAAAGACAACAAGGATCCGATCGAGGGGCTCGACTACTTCTCCGGCAAGAAGTTCGCCGTCGAGCTCGGCACCATCGACGCCAAGGACGCCAAGGACGCCTCCGACGATCTCGCCAAGGCCGGCAAGCCGGCGATCGACATACACACTTTCACGACCTATGCCGACGTGCTGCAGGCCCTGACGGCGGGGCAGGCCGACGGCGCCTTCATCAATACCGACCAGGCGTTCTACTATAAGAAGCAAGGGCGCAACCTGTTCCGCATCGCGCTGACCGGGCTCGATCCGCACCGCGAGGCGCTCGCCTTCGCCAACGCCGAGCTGGCCGGCGCGGTGGCGCAGGTCTTGAACGCGATGCAGGCGGACGGCAGCCTCGAGAAGCTCTTCGCGAGCTATCACCACTGCGCGCTGCCGGGGCCGTTCAAGGTCGAGACGGGCCCCTTGCCGCCCCCCAAATGCGCGGTGCCCGCGGATTGACCGGGCACGGGCCGGAGCGGCGGCGATGTGGGATTGGGCGGCGTTCTTCCACTATCTGCACAGCGAATACCTGCTGCTCGGCGCCGGGGTGACGCTGGGGCTCTCGCTCGCCTCGCTGGCGATCGGCCTCGGCTGCGGGCTCGCCGCGGCGCTGATGCGGCTGTCCTCCAACCCCTTCATCAACAAGCCGGCATCGCTCTACGTCTGGCTGATGCGCGGCACCCCGGTCTTGGTGCAGCTGATCATCATCTATACCGGGCTGCCGCAGCTCGGCATCAAGCTCAACGTGCTCGAATCCGCGCTGCTCGGGCTCGGCGTCAACGAGGGCGCCTATCTCGCCGAGATCATCCGGGCCGGCATCCTGTCGGTGCCGAAGGGCCAGGTCGAGGCGGCGCGCGCGGTCGGCATGACGCAGGCGATGACGATGCGCCTCGTCGTGCTGCCGCAGGCGCTGCGCATCATCGTGCCGCCCCTCGGCAACACTTTCAACGGGCTGTTGAAGACCTCCTCGCTGGCTTCGGTAATCTCGATGGAGGAGCTGTTGCGGCGCACCGAGGAATTGGTGCAGATCCAGTTCAAGGTGCTCGAGATCTTCATCGTCGCGGCTCTCTATTATCTGCTGATGACGACGGTGTGGGGCCTCATCCAGGAGCGGATCGAGGCGCGCCTGTCGCGGCACGTCGCGCCCGCCGGCGGGCGGCTGCGGCAGAAGATCGACGCGGAGATCCTGTCGCGTGACTCGCAATAGCGCCCTTTCCGCCGCCGCCACGACCGAATGGGTGCTCGAGGCCGAGGGCGTCCATAAACGCTTCGGCGCGACGGAGGTGCTGAAGGGGGTGAGCCTCAGGGTCGCGAAGGGCGAGGTCGTCGTCATCCTGGGGCCGAGCGGCGGCGGCAAGAGTACGCTCTTGCGCACGATCAACCATCTGGAGCGGCCGGATGCCGGCGTGATCCGGCTGTGCGGCGAGCCGATCGGCTGCAAGGACGTCGACGGCCGAAGGGTCGCGCTGCCGGAATCGGCGATCGCCGTGCAGCGCCGCGCGATCGGCATGGTGTTCCAGCAGTTCAACCTGTTCTCGCACATGACGGCGCTGCAAAACATCACCGCCGCCCCCATCAGAGTGCTGAAGACGGGCAAGGCGGCGGCGGTCGCGGAAGCGCGGCGCCTGCTCGCCCTCGTCGGCCTGCCGGAAAAGGCGGACGCCTACCCCGAACAACTGTCGGGCGGACAGCAGCAGCGCGTCGCCATCGCCCGGGCCTTGGCGATGCACCCGAAATTGATACTGTTCGACGAGCCGACCTCGGCGCTCGACCCCGAAATGGTCGCCGAGGTGCTCGAGGTGATGCTCGATCTGTCGCAGAACGGCATGACGATGATCGTCGTCACCCACGAGGTCGGCTTCGCGCGGCGCGCCGCCGACCGCGCGATCTTTCTCGAAGGCGGGGCCATCGTCGAGGAAGCCGCCCCCGAGCGCTTCTTCGCGGATCCCTCGAGCGAGCGCACGCGCCGGTTCCTCTCCAAGGTGCTGCACGCGTGACCCGCCAGTTCATGCGGCCGGATCGAGCACCTTCAACTGTTCCGATCGCGCCGCCTCCAGCAATCGGTGATCTGAGCAGACAAACGTGAATGCCTCAGCTGCGATTGTGCAGAGCACGAGGCATCCTGCCAATTGGATGGCGTCGTAAGCACGCAGCGCGTAGCGATCGATCAAATCCAGTGCGGCGTCGATCACGGTGTCGTTGACCGCCTGTCGGATAAAACGGGTCTCCATGTGGCTTCGCACACTTTTGAGAATTGCATCAGCAATGGTGGCGTCGATGTCCTCCGCGCGCTGACGGCGCCTAATCGCAGAACGGACTTCGACTACCGAAATTGCCAGAACCGCAAACCGATTTTCAGGCTGATCGCTGATCAGCGGCAGGAGCCGGTCCGTGCCCGTCTCCTGCACGTATAATTTCACCAGCGCGCTAGTATCCAAAAAATAGAGAGCCAAATCACCGCCTGTCGCTCAGGACCGTCGCCGACAAAGGCTCTCCGCGTATGGAGACCGGACGAAAAGCCGGGAGACTGCCAGCGCGGTTTCCGAGCACAGCGTTCACCTCGGGCATCTGCCGGTTCAACCGGATTGCCGTAACCGGAAAATGCGGCGGTCTGGGATTGGCGACTTTGCTCGTCAGAATCCAACGCCTGTCGATCGCTTCGCGTAGAGCGTCATGCCGTGCGGACTCATCCGCCGCCCACTGGAATCCCTCATGGACCAGCGCGGTATCGCGAAACCATTTCAACGAAACAAATTCGTAGCCCGGACGTCCTTCGGCGCGACCCAGTGCGCGAAGGAGGTCCGATAACCGATCTTCTGCAGGTCCCGGATTCGCCGTCTTGGATGAAGCTGCGACCTCGTCAGCCGTAGTCTCGATCTCCTCCTCCCTCGGCGAAAATGCTATTCGAATCGAATCCGTGTCCGGATCCCAATTCCCTTCAAATTCGGCATCTCTCCGCTTTTTTCTATTTCCGCGATGGAGATGCACTTCGCATTGATAGCCTTCCGGCAGTATTCCTGCTTCGCGCAAAAACTCAGGGATCCTGTGCGCAAGTTTCAACTCTACGTCGGTGTTGGTTGCCATATCGGTCTCCTATCTAATCTATGCCGGCGAACCACGACGCATATGTAATATAGAACCTCAGAAAACCCTTTGTCAACTCTAAAATGCATTTGCCCGGCGGGAAGGCGAGGACCGCCTTCAGCTTGCCCGTCGGGCGGGCGATCTGCAGCTGCGCGACGGCGATGCCGTCCGGCCATCCGTCTCGGGCATGCCGTTGCTGTTGCTTCTCTGGTTCCGCGCGCCGTTGCCGCTTCACACCGGCGGCGGCGGCGGGTAAGTTGAGCGGCTCACTTCCGGAAAGCCCGCTGATGCCTTTTCTCGCCGACCGCCTGTCTCGCGTCAAACCGTCGCCGACGATGGCGATCACCGCGCTCGCCACCGAATTGAAGGCGGCCGGGCGCGACGTCATCAGCCTCAGCCAAGGCGAGCCCGATTTCGACACGCCGCAGAACATCAAGGAGGCGGCGGTCGCCGCGATCGCCGCCGGCGACACCAAATACACCGTCTTCGACGGGCGGATCGAGCTGAAGCGGGCGATCGCGCAAAAGTTCAAGCGCGAGAACGGCCTCGACTACGAGACTTCCCAGATCACCGTCAGCTCGGGCGGCAAGCAGGTGCTCTACAACGCGCTGGTCGCCACCGTGAACCCCGGCGACGAGGTCGTCATCCCGGCGCCCTATTGGGTCTCCTACCCCGAAATGGTGCTGCTCTGCGAAGGGACGCCGGTGCCGGTCGCCTGCCCGCAGAACAACGGCTTCAAGATGCGCCCCGAGGATCTCGAGGCGGCGATCACGCCGAACACCAAGTGGCTGATCCTCAACTCGCCCTCGAACCCGAGCGGAGCGGCCTACAGCGCGGCCGATCTGAGGGCGCTCGCCGAGGTGCTGCGGCGGCACGAGCAGGTCTGGGTCATGGCCGACGACATGTACGAGCACCTCGTCTACGACGATTTCCGTTTTGCCACGATCGCCGAGGTCGAGCCGCGCCTCTACGAGCGCACCCTGACCGTCAACGGCGTCTCGAAGGCCTATTGCATGACCGGCTGGCGCATCGGCTATGCCGGCGGCCCGAAGGCGCTGATCAAGGCGATGGGGGCGATCCAGTCGAACTCGACCGCCAACCCGTGCTCGGTCAGCCAGGCCGCCGCGATCGAGGCGTTGAACGGCCCGCAGGGCTTCATCGCCGAGCACAACCGCGCCTTCAGGGAGCGGCGCGACCTCGTGGTCCAAATGCTGAACCGGGTGCCCGGCCTCTTCTGCCCGACGCCGGAAGGCGCTTTCTACGTCTATCCCTCTTGCGCCGGGCTCATCGGCAAGCGCACGCCCGAGGGCGAGGTCATCGAGAGCGACGAGGATTTCGTGCGCTACTTGCTGGCGGCCGAGAACGTCGCGGTGGTGCACGGCAGCGCGTTCGGCCTGGCGCCGCATTTCCGCATCTCCTACGCGACCTCGACCGAGGTCCTGCGCGAGGCGTGCACGCGCATCGAGCGCGCCTGCCGGGCGCTCGGCTGAGAGGGTGGCGCCGGCGGCCAGATTTCCGTTGCGTGACGGGCCGCCCCCGCGCAACGATCGGGAAAGATAGAGAGGCGTCGCCGGACCGCCGTCGCGGGGTCCGCGCGGTCGCCCGAGAATGAGGAAACGGAGGCGCCTATGGCGAATGCGACCGCTGCCCCCCGCTGTGTCGCCCTGATCGGCCCGTATCTGTCGGGCAAGACGACGCTGCTCGAGGCGCTGCTCTATGCGAGCGGCAGCACGACCCGGCGCGGCAGCGTGCGCGACGGCAATTCGGTCGGCGACCATGCGGCGGAAGCCCGGGCGCGGCAGATGTCGACCGAGATCAACGTCGCCGCCGCGCGTTTCCTCGGCGATCCGTGGACGATCCTCGACTGCCCCGGCTCGATCGAGCTGCTCTACGAGGCCGAGGGCGCGGTGCTGGCGAGCGATGTCGCGGTCGTCGTCTGCGAGCCGGAGGTCGAGCGCGCGTTGACGATCAGCCCGCTGTTGCGCTTCCTCAACCATCACAACATCCCGCATATGCTGTTCATCAATAAGATGGACACCGCCAACGCGCGGGTGCGCGACGTGCTCGCCGCCTTGCAGGAAGTTTCGGCGAAGCCGCTGGTGCTGCGCCAGGTGCCGCTGCGCGGCGCCGATTCCGAGGCGACCGGCTATGTCGATCTGGTCAGCGAGCGCGCCTACCGATACAAGCCGGGGCACGCCTCGGAACTGGTCGAATTGCCGGCCGATTTCTGGGACCGCGAACGCCCGACCCGCAGCGGCCTGATCGAGAAGCTCGCCGATTTCGACGACGCGCTCTTGGAAAAGCTGCTCGAGGACGAAGAGCCGAGCAAGGACGAGATCTACGGCCATCTGACGCGCAATCTGCGGCAGGCGCAGATCGTGCCGGTGTTCCTCGGCTCGGCGTTCGCCGAGCACGGCGTGCGGCGCCTGTGGAAGGCGCTCAGGCACGAGACGCCGCTGCCGCAGGAGACCGCCGCGCGGCTCGGCATCGCCGCCCAGGGCGAGCCTTTGGCGCAGGTCGTCAAGACCTATCACCTGCCGCACACCGGCAAGCTGACCTTGGTGCGGGTATGGCGCGGCGCGATCAACGAGGGGATGGTGCTGAACGGCACCCGCGTCGCCGGCATCGTGCGCCTCACCGGCGCGCAGCAGGAAAAGCTGCAGACCGCCCAGGCCGGCGAGATCGTCGGGCTGACGCGGATGGAGGATGTCGCCACCGGCGCGGTCCTCACCCCCTCCGGCAAGGCCGCCGCGCTGCCGCGGCCGGAGCGCCCGCAGCCGGTCTTCGGCCTCGCGATCGCCGCCGAGAAGCGCATCGACGAAGTCAAGCTGAGCCCGGCTATCGGCAAGCTCGTCGAGGAGGACCCGACCCTCGAACTCGAGCAGAACCCCGACACCCGCGAGATGGTGCTGTGGGGCCAGGGCGACATCCATCTGCAGATCGCGCTCGACCGCTTGCGCAACCGGCACAATCTCGCGGTGGGCTCGCACGCCTCGGGCGTGCCCTACCGCGAGACGATCCGCCGCGGCACGCAGCAGCATTCGCGGTTCAAGCGGCAGAGCGGCGGGCACGGCCAGTTCGCCGACGTGACGATCGACGTGAAGCCGCTGCCGCGCGGCACCGGCATCACCTTCACCGACAGCGTCGTCGGCGGCGCGATCCCGCGCAACTACATC
>DASYYD010000271.1:0-4000 GCA_035934195.1 Allostellaceae bacterium | reverse complement strand
ATGTCGGGGCCGACGGCCTCGTGGCGCAGGATCGACATCGAGATGACGGCGTCCTCCCCGGCGAGGCGAATGCCGCGCACGCCGACCGAACTGCGCCCGGTAAAGACGCGCACGTCGCCGACCGGAAAGCGGATCGCCTTGCCGTTGCGGCTGGCGAGCAGCACATCGTCGTCGTCGCTGCAGGTGGCGACGGCGATCAGCCGATCCTCGGCGTCCTCGCCCTCGAACTTCATCGCGATCTTGCCGTTGGCGCGCACGTCGGCGAAATCGGAAAGCGCGTTGCGCCGCACATAGCCGCCGGCGGTCGCGAACATGACCGTCAGCTCGCCCCAGGTTTCTTCGTCCTCGGGCAGCGGCATGACCGTCGAGATCGTTTCGCCCTCGGTGAGGTTCGGCAACAGATTGACCATCGGGCGGCCGCGCGCCTGCGGCGTGCCGATCGGCAGCCGGTGCACCTTCAGCTTATAGACGCGGCCGGACGAGGTGAAAAACAACACCGGCGCATGGGTCGAGGCGACGAACACTTCGGAGAGGAAATCCTCCTCCCGGATCGCCATGCCGGCGCGCCCGCGCCCGCCGCGCCGCTGGGCGCGATAGGTCGAGAGCGGCACGCGCTTGATATAGCCGGTGTGGCTGACCGTCACGACCATCGCCTCGCGCTGGATCAAGGCCTCGATGTCGGCCTCGAACTCGACATCCTCGATGGCGGTGCGCCGCGGCGTCTGGAAGCGCTCCTTGATCGCCAGCAGCTCGCCGCGCAACACCTCGATGAGGCGCGGGCGCGAGCGCAGGATTTCGAGATATTGGGCGATCTCGGCGACGAGGCCGTTCAATTCCTCGGCGATCTTGCCGCGCTCCAGGCCCGTCAGGCGTTGCAGCCGCAGGTCGAGGATGGCGCGCGCCTGCGCGTCGGAGAGCCGGTAGGCGCCGTCGGCGGCGACCTCATGCCCGGCTTCGCCGACGAGCGCGACGAGCGGCATCACCTCGCCCGCCGGCCAGGCGCGCGCGAGGAGCCCCTCGCGCGCCGCGGCCGGGTCGGCGGCGCTGCGGATCAGGGCGATGACCTCGTCGAGATTGGCGACAGCGATCAGAAGGCCTAAGAGGATGTGCGCCCGCTCGCGCGCCTTGCCGAGCAGATGCCGGGTGCGGCGGGTGATGACCTCCTCGCGAAAGGCGATGAAGGCGGCGACGATGTCGCGCAAGTTCAACTGCTCGGGCCGCCCGCCGTTGAGCGCCAGCATGTTGACGCCGAAGCTCGTCTGCAAAGCAGTGTGGCGGAAGAGCTGGTTCAGAACGATGTCGGGCTCGGCGTCGCGCTTCAATTCGATGACGACGCGCACGCCGTCGCGGTCGCTCTCGTCGCGCAACTCGGCGATGCCGTCGATGATCTTTTCGCGCACCGTCTCGGCGATGCGCTCGACGAGCCGCGCCTTGTTCACCTGATAGGGGATCTCGGTGCAGACGATCGCGTCGCGGTCCTTGCGCACCTCCTCGACATGCGTCTTGCCGCGCAGGATGACCGCACCCCGGCCGGTCTTGTAGGCGGCGTGGCTGCCGGCCCGGCCGATGATGACGCCGCCGGTCGGGAAATCCGGCGCCGGCGCGTATTCCATCAGTTCTTCGACGGTGATCGCCCGGTTGTCGAGATAGGCGCAGCAGGCGTCGATGACCTCGGCCAAATTGTGCGGCGGGATGTTGGTCGCCATGCCGACCGCGATGCCGGAGCCGCCGTTGACGAGGATGTTCGGGAAGCCGGCCGGCAACACCTTGGGCTCGCGCTCGGTGTCGTCGTAGTTCGGCTGGAAATCGACGGTGTCCTTGTCGAGGTCGTCGAGCAGCGTATCGGCGGCGCGGGCGAGGCGCGCCTCGGTGTAGCGCGAGGCCGCCGGCGGGTCGCCGTCCATCGAGCCGAAATTGCCCTGCCCGTCGACCAGCGGCAGGCGCATCGCGAAATCCTGCACCAGCCGCACCATCGCGTCGTAGATCGCGAGGTCGCCGTGCGGATGATACTTGCCCATGACATCGCCGACGATGCGGGCCGATTTGCGATAGCCGCGGTTCCACTCGTTGCCGTTGATCTTCATCGAATAGAGGATGCGGCGGTGGACCGGCTTCAAGCCGTCGCGGACATCGGGGAGCGCGCGCGCCACGATCACGCTCATCGCGTAATCGAGGTACGAGCGGCGCATCTCGTCCTCGATCGTGACGCTCGTGATGGCGGGGGGCGAAGGCGGAGCGGAGGTGACGGCCAAGGTTGTTCGGATCGCTCGATAGAGGCTCTAGACTAAAATCGCGGCCGCCCGTTTGCAGGCTGCCGCAAGTCTATAGATAGTCATCGCGAGGCGAATTTACCGCCTTTCGCAGCTGCGAACAACGCGGCCGCGCAGAGCCGGGAAACCGCGGGCTCAGGGACGCGGGCCGCCGGCCACCGCCCGGTAGACCGCGAGAATCACCACCGCGCCGACGATCGCGCCGATGAACCGGGCGCCCTGCCACGGCGCATACCAGCCGATCGCCCGCCCGATGACGGTCGCGACGACGGCCCCGGCGATGCCGAGCAGGGTCGTCACGATGAAGCCGTGCGGTCCCGGCACGAAGAGCTTGGCGATGGCGCCCGCGATAAAGCCGATGATGATGACCCACAGCCAATGCATCGCCTACCTCGGTTGTTATTGCAGTGCGGCGTGTTCGCCTGGGTTCTTCGCGTTTTCCGCGATTTGCGCGATCCGGGGATAATCCGGCTTGCCGGTGCCGAGCAGCGGCAGGCGCTCGACCGCCAAGAACTCGCGCGGCACCGCGAGATCGGGGAGCCCGAGGCGGCGGGCGGCCGCGACGAGGCGGGCCCGCTCGATGCCGCGCGCCTCGCTGACGAGAACGAGAATCTCGCCGCGCCGCGGATCGGGAATCGCGACAACGGCGTGGCGCATGTCGGGATAAGCGGCCTCGGCGATCGCTTCGGACTGCGCGAGCGAGACCATCTCGCCGCCGATCTTGGCGAAGCGCCTGGCGCGCCCCAGGATCCTCACATACCCCTCGTCGTCGATCGCGACGATGTCGCCGGTGTCGTACCAGCCGCCCGGCGGCGGCTCAAGCGCCTGCCGGCGGTCGGCGGAGAGATAGCCGAGCATCACATTGGGGCCGCGCACGAGGAGGCGGCCGCCCGCCGCGATCCCCTCGACCCGCTCGAGGCGGTGCTCGACGAGCGGCAGCAGCCGGCCGACCGTACCGGTTCTGTAGTGCATCGGCGTGTTGACGGCGAGGACCGGCGCGCATTCGGTGACGCCGTAGCCTTCGAGAATGCGTACGCCGAAGCGCTCGAACCACAGCGCGCGGGTTTCCTCGCGCACGCTCTCGCCGCCGGCGAAGACGTAGCGCAGCGCGAAGAAATCATATGGGTTGGCGCGCCGCGCATAGCCCCAGAGGAAGGTGTCGGTGCCGAAGAGAATCGTCGCGTTGGTGGCGTAGGCGATCTCCGGCACCATACGATAATGCAGCGGCGAGGGATAGAGATGGCAGGGCACGCCCGAAAGCAGCGGCAGCAGAAAGCCGGTGAGCCCGAAGCCGTGAAACATCGGCAGCGCGTTGAGGGCCAAGTCGCGCGGGCTGAAATCGACCCGCGCCGCGATCTGCCGCTGATTGACGAGGAGATTGGCGTGGCTCAGCACGACGCCCTTGGGCGCCCCCTCCGAGCCGGACGTGAAGAGGACGACCGCCGGATCTTGCGCCGCGACGCCGAGCCGCCGATGCCGACGCGCCGCCAAGCGGGCGCCAAGCAGCCCGCGGAGCTTCGCGCCGAAGCCGATCTCGGCCCGCACATCCTCGATGTAGAGAAGCTCGACTTCGCCCGCGAGCCGGGCGGCGACGGCGTCGAGGCGCGCGATCTCGACGAAGCGGCGCGAGGTGAGGGCGAGCCGCAGCCCGGCGGTGCACGCGGCAGAGACTACGCCGTCCGGGCCGGCGGTCGGGTTCAGCATCGCCGGCACCCGGCCGAAGGCCTGCA
>DASYYD010000251.1:0-21686 GCA_035934195.1 Allostellaceae bacterium | reverse complement strand
GGACGAGCTGCGCGGCGCGCCGCGGCTTGCCGCAATCGAGCTTTGTCGCGGGCGGGCGCGGCGGGCTGCCGCAGGACCCCGAGGCGGTATTGCCGGCGCTCTATCTCGCCCCGCGCGCCGCCGCGGGCGCCCCCGGCGCGGCCGGCCGAGCCCTGCCCGCCCTGCCCCGCCACACCGCGATCCGCCTCGAAATGCGCTGCGGCTGACAGGCGTATGACGACGACGGTCGGCACACCGACGCGAGGCTGGCCGCCCTTGCGGGATTGGCTGCCGCGGCTGTGGCGCCGGGCGAGCATCAAGGCGTTCCTCGGCGCGCAATTCGTCGCCGCGGCGATCATTCTGCTGCGCATGCAGGGCTGGCTGCAGCCCTTGGAGCTGATCGCCTACGACGAATTGCGGGTCGCCTGGGCCGGGCACGCGACCGGAAAACGCTTGCTGATCGTCGCCGTCACCGAGAACGAGATCAACGAACTGAAGGATGGCTGGCCGCTGCGCGACCGCGATTTCGCGGCACTGCTCGAACGGCTGGAAAGCTGGCAGCCGCGGGTCATCGGGATCGACATCTACCACAATTACCCGCGGCCGCGGGAGGATGCGATCGGCACGCAGCGGTTCGATGAGGCGCTGCGGCGCTACCCGAACATCCTCTGGGTGTTCAAGCTGGGCGACGGCGCTGACAGCGGCGTGCCGCCACCGCAGCAACTGCAAGGCAGCGATCGCGCCGTGCTGTCCGACGTCGTCCAAGACCCGGACGGCATCGTGCGCCGCGGCCTGCTGTATGCCGGCGACGGCCGGAGCGAATACGAGACGCTGGGGATGGCGCTGGCGCGCCATTATCTCTGGCATTACCGAATCGCACCCGGCGCGGGACCCACTCCCGGCAGCCTGCGGCTCGGCAAGGCGGTCGTCGATCCTCTCGACGATGCGCGCGGGCCCTATCTGCGGGTCGACAGCAGCGGCTTCCAGACGCTGCTCGATTTCCACGGTGGGCCACAGCCGTTCCCGATCCGGGATTACCGCGAGATCATGGCGAGCGACCGAGACGCGCCGCTCGTCCATGGCCGCGCGATCATCATCGCCAGCGCCGCCGAGAGCGTCGAGAAAAAGCTCTATACGCCGTTCAACACCGGGTTCGGCGACGCCCCCCGCATCTGGGGCTTCGACATTCACGCGCAAATTGCCGACCAGCTGATCCGGCAGGCGCTCTATGGGACGCGGGCGCTGAGCGGATGGCCGCGGCCCGTCGAAGATTTGTGGATCTGGGCATGGGCCATGGCCGGCGCGGCGCTCGGCCTCGGCATCCGTTTGACGACACCGGCGATCATCGCCTCCGGCGCCGGCCTCGGCGGGCTCGCCGGCATCGTCTATGCGGCCTTCGGGATGGGCCTCTTGCTGCCGGTCGTGCCGGCCGCCGGCGCGTGGCTCGCGGCAGCGGCGCTGACCAACCAGGTTTTGCACGCGGCGAGCAACCGCGCCCGCGCGCGGCTGCGCCGCAGCTTCGAGCACTATCTGCCGCCGGCCGTGATCGCGCAAATGGTCGAGGCCGACGCGCTCCCCGAACTCGGCGGCGAGCGCCGCGAATTCTCGGTCGTGTTTTCCGACGTCGCCGACTTCACGACGCTGTCCGAGACGATCGACCCCGCGGACCTGGCGCCGCTCACCAACGAGTATTTCGCGGGCGTCGGCGCGGCGATCTTCGCCGAGGCCGGGTACATCAACGAGTTCATGGGCGACGGCGTCCTCGCCTTTTTCGGCGCGCCGCAGCCGCAGGCCGACCATGCCGACCGCGCGGTCGCCGCAGCCCTCGGCATCGCCGCCTTCGGAGAGCGGTTCAGCGCCGAGCAACGCGCCCGCGGCGTCGGCTTCCGCCACACGCGCGTCGGGGTCCACTGCGGCGTCGCGATGGTCGGCAATGTCGGCACGCCGTCCCGGTTGAAATACAGCGCCCAAGGCGACATGCTGAATACCGGTTCGCGGCTCGAAGGGCTCAACAAGGCGATCGGCACGCGAATCTGCTGCTCGGAGGCGATCGTCCGGCAATCGCAGCGGCACCGGTTTCGGCCGATCGGCGATTTCGTCGTCAAAGGAAGGCATCACCCGATCCGGATCTTCGAACCCTTGGATGGCGAGCGCTACCCTGCCGCGCATATCGCGCGCTACGAGGCGGCGTTCGCGGCGCTGGCGGCCGGGTCTGCGGCGGCGGCTCAGATATTCGCCGAGCTGCATCGCGAAGCCCCGGACGACCCCTGTGTCGCGTTCCACCACCACCGGCTCGAAGCCGGCCAAACGGGCACCTTGATCGTGATGACGGAAAAATGATGCGGCTCGGTCCTGCCATTGCCCTCATTGCGGCGCTCACCTGTCTTGCCCTGCCGGCCTCGGCGCAGGTCGGGAACGCCCGTCAGCAGGCGCTCGACGACATCGGCCGCGGCGCCGCGGCCTTTCAGGCCGGCGATCTGGTGGCGGCGACGCGGCATTGGTCGCAGGCGATCCAGTTGTGCCGGCAGGCCGGCGCGGCCGATCTCGAAGCCCAGGCGCTGGCCCGGCGCGGCGAAGCCTATCGCGTCGCCGGCTATTTCCGCGATGCCCGCAAAGACCTCGATGCGGCGCTCGACAAGGCGGAACAGCAGCGCGACCAAAAGCTCGTCGCGGCGACTACCGGGGCGCTCGGCAATCTCGCCTTCATGGCCCGGCGCAGCGCCGTCGCCGAGCCGCTGTTGCTGCGCAGCCGTGATCTGGCGCGCCGGCTCAGCGACCTCGGAACCCTCGCGGCCAGCAGCAACGATCTCGGCAATCTCTATGCCGCGACGGCCCGGCCGGGGGCCGCGGCAGCGGCCTATCGCGAGGCCGTCAGCGCCGCCGAGGGGGCCCATGACGGGGCGCTTGCGGCCACCGCCGAAATCAATTCGGCCCGCCTCGCCTTTGCACAGAACGATCGGGCGAGCGCGCTGCCGCTCTTGACCCGCGCCGTCGATCGCCTCGACCGCGCTCCGGATTCCTATGGCCGCGACATGGCGCTCGTCTCCGCCGGTTCGGTCCTGTTCGATCGCGCCGGCAAGCTGTCGGCTGGCGCCGAGGCCGTCGCCTATCGGGCCTTTCGCACGGCAGCGGCGGCTGCCAAGGCATCGCACGACTGGACCTTGTCGTCGCTCGCGTTCGGCAACCTCGGCCGGCTCTACGAACGCGCCGGTCGCGTCGAGGATGCCCGCCGGCTGACCGAGCAGGCGCTGTTCGCCGCGCAGCGGGCCTCCTCCCCCGACCTGCGCTTCCGCTGGGAATGGCAGGAAGGCCGGCTCGACCGCGCCCAAGGCCGCATCGACGCGGCAATCGCCAGCTATCGCGAAGCGGTCGCCGATCTGCAGTCGATCCGCCAGGACATCCCGGTCGAGTATCACGGCGGGGTGTCGTCCTACCGCAAGACCTTCGGGCCGCTCTATCTGCAGTTCACCGCCCTCTTGATCGACCGCGCCAAGGCCGACCCGGCCGCGGCCCGGCCGCTGCTGCGCGAGGCGCGCGCCAGCGTCGATCGCCTGCGGGAAAGCGAATTAGAGGATTATTTCCGCGATTCTTGCGTCACCACCTTCGAGGCGCAGCAGAAGGCGATCGAAAGCATCGCTCCCGGCACCGCCGTGCTCTATCCGATCTCGCTCCCCGACCGGATCGAGATCCTGGTCAGCTTCGGCAAGGAGATCAAGGACTACACGGTGCCGGTCCCGGAAAAGCGGCTGCGGCGAGAAGTAACCCGCTTCCGTGAGCTTTTGGAAAAACGCACGACGAACGAGTACCTGGTGCCCGCGCGGCGGCTCTACGACCAGATCATCCGGCCGATCGTGCCGGCGCTGACGGCGCACCGCGTCGACACCCTCGTCATCGTTCCCGACGAAGTCCTGCGCGTTGTACCGTTTGCCGCATTTTTCGACGGGCACGAATTTCTCGTGGACCGCTTCGCCACCGCGATCGTCCCCAGCCTCAAGCTGGTCGCGCCGAAACCGCTCGCGGCCGGGGCCGGCACTGCGCTCGTGCTTGGGATATCGCACAGCGTTCAGGGCTACGTGCCGCTGCCGAACGTCGCCCATGAGGTCGCCGCCGTGCACGAGCTGGAAGGCGGCGACGAGCTGCTCAACAGCGGCTTCACGCGGACCCGCTTCGCGCGCGATCTGAAGAGCGGACGATACGACATCGTTCACATCGCCTCGCACGGCCAGTTCGGCGACGATCCGAGCCGGACTTTCGTGCTCGCCTTCGACGGCAAGCTGACGATGGACGACCTGGAATCTGACATAAAATACGGTTCGACGCGCGACATCCCGCTCGAACTGCTGATCCTGAGCGCCTGCGAGACGGCCAGCGGCGACGACCGCGCCGCGCTGGGTCTGGCCGGCGTCGCGCTCAAGGCGGGGGCGCGCAGCGCGCTCGCGACCTTGTGGTATATCAACGACAAGGCATCGGGCGCGATGGTCGCCCAATTCTACAAGGGCCTCAAATCGGGGCTGTCGCGGGCGCAGGCGCTGCGCGCGGCGCAGCGCGCGCTCGCGGCCGACCCGCGTTTTGCCCACCCGGCTTACTGGGCGCCCTATCTGTTAATCGGCGACTGGCTGTGAGGAGGCGGTCGATGACCGGAAAACGGCCCGCCGCCGCGCTGACGCTCCTCGCCGTTGCGCTGCTCTTTTGCGCCCCCGCGAATGCGGCGCCGCCCTCTGCCGCGGCGGGTCAACCGCCCGTCTACAAGCCGCCGCTGCGCGGCGCGCCCGGCGGTCGCGTCGGCGGCGCCTCGCGCGGCACCGTCAAGCTCGTCTCCGCGCTGCCGACGATCTCCCTCATCGCGCCCGACAGCGAGGCGGGCGAGACGACGGGCCGCGCGCCGACCCTCTATTATTACGTCTCCGGGCCGGCGGCGTTTCCGTTCCGCCTCACGATCAGCGCGCCATGGCAAGCCGCTCCAGTCATCGAGACGACAATCCCGTCGCCGCACGGAGCCGGCATCCATCGGGTCCGGCTCGACCGCTACGGCGTCCGGCTCGCGCCGGGGATCCTCTATACCTGGTCGATTTCGGCGGTCGTCAATCCGCTGGCGCCGTCGCGCGACGTGGTAGCCAGCGCCTCGCTGTTACGCGTCGCCGCCGACCCCGCCACCGAAGAAGCGGCGCGCATCGCGTCGCCGGAGCGCCGCGCCGCGGTCCTTGCGCAGGCGGGGCTGTGGTACGATGCGGTCGCGGCGGCGGCCGACGCGGCCAGCGGCGACCAGGCCCAGGGTTTGCGCGCGCTGATGCAGCAGGTCGGTCTGAGGGTGCCGGCCGCGCTCACCGACTAACCGGGGCCTCAAAACGTCAGGATATCGGCGCTGACCCGGAACAGGATGCCGCGATCCTCGAGCGAGGTGCCGACCGAAACCTTGCGCAGACCCTTCGCATAATAGAATTCAGCGGTGATCCCGGAACCGACGAGCCAGCGCAAGCCGAGCCCGACGCTCGAAATGTCCGGCGGATAAGGCGTCGCTCGCCCGACATTCCAGCCGCGGCCATAGTCGTAGAACGGCACGAGCTGGAGGGTGCCGTCCGCGTCGGCCCTGGCAAGACGCGGAATGCGCAGCTTCGCGATCGGGATGCGCAACTCGCCCGAGGCAAGAAGGGCATCGTCGGTGACCGTCAGATAGGTGCGGTAGCCACGCACCGTGCCGAGACCGCCGAGCGCGAACTGTTCGATCGGAAACAGCGGATCGGCGGTCAATTGCAGGTCGCCGCGCACGACCGCTTCCCAATCCTTGAAGATGCGGCGGACATATTGCGTCTGCCCGAGCCAGGAAAAGAAGGTGCCGCTCGGGGTTCCGGGCGGCATCGCCGCGCCGGACGGCGGCTCGGTCGCGCCGACGATCGGCAGCCCGAAACTCATCGTCGAGCGGGCGGCGAAAGCGTGGTTGGCGTCGCGGTCGAGCCAAGCCTGATAAAACCGCAAGGCGGTCACGTTGGTGTTGCCGTTGACCGCGCCGGCGGCGAAGGAAAACGGGATGTTGCCAAAGATAAAAGACTGCGCCCGCCGCCGCTCGAGGTCGAGGCCGAGCGTCAGGTTCTGCGTTTCGGTGCGGTAGAAGGGTCGGCTTATACCGGCGGCAATGCTCGAATATTCGCTGGTGATGTTGAGCGGCGAGATCGTCGGCGCGATGACGAGGGTGCCGTTGCGGTCGTAGCGCAGGCTGACGCGAGTGTCGTCGGGCAGGATCGGCACGGAATAGGCGACATAGCCGTCGTCGATGCCCTGGCTGCGGCCATATTCCGCGGCGAGGATATCGCCGTAGCCGAGCAGATTGGCGACCGCGCCGTGCAACTCGCCGCGCACCTCGCCGACGGTCGGCGATTGATCGTCGGCGATCGAGAGCCCGAGCGAATAGGGGCTGCCTTCGAGCACCTTGGCGTCGAGGTGCGCCTCCCCGGGCTCCAGCCCGGGCAGCAGTTCGAGATTGAGCCGCCGGATCAGCGGATCCTCGAGGAGGATCTGCTGCTCGCGTTCCATGTCGGCGACATTGAACGGCACCTGCGAGCCGGCGCGCTCCAGCCGGGCACGGAAGAATTCGGGGGAGAAATGTTTGGTTCCCTCGACCTCAATGCCGGTGATCCGCCCTTCGACGAAATTGAATGCGACGATGCCGTTCTCGACCTTCTGATTGGGGATCACCGCCCCCGAATTGATGAAACCGCGCTTGATGAAAAGCAGGGTGAAGCGACGCCGGATCTCTTCGAGATCGGCGGCGGAGACCGGCTTACCGACATAGGGTGCAACGACCGCATCGATCGATTTGGCGTCGATGACGGTGTTGCCGACGATCTTGACGCCGCGCAAGACGAAGAGCGGCGCCTTTTTCAGCCTCGGCGCGGTCGGCGCCGGCACCGGCGGCAGCGGGAACTCGGGTGACGGCGCCGGCCGCAACGGCAACTCGGGCAGTTTCGGGACGGCCTGCCCGCGCGCCTCGGGCGCCACCTCGATGGGCGGCAACCCGGAGCCGAGCGGGGCCACAGGCGAGATATCGGCAGCGCGCGCCACCGGACGCAGCACCGCCCCCAGGACCATGCCGGCGATCATCAGGCGGCGGAACCGTGGTCTGCCGGCTCGCGCTCCGGCGCGAAAGTCCGTCCGCAAAGTGCAAGGCCGCAAAGCCGCCGGTTGCCGCATTCAGCAATTATCGCGCAGTCGAATTCGATCAGTAAGCTTATTTTCACGCGGAATCCTCACCCGCGGGATTATCGGGCGCGGAATATTGCCGTCGTCCTGCACCGCGGGTCATTCTGGCCGGCGCGAACGCGCGCATCCGAGGAGCGACCGATGGCAAGGGCGTGGATAATCGACGGCAAGGCGCTCGCCGACGAACTTTCCCGGCGCGTCGCCGCCGCGGCGACGCGATTCTCGGCGGCGGCCGGGGCCGCGCCGGGGCTTACCGCGA
Source organism: Allostellaceae bacterium (assembly GCA_035934195.1). Lineage (GTDB taxonomy): Bacteria > Pseudomonadota > Alphaproteobacteria > ATCC43930 > CGMCC-115725 > AP-15. The sequence continues at coordinate 14,254 of DASYYD010000251.1, read as the reverse complement.
TCCTCGTCGGCGACGACCCGGCAAGCCGGACCTATGTCGGCCGCAAGGACCGCGCCGCCGCCGCCGCCGGGCTCGCCTCGCAGACCCTGGCGCTGCCGGCGGCGACCTCGCAGACCGCGCTTCTCGCCGAGGTCGAGCGGCTCAACCGCGACGACCGCGTCGACGGCATCCTGGTGCAGCTGCCGCTGCCGCCGCAGATCGATGCCCGGCGGGTGCTCGCCGCCGTCGACCCGGCAAAGGACGTCGACGGTTTTCACCCGCTCAACGTCGGCCGGCTGTGGAGCGGGCTGCCCGCGCTCGTGCCGGCAACGCCGCAGGGGTGCATGATCCTGTTGAAGAGCGTGCATGCCGACCTCGCGGGTCTCGAGGCCGCCGTGCTCGGGCGCTCGAACATCGTCGGTAAGCCGATGGCGGCGCTCCTGCTCGCCGCCGATTGCACTGTCGGTTGGGTGCATTCGAGGAGCCGTGACGCGGCGGCAGTCTGTCGGCGCGCCGACCTCCTCGTCGCGGCGGCGGGTCGGCCGGAACTGGTCGGTCGGGACTGGATCAAGCCCGGTGCCACCGTGATCGATGTCGGGATCAACCGGATCCTGTCGGCGGACGGGAAGAGCCGATTGGTCGGCGATGTCGATTACGCGGCGGCGAGCGGGGTTGCCGGCGCGATCACACCGGTGCCGGGCGGCGTCGGGCCGATGACGATCGCCTGTCTGTTGCGCAATACGCTCCTCGCCGCCTCCCGCCGGCGCGGCCTTGCCGACCCCGCGCTGTAGCGACCGAATGCTGTCTCTTACTCTTTTCTGACACGGAACCGGCAGGTTGTACTCGTTGTTTACCGCGCGTGACCATTTACGCAAGGAGGCGACAGTCATGTTCAACAGGACTGCGACAGGCTTGGCGTTGGCGGCAGCTTGCGTGCTCGGCATCGCGGTCGCCCAGCCGGCGCAGGCGCAGCAGCGCCAGCTGATCACCAATGGCCCGCAGACCAACCCGGGCGACGTGGCGGGATGGTCGGCGCGCAAGAACGTCATCGAAAGCCAGCACTACGATCGCCTGGTGGCGACGAACCCCTCCTTCCGCGCCTATCGGATGAGGAAGGAATGCGGTCCGATCAACGACCCGCAGTTGCACGCCCAATGCATCGCCAGCTTCAACCAGTATGAAGGCTCGGGCATGCCGCAGCGGCGCTACTGAGCAGGCACTCCACGTGAGAGGCGGCCGCTGCCAATCGGGGCGGCCGCCTTTTCTTTAGGCGTCGGCGAGGATGTAGCGCTCGATCGCGACGGCGAAGCCGTCCTCGTCGTTCGGCAGCGTCGTCGCCTGGGCGAGCGCCTTGACCTCGGGCGCGGCGTTGCCCATGGCGATGGCAAAGCCGGCGCGGGCGAACATTTCCAAATCGTTTTCCATATCGCCCAGCACCGCGATCGCCTCGCGCGGAACACCCAGCCGCGCCGCCAACAAATCGACGATGCGCCCCTTGTTGATGCCGGGCGGGATCACATCGCAGTAATAGAGCTGCGAACGCCCGGCGGCCGCGCGCCCGTCGAGCGCCTGCTGCATCGCGCGCTCGACAAGCGCGACGCGATCATAGTCGTCGCTGGCGCCGACGATCTTGCCCACCGCTCGGAAATGCTCTTCGCCGAATTCCGAGACGACGGTCGGCGGGGTTTGAATCGTATGCGCCTCATGATCGACATGAGGGCCGTAGCGATTGGTGACCACCCATTCGTTGCCGACGAACACCCAGCAATCGATGCCGTGTGCATGAAACAGCTCGACCGCCTGCCTCGCCGCATCGGGCGGGATCACTTTTTCTTCCACGACCGAGTAGTCGGGCATGACGATCGAGCCGGCGTTGTAGCCGCCGAACGGCAACTCGAGGCGCAAGGGCTCGATCAGCATGCGCAATCCGAACGGCGGACGGCTCGAACAGACCGAGAAGGCGATACCCGCCTCGCGCAGCCGGGCAACCGCGGCGATCGCGCGCGGCGTCAGAAGCTTGTTACGGGTGACAAGGGTGCCGTCGACATCCGAGACGACGAGCGCGAATTTGCTCATGTGGCCCTTCCCTTCGTTGGTTTCAGCACCTCGACGCCGGCCGCCGACGCGTTGACGACGGCCGAGGCGCGCCCGATGAAAAGCCCGCTCTCGATCACCCCGACGGTCATCGCGATGTCGCGTTCGAGCGCCGCCGGGTCGTCGATCGGGCCGAAGGCGCAATCGAGGATGTAGTTGCCGCCATCGGTGACATAGGGCTCGCCCGGCGGCTCGCTGTTCTCCACGGTGCGCAGCCGCGGCGCGGCGCCGAGCCGCGAGAGCGCGGCAGCGGTCGCCTGCCAGCCGAATTGCGCCACCTCGACCGGCACCGGGCTGTGCTCGCCGAGGCGGTTCACGAGCTTCTCGCGATCGACGACGATGACGAGGCGCCGGCTCGCGGCGGCGACGACCTTCTCGCGCAGCAGCGCGCCGCCCAACCCCTTAATCAGGTCGAGCGTGCCGCGCTCGACCTCGTCGGCGCCGTCGATCGTCAGGTCGAGCCGCTGATGCTCGGCGAAGCCGGCGAGCGGAATGCCGAGCCGCCTTGCCAACGCCGCCGTGCGCTCGGAGGTCGGAATGCCGACGATCCGCAATCCCCTGGCGATGCGCGAGGCCAGTTCCTCGGCGACAAAGCCGGCCGTCGAGCCGGTCCCGAGCCCGACCACCATCCCGTCCTCGACCTCGGCGACGGCCCGCAATGCCGCCGCGCGCTTCAGCGCGTCGCGAGGGTCGCTCACGCTCCCCCTCGCGCCGCTCTATCGACGAGCCAGCGAAGCTCTCCCACCGGTGCGAGCCGGGCCGCCGGCAGCGCCGTGTCGCCGGCGAGCGCGCGGGCCAGGATCGCCCGCTTGCCCGCCCCTTCGACGAGGAAGACGGCATGCCGGCTCGACGCGAGCGCCGGATAGGTCAGGGTGATGCGCGCCTGCGGCTGCCAGCCGATGACCTCGACGACCCATCGCCGGCGCTCCTCGAGTTCCGGCCGCCCCGGCCCGAGCGAGGCGGTATGGCCGTCGCTGCCGAGGCCCAGGAGCTGCACATCGAAAAGCGGGCGCGCCGGATCCAATTCACCCGCACCATAATAGGATTTCAATTCCGCCTCATAGGCGCGCGCGGCCTCGGCCGGGCTGCCGCTCGTCGGAATCGGGTGGAGGTTCTCGGGCGGAACCGGAGCGTCGTCGAGCAGGGCTTCGCGCGCCATGCGGTAATTGCTGTCCTTGTCGTCGGGCGGCACAAAGCGCTCGTCGCCCCAGAACCAGTGAATGCGATCCCACGGCAATTCCTCCCGCGCGAGGACCTCGTAGGTGCGCCGCGGCGTCGAGCCGCCCGAAAGAGCGATCGCGAAACGGTCGGGGGCGGCGCGGGCGAGCCCGGCGATCCACCGGGCCGCATGCCGGGCGAGGGCTTCCGGATCGGGAGCGACCTCGATCATCTCGGGCTCTCCTTCGACGGCCGGCGCGAGCCGCGGATGGCGGCGATGGCGGCGGCGTAGTCGGCAGCATGAAAGACGGCCGAACCGGCGACGACGGCATCCGCCCCGGCCTCGAGCACCTGCCAGGCGTTGCCGCCTCCCAGACCGCCATCCACCTCGATCCTCGGGTCGAGCCCGCGTTCCACGCAGATATCGCGAAGGGCGCGGATCTTCGGCAGCATCTCGGGCAGGAATTGCTGCCCGCCGAAGCCGGGATTGACCGTCATGACCAGCACGATGTCGCATAGATGCAGCACTTGCTCGACGAGGGCGATGGAGCTCGCGGGGTTCAGCACCACGCCGGCGCGCTTGCCGAGATCGCGGATGTGCGAGAGCGTGCGATGCAGATGGATGGTCGACGCCGGCTCGCAATGGACGAGCAGGTGGTCCGCCCCGGCCTTCGCGAAATCCTCAAGGTAGCGCTCGGGCTCGACGATCATCAGATGTACGTCGAGAGGCTTCTCGGTCGCCCGCCGCACCGCCTCGACGACGACCGGGCCGATCGTCAAATTCGGCACGAAGCGGCCGTCCATCACATCGACGTGAATCCAATCGGCGCCGGCTGCGGCGACGGCGCGCACTTCCTCGGCGAGCCGACCGAAATCGGCCGACAGGATCGACGGCGCGACGATGACCCGGCGATCGGCCACGGACCCGGCCGCCTCAGCCGAGCGGGCGCCACTGCCGGCCGCTGCGCCGCAGCAGCGCATCGGCGGCGGCCGGGCCGGCGCTGCCGGCTTCGTAGCTCTCGAGCGGCACGGATTTGTCGCTGCGCCACAGATCGAGGATCGGCTGCACCACCGCCCACCCCTCCTCGACGCTGTCGGCGCGCTGAAACAGCATCTGATCGCCGATCATGCAGTCGTAGATCAGCGTCTCGTAGCCGGTCGCCGGCGCGATGTTGAAATAGTCCTTGTAGCGGAAATCCATGCGCACGCCGCCGAGCGAGATCTCGGGGCCCGGCACCTTGGCGCCGAATTGCAGCGACACGCCCTCGTCCGGCTGGATCTGCAATGCCAGCACGTTCGGCGTCAGGATATCGACGGGGGTGTCGCGAAACATGGCGAACGGCGCCTGCTTGAACTGGATCGCGATCTCGGTGGAGCGCCGGGTCATCCGTTTGCCGGTGCGCAGATAGAACGGCACGCCGGCCCAGCGCCAATTGTCGATGTCGAGGCGCAACGCGACGTAGGTCTCGGTGCCGCTGTCGGGCGCGACGCCCGGCTCCTTGCGATAGGCGCTGGCCGGCGTGCCGCGGAGGGTCCCGGCCGCATATTGCCCGCGCACCACATTGCGCCGCACCTCCTCGTCGTCGAGCGGATGCACCGCTTCGAGCACCTTCGTTTTTTCGGTGCGCACAGCATCCGCGGCAAACGAGTTGGGCGGCTCCATCGCGGTCAGGCACAGGAGCTGAAAGACATGGTTCGGCACCATGTCGCGCAATGCCCCCGTTTGTTCGTAAAAGCCCGCGCGGTGCTCGACGCCGACGGTCTCGGCGACGCTGATCTGTACGTGGTCGATGTGGTCGCGGTTCCACAGCGGCTCGAAAATGCCGTTGGCGAAGCGCAGCACCATGATGTTCTGGACCGTCTCCTTGCCGAGAAAGTGGTCCATCCGATAGATCTGCGGCTCCCGCAGAAGCTTCAGGATGCGGGCGTTGAGCGCCTGCGCCGAGGCGAGGTCGTTGCCGAACGGCTTTTCGATAATGACCCGGCGCCAGCGTCCCGGTTCCTCGCGCAACAGGCCGGCGGCTCCCAATTCCTCGACAATCGGGGCGAATAGTGCGGCCGCCATGGCGAGGTAGAAGACGACGTTGCCGCCCGTGCCCTGGTCCTTTTCCACGGCCGCCAGCGCGGCGGCGAGCTGGCGATAGGTTTCCGGCTTGGTGACGTCGCCGCCGATCCGCGTCATCCGTTTGGCAAGAAAATCCCAAGTCGCGGCGTCGAACGGCTCGAGCCGCCCGCCGGCGGCGGTGTCGGAGACGAAGCTCTTGACGCCCTCGGCGAGGTAATCGCGGAACGCCTCGATCGACCGCTCGGCCCGATCGACACCGATCAGCGCGAATTTGTCGGGCAAGAGCTTGCTTTTCGCCAGGTTGTAGAGGGCCGGCATCAGGAGCCGCTTCGTCAGGTCGCCGCTCGAGCCGAAAATCACTATCGCGCAAGGCGGCGCCGGCGCAGCTTGGCGCGGCCCGCTCGCCTGCGTCGCGGGGGCGGGCGCGTCCATCGCTCAGCCCTTCCCCGCGCCGGGCTCGCGGTGGCCGCCGAACTCCCGGCGCATCGCCGACAGGATCTTTTCGGCGAAGGTATGCTCCTGGCGCGAGCGGAAGCGCGTATAGAGCGCGGTCGACAGCACATCGGCCGGCACCGCCTCCTCGATCGCCGCCATCACCGTCCACCGCCCCTCGCCGGAATCCTCGACATAGCCGGAGAAATCCCCGAGCGCGGGGTCGCGGGCGAGCGCGATCGCCGTCAGATCCAAGAGCCACGAGGCGACGACGCTGCCGCGCCGCCACACTTCGGCGATGTCGGCGAGGTCTAGATCATATCGCCGCTCCGGCGGAATCGCGTTCGAGGCGGCGCCCTTCAGGATGTCGAAGCCCTCGGCATAGGCCTGCATCAGTCCATACTCGATGCCGTTGTGGATCATCTTGACGAAATGCCCGGCGCCGTGCTGCCCGCAATAAAGGTAGCCCTGTTCGGCGCGCGGATCGCGCCCCGCGCGGGTCGGGGTGCGCTCGATGTCGCCGATGCCAGGAGCGAGTGTCTTGAAGATCGGGTCGAGATGCTCGAAGGCGTCGCGGTCGCCGCCGATCATCATGCAATAGCCGCGCTCGAGGCCCCACACCCCGCCGCTGGTGCCGACATCGAGATAGCGGATGCCCTTCGGCTGCAGCATCTGGGCATGGCGGATGTCGTCCTGGTAGAACGAGTTGCCGCCATCGATGACGATGTCGCCGGCCGCCAGGAGCCGCCCCAGCTCGACGACCGTCGCCTCGGTGATAGCGCCGGCGGGCAGCATCACCCAGATGGCGCGCGGCTTTTCGAGAAGCGCGACGAATTCGGCGAGGTCGGCGCTCGGCCGCGCGCCCTCCTCTCCGAGCTGCCGCACCGCCTCGGGGCTCTTGTCGTAGACGACGCAGCTGTGCCCGCCCTGCATCAGGCGGCGCACGATGTTGCCGCCCATCCGCCCGAGGCCGATCATGCCGAGTTGCATTGCAATCCTCCTCGTCGGGTTCAGCCGAGGGCTTCCTCGACAGCCTTCGTCAAACTGGCAAGACCGCTGTCGAGATTGCCCGTCAGATGGACGCGTAAGGCACGCCGGCCACGCTCGGCGAGCACGTCGAAATCACCGCGGGCTTGCGCCGCCTTGACGACCGAAAAGCCGTAGCGCTGGCCCGGCACCGGCAAATCGAGCGGATCGGCGGCGGTGACCTGCAAGAAAACGCCGCTGTTCGGCCCGCCCTTGTAGGCCTGCCCGGTCGAATGCAGAAAGCGCGGCCCGAAGCCGAGGCAAGTCGCCGATTTCGTCTTGTCGCGGATCAGCCGGCGCAATTTCTGCAAGGCCGCGACATGCTCGGCCGAGCGCTCGATATAGGCGAGAAGCGCGACATAATCGCCCGCGCCGGCACGCCGCAAATGCGCCCGCAATGCGCCGGCAAGGCTCGATGCGTACGGCTTCAGCGCGGCCGCGTTCTGCGCGTCGGCGAAGAGCTCGACACCGTCCGCGACAAAGAACGGCGCCTCCGCGGGCAATTTCCCGGTCGCCTCGTAGGCCGCGGTCAACTCGCGCGTCTTGACCTTCGAGGCCTCGACATCGGGCTGGTCGAACGGGTCGATGCCGATGATCGCGCCGGCGACCGCGGTCGCGATTTCCCAGCGGAAGAACTCCTGCCCCAGCTGCATCGGCTCGGTGAGCGTGATCTCGACGACCGGGTGGCCGGCCGTAACGAGCGCGGCGACGGCGCGCACGGCTTTTTCGTCACTCTCGTCCGCCAGCTTCAGATAGGCGAAGAGCCGGTCCTTCCCATAGACCTCGGGGCTCCCGAGCGGCTCGGCGTCGACCGGCACGATGCCCTTGCCGTGCTTTCCCGTCGATTCGGCGAGCAGCTGCTCTAGCCAGGCGCCGAAATCAGAGAGGCTGGGCGAGGCGAGGATCGTCACCTTGTCGCGCCCGGCCTTGGCGGCGACGCCGAGGATCGCGCCGAGCAGGACGCCCGGGTTTTCCGCAGGCGGCGCCGCGGGCGCGCAGGAACGCACCATGCGCGCCGCGCTGCCGAGGAACTTGGCGACATCGATGCCGATTGCGGCGGCCGGCACCATGCCGAATTTCGACAACACCGAATAGCGTCCGCCGATGCTGGACACGCCGTGGAAGGTCCGGCCGAAGCCCTCCTTGTCGCGGTCGAGCGAGGAGCCGGGATCGGTGATCGCGACAAAGCGCCGCCGCGCCTCATCTTCGCCGAGCACCGCCGCGGCGCGGGCAAAGAAATAAGCCCTGTAGATATTGGGTTCGAGCGTGCTGCCGGATTTGCTCGAAACGATGAAGAGGGTGTGCGCGAGGTCGAGCCCCGCTTCGAAATTGCGGATCTGCGCCGGATCGGTCGAATCGAGCACATGCAGGCGGGGGAACCCGGGTTGGGCCGGGAAGCTCTCGCCGAGCACCTCGGGCCCGAGGCTCGAGCCGCCCATGCCGAGGAGCGCCACATCCCGGTACCCGGCGCGCTTCACCTCCTTGGCAAAGCTTTGCAGTTCCGCCACGCCCTGCAGCTCGTCATCGACGATGTCGAGCCAACCGAGCCAACTCCCCTCCCCGCCCCCGGTCCATAGGCTCGCATCGCCCGCCCATAGCCGCCGCACATTGCCCTGATGCCGCCACTCCTCGAGCACGGCGGCGACCTCGCGGTCGAGTTCGGGCGAGAGGCTTGCGTGAAACCCGTCGAGCCGGGCGCCGAGCACGGCACGGCGCTTTTTTTGCACCGCGGCGTAGAGCCCGTCGGCCGCCTCGGCGAAGAGCCGCACGCCGTCCTCGACGAGCCGCCCGGTGATCGCGTCGATCGAGATGCCGAGCGGCGGCAGCGCTTCCATCACGCGCCTGGCGCCCTCGACGTCCTCTTCGAGGCTCGGTCGCGGCCGGCCATGCTCGCGAAACGCGTCCATCGTCGCCGGCGGGATCGTGTTGACGGTATCGGCGCCGATCAGCTCCTCGACATAGAGAACGTCGCTGTAGGCCGGGTTCTTGGTGCCGGTGCTCGCCCATAATAGCCGCTGCGTCTGCGCTCCCGATTGCGCCAAGCGCTGCCAGCGCTCGCCGGAAAAAGTCCTCTTGTAGAGCCGGTAGGCGAGCTTGGCGTTGGCGATCGCCACCTTGCCCTTCAACCCTTCGAGCCGGGCGCGCTCTGCCGGATCGCGCGCCGCGGCGATCTTCTCGTCGAGCGCGGCGTCGGCGAGGATGTCGATGCGGCTGACGAAAAAGCTCGCGACGCTCGCCACCTTGTTCGGGTCGCCGCCCTTTTCGGCGAGCGCTTCGAGCCCGGCGATATAGGCCTCCGCCACCTCGGCGTAGACGTTCTGCGAAAAGAGCAGCGTCACATTGATGTTGATCCCCTCGCCGATCATCTGCCGGATCGCCGGCAGCCCGGGCCTGGTGCCCGGGATCTTGACCATCAGATTGTCGCGCCCGACCTCGCGCCACAGCCGCCGCACCTCGTCGATCGTCCGCTCGGTATCCATCGCCAGATAGGGCGACACTTCGAGGCTGATATAGCCGTCGCGGCGTTGCGTCTCGTCATAGACCGGGCGCAGCGCGTCGGCTCCGTCCTGGATATCCTTGACGGCGAGCAGCTCGAACAGCTTGCCGGGGTCGAGATCGCCCGCCTCTTCCAGGGCGGCGATCTGCGCGTCGTAATCGGCCCCGTGCAGGATCGCTTTTTCAAAGATCGACGGGTTGGAAGTGACGCCGCGCAGCCCGTCCTTGGCGACGAGCGCCTCGAGGCCGCCCGTTTGCAGCAGTTCGCGGCTGACGAAGTCGAGCCATACCGACTGCCCGAATTCCTGCAAGTTCCTCAGCGGATTGGTTCTGGTAGTGCTCATCTGCTACTCCTTCGGCGCCGCGCGGCGCCCGCGACCGGATCGGTACGTTCCCCGCCAAATCCGGGATTCGCGCCTGCGATGCGGCGGGCGAGCGGCCCGGGAAATTGTCCGATGTTACCCGTCTAACGTTTTCAATCGGGCGAAGGTGCCGCAGACACACGGGGCTGCGACACCACCGCGCACTGCTATCTCGCAGACTATCGCGTCGCGCGCAACCGAAAGCCGGCGCGCCGCGGGTGGACGGAAACTATCGGCGGCCCGGCGGTTCGTAATTCCCGGCAATCTTACTATCTAATCGCGTAATCGCGGACGTGGCGCTGCGCGCCGCGGGGGAAACATTGCGCCGATGGACACCAGACCGACCGTTCTTCTCCCCGATCGCATGCCGCCGCCGAGCGGGGAAGAATTCTTTCGCATCGAAGGCGCCTATACGGGGCTCGGCGCGCCAATCATCGGCGGCGGGATCGACCGCTGGCTGCTCGTCGACGGGCCGCAGATCGACAGCGAAGTCGAGCTGTTCGACGAACTATGCTGGCGGCTGCTCGGCGACGGTGTGCTGCTGTGGCGCGCGACGCTGCATATCGGCACGCTGCACCCCCAGATCCGCGGCATCGGCTTCAGATGGTGGCGCGAGAAGAAGCTGATCGAGGAAATCCGCATCCTGCACGGTTCGGAAGCGACGGAAGAGTATGCCCGCAGCCCGATCCGCGGCACGGTCGAGCGCGGTACGCCGTTTCGCCGCCGCCTCGAGGGCGACCTCTCCGATTTCCCGTTGCTGCACAAGATCCGCGCCGCCGGCGGCACCGACTATCTGGCGCTGCCGCTCAACCGCACCTTTCGCCGTTTCCCGACCGTCAGCTGGACGACGGACCAGGCGGGCGGCTTCCGCGACCGCGACATCGGCGCGCTGGAAGAGATAAACCCGGCGCTCGCCGCCATCGTCGAGACGCGCGCGGTGCGGCGAATCAGCGCCAATCTGCTCGACACCTATTTCGGCACGCAAGCCGGCCGACGCATCCTTTCCGGACAGATCCTGCGCGCCCGCGGCGAGCAATTGCGCGCCGTCATCATGATGACCGATCTGCGCGGCTTTACCGGGCTTTCCGACCGCCTGCCGGGCGACCAGGTGATCGAACTCCTCGACCAATATTTCGATACGGTGGTGCCGCCGATCGAAAGGCGCCGCGGCGAGGTCCTGAAATTCATGGGCGACGGCATGCTGGCGATCTTCGCGGCCGAGGAGGAAGAGGATTTCGCGCCCGCGAGCCTGCGCGCGCTCGAGGCGGCGACGGAGGCGCTGGCGCGGCTCGACGCCACCAACCGAGCCCGGCGCGAGAACGACCGGATCGAGGTCAGGACCGGCATCGGGCTGCATCTCGGCGAGGTCATCTACGGCAATGTCGGCGCCGCCGACCGCCTCGACTTCACGGTCATCGGACCAGCCGTCAACCTCGCCTCGCGCATCGAAGGGTTGACGAAGCGCCTGTTGCGCCCGCTGCTGACCTCGAGCGCCTTTGCGCAAATCTGCCCGCGCCCGCTCGTGTCCCTCGGCTTCCACCCGGTGCGCGGCCTCAATCAGCCGGAGGAAGTGTTCGGCCTGCCGGATTAGACGCTGCTCTCGAAAACTTCCACCGCCGCGGAAGCGTTCGCGTCCAACCGCGCCGGGGGTGGTGATAGATTGGGCGCATGAACACGGCACCTCTGATCGCCGAGATCGCCGGCCTCGTCGGCGAGCCGGCGCGGGCCAGCATGTTGACGGCGCTCCTCGACGGACGCGCCTTGACGGCGGGCGAACTCGCCTATGCGGCGCGCGTCACGCCGCCGACGGCGAGCATGCATCTGGCGAAGCTCGCCGAAGCCCGGCTGATCGCGCCCCTCAAGACCGGGCGGCACCGCTATTTCCGCCTCGCCTCGCCGCGCGTCGCACAGATGCTCGAAGGCATCATGGCGGTGGCGATCGACGAACGGCCGCGCTATCGGCCGCTGTCGCCGCTGGCGCGCGAGTTGCGCTCGGCACGGGTCTGCTACGACCATTTGGCCGGCCGGCTCAGCGTCGCGCTCGCCGATTGTCTTGCCCGGCGCGGCTACGTCCTGCTCGACGAAGAGGGCGCGGAAGTGACGCCGAACGGAGCGCAATTCCTCGCCGGGTTCGGCATCGACCTGTTCACCGTCGGAACCAGACGACGGCGCTTCTGCCGGTCCTGCCTCGATTGGACGGAGCGGCGGCCACACATCGGCGGCGCGGTCGGCGCGGCATTGGCCAGCCGCTGCTTCGAACTCGGCTGGACCGAGCGGAAGCGGGACAGCCGCGCGGTCATGGTGACGGCTGCGGGCAGAAAGGGCTTTCTCGAGACCTTCGGCGTGGCGCTCGACGAGCCGAGCGCGGCGGGACCGGCTCAGCGCGTTATTGGCAGCTCCGCCGCGCGATAACCGAATAGCCTGAGGCTGCTGGCGACCGCGCCCAATCCCGCGAAGCCGGCGCCGGCGAAGAGCGACCACGCCGCGGCATGCGCGACCCCGCCAGCGCGGGCGTTCGTCAAGCCGAGGATGAGCCCGGCGAGCGCGGCGCCGAAGGTCTGGCCGACGAGCCGGGCGCTCGCGAGAATGCCGCTGGCGCTGCCCGCCCGCTCGGCCGGAGCGCTCGCGAGGATCGTGCGGTTGTTCGGCGACTGGAAAAAGCCGAAGCCGATGCCGCACAGGGCCATCCGCCAGATCATGTCAGCCGCCGTGGGGTGCGCCGGCAGAAAGGCGAGCGAAAGGAGCCCCGCCGTCAACAGCGCGAGGCCGATGCCGCCGAGGATGCCGGCGGGATAGCGGTCGGCAAGGCGGCCGGCGAAGGGCGCGGCGATGCCAACGGCGACGGGCCAGGGCGTGATCAGAAGCCCCGTTTCGACCGCCGAGCGGCCGAGGACCTCCTGGATGTAGAACGGCAAGGAAACGAGGGCCAGCATCGCCGCCGCGAAAGAGCACACCGAGGTCACGACGGAGAGCGCGAAAACCGGCCGCTTGAACAGTCCGACGGCGAGCATCGGATAGGGCAGCAGCAACGGCCGGAAGACGAAGAGGCCGCCGGCGGCCGCCGCGCCTGCCAGTTCGGCCGCGACCGTCCAGGAGAGCGCATGCAAATTGTCGATGCCGGTCATCGACAGGCCGAAGAGGAGCGCGCTCAACACCGCGCTCGGCCAATCGAAACGGTGGCCGGCGCGCGGCGTCGCCGGCAAGGCGCGGAACGCGAAGGCGAGCGCGACGGCACCGATCGGCACGTTGATCAGGAACAGCCATTGCCACGAGGCGACCGACAGGATCGCCGCCGCGACGGTTGGGCCGACCGCCGCCGCGGTCGCGGCGACGAGCGCGTTGACGGCGATCCCGCCGCCCAGCCGCCGGCGCGGATAGATGAAACGGACGAGCGCGTTGTTGATCGCCATGACGCCGGCGCCGCCGAACCCCTGGAGAAGGCGCGAGAGGATCAGCATGTCGAGCGAGCCGGAATAGGCGCAGGCGAGCGAGCCCAGGGTGAAGACCAGAAGCCCGCCGATAAAGACGCGGCGATAGCCGTAGAGCTCGCCGAGCGAGGCGAGCGGTAATAGCGAGATCGTGACCGCGAGCTGATAGGCGTTGACCACCCAGATGACGCGCGCCGGCTCGGTCGATAGCTCGCGCGCGATCGTCGGCAGCGCGATATTGGCGATGGCGCCGTCGAGCACCGCCATCGTCAAGGCCATCGAGAGGGCGAGCATCGCCCAGGCGCGCGGACCCGGCGGCAAGCCCTCGCCGACTGCGCGCGCCGGCACGAGCACCGCGCCGCCGCCCTCGCCTCGGCTCTTCGCCATTGGCTGGAAGCGCAACAGCGGCCGCGGGGCGAAATGAGCGAGCTGCAGGCGCATCGGTCCTACCAGGTGGTTTTCCGCAATGCGTAAATGGCTTGTTTAATGTTGCACCGCAACATAAGCAGCCATGACATTTTCCGATGGGTCGGTCGCCGCAATGGTGTCTGGCGGAGTTTCCCATTGCGCTCATAGTTTAATGCAAAATCCCTGGCGATATCCGCATCTTATAATCAGGAAAGCGGGTCATAAACCAAAAGATTTATCAATATATGCGCCGCAGTTATCTATAATTTTTTCTCATATGATCGATGGGAATTCGCCGAATGTCCCATTGTTTACTCATCAGACCGGCTCCGTAATGACCGTATTTACGGGACGGGATTTCCGTGGAAAGACAGGAGGACCGAGAAATGACCTTACGCAATCTTATCGGCCGAACAGGCCGCGGTCTGGCCCTTGGCGCGGCGACCCTGGCGGTGGTCGGATTGACGGCGGCCGTGCCGCGGCCGGCGCACGCGATCGGCACCGGGGCGGCGGTCGGCATCGGGCTCGGCGCGTTCGCGCTCGGCAGCGCGGTAGGCGCGGCGGCGAACCCGTATTACTACGGCTACCCCGGCTATTACGGCTATCCGGGATATCCGGCCTACTATCCGCCGGGCTATGCCCGGGTCTGCGATCCCTACTACGGATGCTATTGACGGCAACAGCCGCACCGGGATCACAGGGTGAGACGATCGGGCCGGGCGGCACGGGCCGCCCGGCCCGATCTCTTTCGACCTATTCGGCCGGCGTGGCGACGTCGGCGACGCGCATGCGGGCGTCGAATTCCT
>DASYYD010000235.1:0-6222 GCA_035934195.1 Allostellaceae bacterium | reverse complement strand
GGCGTTGGCGATGCCGATGCCGAGATGGCGGCCCTCGCGCCGCGCCGCCGCCTGACGCTTCCTGAACCCCTCGTAATCGGCGGCGGCGAGCGCGCGCCGCTGGCATTCGGGGTAGTCGCCGCTGTCGTAGACGACCGGGCGCCCGTCGCGGAAGGTGATGCCGACCTTGTAGGGCATCATCTCGGGCTGAACGAGGTTGCGCCGGCGCACTTCCGCCGGGTCGAGCGACAGCGCGCCCGCGACGCGGTCCAAGAGGCGCTCCATGACGAAGATCGCCTGCGGCCGGCCGGCGCCGCGCACCGGCGAGGAGGCGACCTTGTTGGTCAGCGCGACGACGACGTCCATCTTGAAGGCCGGCACGACATAGGGGCCGGGCACGGTCGTCGCGGCGATCCACGGGATGACGACGCCCGACGGCATGTAGGCGCCCTGGTCGTGGACGAGCTCGCCGCGGATCGCGAGGATCTTGCCGTCGCGGTCGACCGCCAACTCGACCGTCCAGTGCTGGTCGCGCTCCATGTTGGTCGAAAGGAAATTCTCGTGCCGGTCCTCAAGCCATTTGACCGGCCGGCCGAGGAGTTTCGCGCAGGCCGCGACGGTCGGGTATTCGGGGTACATCGCGCTCTTCGGGCCGAAGCCGCCGCCGACATCCGGGGTGACGACGCGGACATCGTGCTCGCCCAGCTCGAACAGATCGACGAGCCCGTCCTTGATGCGGTGCGAGCCCTGCGAGCTGACGTGGACCGTGTAGGCGCCCGAGGCCGGCTCGTAGGCCGCGACGACGCCGCGGCATTCGATGAAGAACGGACCGCCGCGATGCAGGTGAAAGCGCTCCTGGAAGACATGCGCGGCGGCGGCGAAGCCGGCCTCGACATCGCCGTGAACGATCGGGATGCGCGCGGCGATGTTGGAGGCGGTGTCGAGATGGACGAGCGGGGCTCCCTCGGCGATGGCGGCGCGGCAATCGGCGACCGCCGGCAGCTTCTCGTATTCGACCTCGACCAGCTGCGCCGCGTCCTCGGCGAGATAACGGCTCTCGGCGACGACGACCGCGACCGGCTCGCCGACAAAAGCGACCTCCTCGCCTGCCAGGGCGAACTGGGTCGGCGACTGCGCGATGATCGGGTTCGGCATCATGTTCGGCAGCCGGTTGCGGCGCAGCGCCTCCGGCAGGTCGGCGAAGGCGAGGACGGCGTGCACGCCCGGCGCCCGCCGCGCCGCGGCAGCATCGACCGCCCGCAGCCGCGCATGCGCGAGGGGGCTCCTGACGAACGCCGCATGCAGCATCCCCGGCAATTCGATGTCGCCGACGAAGCGGCCTTCGCCTTTGAGGAGGGGCGGGTCCTCCTTGCGCCGCACCGCCGCCCCGAACCATTTTCTGTCGCTCATCGCTCCCTCGCGCCCGGCGGCGATGGTCGAGCCGCGGCGCGGCGCGGTCAAGCGGGAAACCCCGCGGGGATGGGGAGCGCCGCGGCCGCGTATTGGGATGGGGTTGGTTCAGAGATCGGCGCCGGCTATGGTGGTCGGCGCTCCAACCTCGCGGAGACCCCGATGCGTATCCGGCCAATCGCGATTTCCGCCCTCTTTGCGGCCGGCCTCGCGGCCTTGCCGCTGTCCGATGCCCAGGCGCAGTACTATTCGCCTCTCTGCAACCCTTTTCCGCTGACCTGGCCGTTCTGCGTCGCGGGCGCCGTCGTCGGCACCGCCGCGACGATCGCCACGGCGCCGTTCCGGGCGGTCGCCGGGCCACCCTATTACCCCTACCCCTATTACGGCCCGGGCTACGGCCCCGCCCCGGCTGCCGCGCCCGGCCCCGGTCCCGCATGGCGGTGGCGGCGCTGGTGCCGCAACCACCCTTGGCGCTGCCATCCCTGAGGGCGGCCGGCCAGCCGAGCTGCGGCAGCTCTTCGCAGGTGTGCAAGGGCGGCGGCGAGGAAACCGTCCATTCGAGCGCCGTCGCCCCCTCGCAAGCCGGTTCTGCGCCGAGCCTGCCGAGACCGCGCGGCAATTGCGCCTGAACCGTCAACTTGAAGAGTGTCTCGGTTTGGCGTGGACAGCCGTCCAGCGTCCTTCGAGGCCTCGCTGCGCGAGGCGCCTCAGGATGAGGACTCTTCTTAATGCCATCGAGGACATCCTCATGCCTCCACGCGCCGCATTTGCTCGATGTCGAGGCCGCGCAGGTGATCCGGCGCTACGCCGCGAACGGCGAAATCGATAGCGCGCGCGGCCGTCTGGCCCTCGCCGACTTGGCAGACCTCCCCTTGCGGCGATATCCGCACGATTTCCTTTTGCCGCGCATTTGGGATTTGCGGAGCAATCTGACGGCGTATGACGCCGCCTATGTCCCGCTGGCCGAGGCGCTCGACGCTCCATTGCTGACGCGCGACCGGCGCTTGGCCGCAGCCACCGGCCATCGCGCGCAAATCGAATTGGTATAGCTTCGTCCGGCGCCGCAGCCACACAGCGAACGGGTCATGCCGCCGGACAAGCCCGGATAACCCGCCTGAGCGGTCGGACTGTGCGCCGATTTGACACGCCGCGGGGCCGGCCCTACCGTCGCGTCAGAGAGGATGTCGGCGATCTACCGGCAGTGAGGAGGCGGTGAGAGCAGCGCAGCAGCCGACTGCAACTTCGCGGACGCCGGTCCCGCTGACCCATCGCCTCGCCCAGCTGATGGTGCTGTCGCCGGAGGAAACCCAGCTCCTCGAAGAGCTGCAGGCGGCGACGCGCCCGGTTCGCCGCAATCGCGAGATCGTCAGCGAGGGGCGGCCGTACGATTCGCTCTTCATCCTGATCGAGGGGTTTTCCAACCGCTACCGCATCCTGCGCGACGGCCGCCGCCAGGTCCTCAACATCGTCCTGCCGGGCGATCTGATCGGCTTTCCGGGCTGCTTTTTCGAGAACGCGCTCTATTCGATCACGGCGCTGACCGAGGCCCGCGTCGCGCCGGTGCCGTTCACCCGGCTCTTGGGCCTCTTCCAGACGCATGCGCGGCTCGCCACCGCGATCTTCTGGTCGTTCTCGCGCGAGGCGGCGATGTATGCCGAGCATCTGATCGATGTCGGCCGGCGCTCGGCGCTCGAGCGCGTCGCGCATTTCCTGCTCGAGCTGCTGAACCGGCTGCAGGTCGTCGGGCTGGCCGACGACAACTCCTACCGCCTGCCGCTGACGCAGGAGGTGATGGGCGACGCGCTCGGGCTCAGCGTGCCGCACGTCAACCGCACGCTCCGGCAATTGCGCGACGACGGCCTCGTCGCGATCGAGGAGCAGCGGGTGGTGATCCACGATCTCGAAGGGCTCTCCGCCCTCGCCGATTTCGAGCGCAGCTATCTCGGCCGCTTCCGCATGCCGGAATGGCTCGCCAAGCCCCCACCCTGACCCTCCCCGGCTTGCAGGGGAGACTGGCAGGGGGCTACTCCGCGTCCGGCTGCTTCGAGGGGTGCGCCGCGGCGAAGGCCGGGATCGCCATCGCGTTCTCGTAGACCCGCATGACCCGCGGATAGGGCTTCAGGTCGCAGTCGAAGACCCGCCCCGGGGTCACCTGCGTGACGAGGCAGATATCGGCGATCGTCGGCTGGTCGCCGTGGCAGAAGCGGCCGCTCTCGCGGTGCTCGCCGATGAGGGTTTCCATCGCCGCGAGGCCCGCCGCGAGCCAGTGCTGGATCCAGGCGAGGCGCGCCTCGTCGCCGAGCTTCAGCACGTCGCTCAGATAATGCCGGATGCGCGGCACGATCAGCGGATGCGAGTCGGCGACGTTGATCAGCGCCAGCCCGCGCACCCAGGCGCGCGCGGCGAGGTCCTTCGGCAACAGCGGCGGCGTCGGGTACTTCTCGTCGAGATATTCGAGGATGGCGAGCGACTGGAAGAGCTTGAGGCCGCCGTCGAACAGGGTCGGGACCACCATTTGCGGGTTGAGCCGCTTGTATTCGGCGGCGAACTGGTCGCCCTTTTCGAGATGCAGGAAGCTGTCCTCGCGCGCGATCCCCTTGAGGTTGAGCGCGATCCGCACGCGGAAGCTCGCCTGCGAGCGGTAGTAGGTATAGAGCTTCATCGGCGCCTCCCTTCAGGCTGTTCTAGCACCGCCGGTTCCTGCGGTCAGGAGGTTTTGCGGATATAGGGGCGGTAGGCCGGCTCCCAGATTATCCGCGCGATCCGCTCTTCGAGCGCGGCGGCGCTGGCGGGCTTGGCGACGCCGTCCGCCGCCGCCTGCCGCGCGACCGCCAGCGCGACCGCGGCGGAGACGGCGCGGATGCGGTCGAGCGGCGGCAAGAGCGGCGGCGCGCGCGTATGACGCGCCGGCGATTGCGCCGCCAGCGCCTTCGCCGCCGCCATGAACATCGCCTCGGTGACGCGGCGCGCGCCGCTCGCCAGAACGCCGAGCCCCACCCCCGGAAAGATGTAGCCGTTATTGGTCTGGTCGACCGGCGCGGCGCGGCCGTCGCGGACGACCGGCGGAAACGGGCTGCCGGTGCCGACGAGCGCCCGGCCGCCGGTCCAGTCGAGGAGATCGGCGGGGCTCGCCTCGCTGCGCTCGGTCGGGTTGGAGAGCGGAAAGATGACGGGCCGCTCGCAGCCCTCGGCCATCTTCCGCACGACCCTTTCGGTGAAGCTCTTCGGCTGGCCCGAGACGCCGATCAGCACGCTCGGCCGCGCGTTGGCGACGACGTCGAAGAGCCCGATGCGCTCGCGATCGGCGAGGGCCCAGCCGGCGACCGCCGAGCGCGGCAGGGCGAAGGGCGCCTGCGCCGGTAGGACGCCGGGCATGCCCTCGACGAGAAGCCCGCCGCGGTCGACGGCATAAATACGGCCGAGCGCCTCGTTGCGGCTCGAGCCCGCCTCGACCATCGCCTCGACGAGAAAGCCGGCGATGCCGGTTCCGGCGGCGCCGGCGCCGAACAGCGCGATGCGCTGCTCCTCGAGCGGGATGCCGGTGACCTCGATCGCGGCGAAGAGCGTGCCGGCGGTGACCGCGGCGGTGCCCTGGATGTCGTCGTTGAAGGTAGCGAGCCGGTCGCGGTAGCGCGCGAGCAGCCGGTGCGCATTGGCGCCGGCGAAATCCTCCCATTGCAGGAGGACATGCGGCCAGCGCGCCGCGGCGGCGGCGACGAAGGTTTCGACGAATTCGTCGTACTCCTCGCCGCGCATGCGCTCGTGCCGCCAGCCGACATAGATCGGGTCGGCGAGCCGCTCGGCGTTGTCGGTGCCGACATCGAGCAGGACCGGCAAGGTCCATTCGGGATGAATGCCGGCGCAGGCGGTGTAGAGCGATAATTTGCCGATCGGGATCGCCATGCCGCCCGCCCCCTGGTCGCCGAGCCCCAGGATGCGCTCGCCGTCGCTGACCACGATGACGCGGACGCGGTCGTAGCGCGGATGCGCGAGAATCTCGGCGATGCGGTCCTTGTTCGGGTAGCTCAAAAACAGCCCCCTCGCCCGCCGCATGATATGGCTGAAGCGCTGACACGCCTCGCCCACCGTCGGGGTGTAGATGAGCGGCAGCACCTCCTCGATGTGCCGCACGGCGAGCGCGTGGAAGAGAACCTCGTTGGTGTCCTGCATGTCGCGCAGGAACGTGTATTTTTCGAGCGGCGTGGTGAGCGCGCGCAGGGCCGCGAGGCGGCGCGCCAACTGCTCCTCCATCGTGCCGACCTGCGGCGCGAGGAGGCCGTGCAGCCCGAAGGCGCCGCGCTCCTCCTCGGTAAAGGCCGTCCCCTTGTTGAGGAGCGGCCGGTTCAACAGATCGACGCCGGAAAGATCGAGGAGGAGCGGCTCGGAATGGTCGGCGGGCCGGCTCTCGGGCGAATTTTTGTTCATCTGCCGACGCGCTCGATTGGAACCTGCCGCGGGTCCCATGATTAAATGGGCGGGGAGCGCTTTTCAATCACGAGGGAGCCGCGCGATGAAGCCGATCGATCTGCGTTCGGATACGGTGACCCGGCCGTCGCCGGCGATGCGCCGGGCGATGGCCGAGGCCCCCGTCGGGGACGACCAGTACGGCGAGGACCCGTCCGTCAACCTGCTGCAGGAGCGGGTCGCGGGGCTGTTGGGCAAGGAGAAGGCGCTCTTCGTGCCGAGCGGCACGATGGCGAACCAGATCGCCTTGAAATTGCTGACCCGGCCCGGCGACGAGGTCATCCTCGGCGAGGAAAGCCACATCGTCTGGCATGAATCGGGCGCCGGAGCGGCCAATTCCGGCGTGCAGTTCTGCACCGTGGGCCGGGG
>DASYYD010000233.1:0-6531 GCA_035934195.1 Allostellaceae bacterium | reverse complement strand
AAAGTATTCGAGGTTCTCGTGGTCGAGATCGGCCAATTGCAGCGACATGCCGAGATATTGCGCCTGGATTCCTGGCATTTCAGTCTCCGAAGGAATGTATGAAGACGTCATGCCCGGGCTCGTCCCGAGCATCCACGTCCTGCTGCTGTGACGCCTCCGTGGATGGCCGGAACAAGTCCGGCCATGACGATGGGAGGGGTGAGTGCATCGGCGGCTCAGCCGCGCCGCATGACCATCGAGGACGCGGTCGCCGGGTTGGCCCAGCCGAGATTGGCGCTGACCTCGGCGCCCTTCACCTGCCGGCAGCCGCCCTCGCGGTAATCGTAAGTGTGCCGCCGCTTGCCGTCGGCGCCGAGCGGGCAGGAATCGTCGGCATCGTGGCGCAATTGCCGGACATTCTCGATGACCATGTTCATGCCGTGCGTGTAGCCCTCGCACAAATGCCCGCCGCTGGTATTGTTGGGCCGCCTGCCGCCGAGCCGGATTGTGCCGTCGCTGACGTACTCGCCGCCCTCGCCCTTCTTGCAGAAGCCGTAATCCTCGAGCTGCAGCATCGTCGTGAAGGTGAAGGCGTCGTAGGAGCCGGTGAGGTCGATGTCCTGCGGCCCGACCCCGGCATTGGGCCACAGGATCTCGCGCGCGTAATGGCCGGCGACGGTCGAGATCGGCCCCGCCTGGTAATGCATGTCGGCCCTCGGCTTGGTGCAGCGGCCGACGACGCCGCGGATGAGGACGAGCGGATGCCTGCAGTCGCGCGCCCGCTCCGCCGAAGTCACGACGAGCGCCGTCGCGTTGTCGGTCTCGACGCAGCAATCGAGGAGGTGCAAGGGCTTGCAGATGATGCGGCTATTGAGCACGTCCTCGATCGTGAAGCGCTGCTTGTAATAGGCTTTCGGGTTGTTGGAGGCGTGGTGGCTGTGCGTCACCTTGACGGCGGCGAGCTGTTCGGGGCGCGTGCCGTAATCGTGCATGTGGCGCAGAAAGGTCGGGGCGAAGCTCTGCCCGGCGCTCTGCCAGCCATAGGCGCGGGAGTGCAGCATGTCGCCGGAGACGGGCGCCGCCGAGCGCACGCCGGTGCCGCCGATGCGCACCTGCGAATAGCCGTTCATCGCGCGGAAGAGGACGACGGTCTTGCACATGCCGGTCTCGATGAGCCCGATCGCCATGCCGACCAAGGCCTCCGTCGAGGAGCCGCCGCCGAACACGTCCATGAAGAAATTGAGGCGGATGCCGAGGTCGCCCGCGACGAAGGTGCCGAAGGTCGAATCGCCCGACTGGTAGGAGAGCATGCCGTCCACGTCGGCGGGTTTCAGCCCGGCATCGAGGATGGCGTTACGCACCGCCCACGTCCCGAGCGCGCGCGTCGAGCGCCCCGAGCCGCGGGTGTAGGTCGTCTCGCCGACCCCGACGATCGCGTATTTGTCGCGCAGGTATTTTGGCGTCGTCGTGTCGGTGTCGGCGGGCAACGGCATGTCTTGTCCTTCTCGATGTCATTGCGAGCGGAGCAAAGCAATCCCGACGAGATTGCCGCGGCGCTACGCGCCTCGCAATGACAGGTGCGAAAGCTCCTACAGCGTCAGCCGGTAGGCCTTCATCGCGGTGCCGCCGAAGAGCGCCGCCTTCTCGGCGGCCGAGGCGCCGGCGGCGAGGCGCTTGAAGGCGTTCCACATGATCGGATAGCTGCACATCCCCTTGTCGACCGGGAAATTGCTCTCGAACATCGAGCGCCCGGGGCCGAAGGCCTCGATCGAGGTCTCGATATAGGGCCGCCACGCCCGCTCCAGATCCTGCGAGGAGGGCGGGTTATCGTTCTCGAAAAAGGTGAAGCCGGTGAGCTTCATCGCGAGCCCGCCGAGTTTCACATAAGTGTTGGGACAGGCGGCGACCTCGCGCACGAGGCGGCGCCATTCGGCGAACCCCGCTTCGCGCCTCTCCGCATAGGGGCCGATCCCGAGCGGCCCGCCGACATGGTTGAGGACGATCGTCGTCCCGGGGAAGGCGCGCGCCAGATCGACGACGTCGGAAAGCTGCGGATGGAACATCCAGGCGTCGAAGGCAAGCCCCAAGGCGCCGAGCGCGGCGAAGCCTTCGCGGAAATTGGCCTGCCGCAGCATCCCCTCGGGGGCGCCCGAGCAGTAGATCGCGAGGCGCTCGTCGGCGTGCCAGGTGGCGCCGTTCCTGATCCCCTTGAAGCGGCCGCCGGTGATGGCGACGTGCTTTTCGAGGATGTCGCGGGCGCGCCCGCCGATCCTCAGATCGACATTGCCGATGATCCCGGCGCAGCAGCGGGTCGCCCCGTATTTGCCCGAGGCGCTCATCGCCGCGACGCCATTGACGAACTCTGTCTCGCCCAAAGACTTCCATTCCGGCGGGCCGTCGGCGCGGTACATCTCGCGGCATTCCTCGAACATCGTCGCGCGGATGTTGTGGCCGCTCTCCACGTCTTCCCGCAGATCGTCGAAGAGGTAACGGTTGCCTGGCCGGTCCCACAGATGATGGTGCGGATCGACGATCGGCAGATCCGGCTCGATGATCTCCTCGCGGTGTTTGGCGAGCCAATCCGGCCGCACCGGGGCGTGGCGGCTCGGCGGGATTGCGGATTGCGGCATCGCGGAGACCCTCCCTCTTCGTTCGATCCGGGAACTCTGCCCCGCGCCGGCTAGCCGCGCAAGCAGCTCACATGACGCCCGGCGAGTGCGGGGCGTAGCGGCTCCAGTCGCCGAACCGCCGCGACGCCATCAGCAATACCGGCCGCACGATCCGCATGCCGAGCCGCACCGCCGCCGCCATCGCCCCGATGTTCGAGCCGGCGAGGAGCGCGGTGACGCGACCCTCGGAGACGGCGGCCGCCCGCCCGAGGGCGCTCTCGAAGACCTCGGGGAAGTCCAGGGGCGCCAGCGCCGCGACCGGCCCGACCTGGCCGCGCGGCGAGAGGTAGGCGTAGCCGCGCGGCTCGCCCTCGAAGCGAAACAGGCGGCATTCGCTTCCCGGCAGCCGCAGCAATTGCCGGTGCAGCTTCGTCCGCGTCATCTCGAGGAGCGGCCGGTCGATGCCGGCGAGGAGCGGCGCGGCGCCGGCGTCTCCGGCGAATATTTCGCTTTCGAGAAGCCTTTGCCCGGAAAGCCGCGAGCGCAATTCCGCCGCCGGGACCTCGAAGGCATAGAGCGGCTCCATCGGGTACATGCCGTAGCGCAGATAGAGCGACACTGAGACCGGGTTGAAGGCCGGCGTGATCAGCGTGCGGATCGCCGCCTCGCTCCCGTCCTCTGCCAGCACCCGCTCGATGAGCCGCCGGCCGATGCCCTCGCCATGGCGGCTCGGATCGACGAAGAGATGCGCGAGAAACCAGGCGGGCGGGCGCGACCAGCGCACCGCGACGCCGACGACGGCGCCCTCTTCCTCGGCCACGAAGGCGCCTTCCGGCTCTTCTTCGATGGCGAAGGCGTAGAACGGGTTGGGCGGCCCCGGCGGGATTTCGGGAAAACCGTGCTGCCGGCTTGAGGTGTTGAGCGCGGTGCGCACGAGGCGGTCGATCGCCGCAATGTCGCCGATTGCCGCTCTGCGGATGTCGAGCATGTTCTGCCTCGCTTTCGCCCCGCTACCCTCGCAGATGGCAGGCCACCCAATGCCCGTCGGCGGTCTCTTTCAAGGGCGGCGTCTCGGTGCTGCACAGCGGCAATTGGCGGATCGGGCAGCGGGTGTGGAAGCGGCAGCCGGTGGGCGGGCGGATCGGGTTCGGCACGTCGCCTTCGAGGCGGATGCGCTTCTTGCGCAGCTTCGGGTCGGGCGTCGGCACCGCCGACAACAGCGCCTCGGTATAGGGATGCAGCGGCTGGCGATAGAGCGTGCGCGACGGCGCCAGCTCGACGATCCGCCCCAGATACATGACCGCGACCCGCGTCGAGATGTGCTGCACCACCGCGAGGTCGTGGGCGATGAACAGATAGGCGAGCCTCAAGCGGTCCTGGAGATCCTCGAGCAGGTTGATGATCTGCGCCTGGATCGACACGTCGAGGGCGGAGACCGGCTCGTCGCAGACGACGAGCTTCGGCGATACCGCGAGCGCCCGGGCGATGCCGATGCGCTGGCGCTGACCGCCGGAGAATTCGTGCGGATAGCGCCGCATGTGGTCGGCGTTGAGGCCGACCAATTCGAGAAGCTCGAGGACGCGGTCCTCGAATTCGACGCGGGTTCTGGCGAGGCGGTGGATGACGAGCGCCTCGCCGATGATCGCGC
This sequence comes from Allostellaceae bacterium, assembly GCA_035934195.1. Classification (GTDB taxonomy): domain Bacteria; phylum Pseudomonadota; class Alphaproteobacteria; order ATCC43930; family CGMCC-115725; genus AP-15. The sequence goes on along the minus strand of DASYYD010000233.1, from coordinate 2,295 downwards.
CGACCGTCATGCGCGGGTTCAAAGAGGCGTAGGGGTCCTGAAAGATGATCTGCATGTCGCGGCGCAAGGGCCCGAGCGCCTTCGCCCTGAGCGCCGTGACGTTCTTCTCTTCGAGCCACACCTCGCCCGAACTGGGCTCGACGAGGCGCAATATGGCGCGGCCCGTCGTCGTCTTGCCGCAGCCCGACTCGCCGACCAGCCCCAAGGTCTCGCCGGCGTCGATCTCGAAGCTCAAATCGTCGACGGCGTGCACCTTGTCGACGGCGCGGCGCAAGATCCCGCCCTTGACCGGGAAGTGCTTCGTCAGATGCTGGACGCGCAGGAGCGGCGAGGTCATGGCGGGCGCGCCGGTCAATAAAGCGTGCAGGCGACCTTGTGGCCGCTGTCGAGCGTACGCAGTTCCGGCACCGCGGCGGTGCAGGCGGTGCTGGCAAAGCCGCAGCGCGGCGCGAAGCGACAGCCGGGCGGCGGGTGGAGCAGGTTCGGCACGGTGCCGGCGATCGCATCGAGACGCCGCCGCTTGCCGGCGCTGTCGTCGATCCGCGGGATCGATTTGATCAGGCCCTGCGTGTAGGGGTGGAGCGGACGCGCGAAGAGATCCTCGACGTTCGCTTCCTCGACGACGTGCCCGGCATACATGACGGCAACGCGTCCGCAGGTTTCGGCGACGACGCCCATCGCGTGCGTGATCAGCATCACCGCCATGCCGAGCCGGTCCTTCATCTCGGCGATCAGGTCGAGGATCTGCGCCTGGATCGTCACGTCGAGCGCGGTCGTCGGCTCGTCGGCGATCAACAGCTCGGGGTTGCAGGCGAGCGCCATCGCGATCATCACGCGCTGCCGCATGCCGCCCGAGAGCTGGTGCGGATAGTCGTTGATGCGCCGCTCGGGCGCCGGGACATGCACGAGGCGCAGCATCTCGATGCTGCGGTCGAGCGCCGCGCGGCCGTCGAGGCTCTGGTGCAGCCGCACGACCTCGGCGATCTGCTCGCCGACCGTGTAGACGGGATTGAGCGAGGTCATCGGCTCTTGAAAGACGATCGCGATCTCCTTGCTGCGGATGTGCCGCATCTCGCGCTGGCCGAGCGGCACGAGGTCGCGCCCTTTCCACAGGATGCGGCCGGCGACGATCTCACCCGGCGGCATCGCGATCAGCTTCAGCGTGGTCATCGCCGTCACGGTCTTGCCGCAGCCGGACTCGCCGACGACGCCCAAGGTCTCGCCGCGCCCGACGCTCAGATCGACGCCGTCGACGGCGCGCACCATGCCGTCGTCGGTCCTGAAATGCACCTTGAGGCCGCGGATCTCGAGCAGCGCTTCGGCCACCCCGGCCCTTCCCCTTAGAGGACGCGGCGCGGGTCGAGCGCATCGCGCAGCCCGTCGCCGACATAGTTGATCGCCATCACCGCGAGAAAGATCGCCCCGCCGGCAAACAGCGCCCAGTGCGGCGCGACGTCGAGGTAATCCTTGGCGTCGTAGAGGATGCGGCCCCAGCTCGGGATGTCGGGCGGAAATCCAAGGCCGAGGAACGACAATGTCGACTCGGCGATGATCGCGTTCGCCACCTCGATCGTGCCGGCGACGATGACCGGGCCGATCGCGTTCGGCAGGATGTGGCGGGTGACCTGCCGCAAGGTCGAGGCGCCGAGCGCGCGCGCCGCCTCGACGAACTCTTTTTCGCGCAAGGAAAAAAACTGCGCGCGCACGAGCCTCGCGACCGACATCCAGCGAAAGCCGCCGATGACGGCGACGATCAGCATGAAGGTGCCGACCTGCTCGCCGACCATCTGGCGCAGCGCGTTCTGGAACAGATAGATGATCAGCAAGAGCAGCGGCAATTGCGGCAGCGACAGAAACAGATCGACGAGCCACATCAGCGCCATGTCGATGCTGCTGCGGGCGGTGCCGGCGATCGCGCCGACGACGATCCCGACGAAAACCGCGACCAGCATCGCCGCGATGCCGACCGCCAGCGAGATGCGGCCGCCATAGAGCATGCGGGCGAGCACATCCTGGCCGAGGTCGTCGGTGCCGAACGGGTGCTGCCAGCTCGGTCCCTGCGTCTGCGCCGCGAAATCGATCGCGTTGATCGGCACCCGCCAGATGAGCGGGCCGAACAGCAGCGCCAGGATCATCAGAACGAGGACGCCGGCGCTGACGAGCGCGAGGCGGTGCCGCCGGAAGCGCCGCCAAGCCTCGGCGCCGAGCGAGACGCGCCGCCCCCGCGCGACCTCGACGGCGGGCGCGGGCGGCGCCGCCTCAGCGATAGGAGATGCGCGGGTCGAGCCAGCCATA
>DASYYD010000225.1:0-5382 GCA_035934195.1 Allostellaceae bacterium | reverse complement strand
CTCGGAGTGGGCCACGAGATAGCCGAGATCGCTCGTGCGCAGATCGGGATTGATCGGCACGGCGCAAGCGCCCAAGCGGTTGAGCGAGAACCAATGCAGCAGGAAGGCCGGCCGGTTCTCCAGGAGCAGTCCGACCCGGTGGCCGGGGCGATAGCCGGCATGTTCGTATCGCCGCGCCAGGTCCGCGACGAGGCAACCCGCCTCGCGGTAGGTGAGTTCGCCCGCCGCGGTGCCGTAGGCGCGCGCGACCTCGGGCAGCACGGCGACAAAGGGGCGGCCGCCCCAGCGGCGCGCGGCCGCGGCAAAGGCCTCGAAGACGGTCTCGCTCAATCGCTCCCCCGTTTCGGCTATAATCTTTCACGACCGTGCTTCCTCGGTGCAAGAGAGATCGAGGCCCCCGATGCGCCTGCTGTGGCAGAGCTTCGTCGATGCGACGCAGAACGCCCCCTATCTCGAACGGCTCGCCGCCTACCTGAACGGGGTCGCGGCGCCCGGCACCGCGGTCGAGGTCAGGGGCATGAGCCCGCCCGACCGCGATTTCGGGCGGCTGACCGAATTCCGCTGCGCGATCCAGGCGGTCGATGCCGCGCTCGACGCCGAGGCGCGAGGCTTTGACGGCTTCGTCATGGGCCATTTCCAGGATCCGGGCCTCTACGAGGCGCGCTCCGCCGTTCATATCCCGGTCGTCGGCACGGGCGAAGCGACGTTGCATCTGGCCGCCCAGCTCGGCCGCCGGATCGGGCTCGTCTCGATCGATCCGGTGTTCGAGGTCTGGCATCTGGAGCAGGCCGAGCGCTACGGGCTTTCGGGGCGCCTCGCCGGCATCGCGGGCTTGGGCGCGGTGCCGGAGGATTTCGCGGCGGCCTTCGCCGGCGACGAGGCCGCCTTCAAGCGCCTTCTCGCCGCCTTTATCGACTGCGCCCGGCCGCTCGTCGAGCAGGGGGCCGATGTCGTCGTGCCGGCGGGCGTGCTGCCCGGCCTTCTGCTCGCGCGCGAGCGCAGCCTCAGTGTCGCCCACGCGCCGGTCGTCAATTGCGCCGCCGCCGCCTTGAAGAGCGCCGAGCTGTGGGTGGCGCTCCATAAGCTCGACGGCATCGAGCCGAGCCGGGGTCCGAGCTTTGCGCTGGCGCCTGCGCGCGCCGTCGGCGATTTCCGCGCCTTTGTCGCGCGCGGCCGGCGAGCGGATTAGGGAAGGAGCCGCCGCGTCGCCATCGCATAGTGGCTGACGCGCCCGTCGAAGGGCGGGAATTTCGCGAAATCGGCGCGCATCTCGTGGCGCGCAGGCGAATCGAGCGCGGCGTCGAGCGCGGCCTTGTCGTCGAAGGCGACCTTGTTGCGCTGCAGGTGCAAGGCGCGGCGGAAGGGCAGAAAGCCGCACCAGTCGAGGCGCGTATAGATCTCGATCTCGCGCACGCCGGGCAGCCGCGCCATCAGCGGCGGGTGGTGCTCCAGATAATAGGCGAGCCAGAGATCGGGGTCCTGCGCCGCGCCCTCGTAGGCGACGAGGTAAGAGCAGGGAAAGCCGCCGGCGGGTGTGCGCGGCTGCGGGTCGGGTACCGGAAAGATGCGCGCCAGCATCGCCTGCTGGGTCGCCTGCGCGCCGGCGAGGCTCGGGATCTCGCCGGCATCGGCGAGCGGTTGCAGCGGGCCCCGGCGCGCCAGCGCGGCTTCCAGCGCCGCGATCTCGGCGAAATAGAGCTGCGCTGCCAAGATCGGCGGCGGCCCGTCGTCGAGGTACGGGTCGTGCGCGCGCTCGGGCGTGAAGAGCAGCGCCTTTTCCAACCCCGGCGCGCGCTTGAGGATGGCGGCGAACCGCGACAGCTCGGCCTCGCCGACCCGCGCCTGCGGCTCGCCCGGCCGCTCGAACGAGAGGAAGAACGAGATCACCGGGGCTCAGGTGAACTTCGCCGCCAATGGCGGCGGGCCGAGCGCGGCGGGATCGAGCCCGCGCATCAGCGTCGCCAGCGTCCGGGTCAGGGCGGAGAGGTCCTTGCGGGCGGCTTCGGAGGCGAGCTGCCCGTCGCGGAAATCGGCGCCGGTCAGATAGACGCTGGTCGGCGCGACGAGCGCTCCGAACCAGGCGAGCACTTGCCGCAGCTGGCCGTCGACGGCGAGGTAATGATGCGGCGAGCCGCCCATCGCGACGATGCCGACCGGCTTTCCCTGCAACGCCTCGACCGGGGCGATGTCGAGGAGGTTCTTCAAGACCCCCGGAAAGCTCGCCCGGTAGACAGGCGCGCCGATCAAGACGGCGCCGGCCGCGGCGAGCCGCGCGACCGCCTCTCGCGTCGGCTGCCCGTAGGCTTCGAGCAGGCGCCCGTCGCAGATCTCGACCCCCGCGTCGGCGAGGTTGAGGATGTCGGTTTCAACGTCTCGCGCGCCCTGCGCCGCCGCGGCGATCGCGGCGGCGAGCCGGCCGGGCGGGGTGGCGGCGCCGACAAGAAACAGAAGCGTCGGCATCCTCACTCTCCGGCGGCGGCTGCCATCGTCGCGCCCGGCGCGTCGACGCGCTTCAGCCCGAAATGGTCGCGCAGCGTCCTGCCCTCGTATTCCCGCCGGAAGAGGCCGCGGCGCTGCAATTCCGGTACGACGAGATCGACGAAATCGTCGAAGGCGCCGGGGAAATAGGGCGGCAGCACGTTATAGCCGTCGGCCGCGCCCTCGATGAACCATTCCTCCAGCGTGTCGGCGATCGTCTTCGGCGTGCCGCAGAGCACCCAGTGGCCGCGCGCCGCCGCGGTCAAATTGTAGAGGTCGCGCAAGGTCATGTTCTCGCGCCGGGCCTTCTCGAAGAGGACCCGTGAGAAGGCGCGGCTGCCTTCGCCCGCGGGCGGCGCCGGCACCGGCGCGTCGAGCGGGTGGCCGGTGACATCGTAGCCGATCCGGTCGGTCACCAGCGTCACGGCGTTGGTCGGGGTGAGCCAGCTCTGCAGCAGCGACAGTTTTTCCTTCGCCTCTTCTTCGCTCGCCCCGATGATCGGCATCATCCCCGGTAGCACCGCGACCTCGTCGGGGGCGCGGCCGTACTTCGCAAGCCGGCCTTTGAGATCGGCGTAGGCGGCCTTGGCGCGGTCGAGATCTTGCACCACCGAAAAGACGACGTCGGCCGTGCGGGCCGCGAGTTCGAGCCCGGAAGGGCTGCCGCCGGCCTGGATGATGACCGGGTGGCCTTGCGGGCAGCGCGCCATGTTGATCGGGCCTTTGACCTGGAAGAACCGGCCCTTGTGGTCGAGCGGGCGCACTTTCGCGGCATCGATGAATTGGCCCGATTTCTTGTCGGCGACGATCGCGCCGTCCGCCCAGCAATCCCAGAGGCCCCGGACGACATCGACGAACTCGTTCGCCACTGCGTAGCGCAGCTCGTGGTCCATGTGAGCCTCGCGGCTGAAATTGAGCGCCGCCTTCTGGGCCGTACTGGTGACGACGTTCCAGGCGGCGCGGCCTTGGCTCAAGTGATCGATCGAGCCGAAGGTGCGCGCGACGTTGTAGGGCTCGCTGAAGCTCGTCGAGACGGTGGCGCCGAGGCCGATATGGCGCGTCTTCATGGCGAGCGCCGAAATGAGGCTCGTCGGCTCGAAGCGGCACAGGAACGAGGGGTGGTCGCCCGGGTCCATGACGAGCCCGTCGGAGACGAAGAGGATGTCGAACATGCCGCGCTCGGCGATGCGCGCGATCTCCTCGATGACGCCAAGCTCGTTGTTGCTCGTCGCCGCCCCCTCCCAGCGCCAGCCGGCCGAATGGTTGCCGGTGCCGAGCACGAAGACGCCGAGATGCATCTGACGCTGTGTCGCAGCCATTCCTTCGCCTCCACCCGAACTCGCGGGCTCAAGATACCCTCTCCGCCCTTCAGGGGGGAGAGGGAGGGGCCCGTCGCGCAGCGACGGGAGGGTGAGGTGGGCCGGCGCTTGCAATCCCCTACCTCGCCCTGCCTCTCCGCCCCCGGGGGCGAAGCGGCAAAATGGTCTAATATCCCGCCGGTGAGGCTTCGGAGCGAATGAGATGACGGCATCGCGGCAATTGCGCTTGGGCGCCTTCATGCGCCCGGTCGGCATCCACACCGCCTGGTGGCGCTATCCGGGCGCCCACCCGGACGCGAACTTCAACCTGAAGGACCTCGTCCGCTTCGCGCAGAAGCTGGAAGCGGGCCGCTTCGACGCCTGGTTCATGGCCGACCACTTGGCCGTCCTCAACATGCCGATGGCGGCGCTCAAACGCAGCGCGACCGTCACCTCCTTCGATCCGCTGACCCTGCTCTCGGCGCTCGCCATGGTGACGGAGCATATCGGCCTGATCGCCACCGCCTCGACGACCTTCGAGCCGGCTTACCTGATCGCCCGCCGCTTCGCTTCGCTCGACCATTTGAGCCAAGGCCGGGCGGGGTGGAACCTCGTCACCACCTCGAACCCCGACGCGGCGCTCAATTTCGGCCTCACCGAGCACATGGAGCACGGCGAGCGCTACCGCCGGGCGCGCGAGTTCTTCGACGTCGTGACCGGGCTCTGGGACAGCTGGGCCGACGACGCCTTCATCCGCGACGCCGAACGCGGCCTCTACTTCGATCCCGCGCGCCTCCATGTCCTCGACCACGAGGGCGAATTCCTCTCGGTGCGGGGGCCGCTCAACATCGCGCGGCCGATCCAGGGCTGGCCGGTCGTCGTCCAGGCCGGCGCCTCGGAAGCCGGCCGCCGGCTCGCCGCCGAGACCGCCGAAGTTATCTTCGCGAGCGGCAGCAGCCTCGCCGACGCGAAAGCCTTCTACGCCGATGTCAAGGGCCGCATGCGAAAGCTCGGGCGCGATCCCGAGCACATGAAGATCCTGCCGGGCGCGCTCGCCGTCGTCGGCGGCAGCGCGGAAGAGGCGCGCGAGAAGCGGGCGCGGCTCGACAGCCTCGTGCACCCGGACAGCGGCATCGCCTCGCTCTCGATCGCCCTCGGGCACGACGCCTCCCAATTCGACCTCGACGGGCCGCTCCCCGAGATTCCCGAATCGAACGCCAGCAAGAGCGGCCGGCAGCGCATCATCGACCGCGCGCGGCGCGACAATCTGACCGTGCGTGACCTCGCGCGCATCGCCGGCAGCTATGGCGGGCTGGCGCTCGTCGGCACGCCCGCGATGATCGCCGACCAGATGGAGGAATGGTTCTGGGGCGAAGCCTGCGACGGCTTCAACATCATGTTTCCGTGGGTTCCCGGCGGGCTCGACGAGTTTGTCGACCTGGTCGTCCCGGAATTGCAGCGCCGCGGCCTCTTCCGCCGCGAATACGAGGGCCGGACCCTGCGCGAAAACCTCGGCCTGCCGCGCCCGCCGAACCGGTTTTTCCCGGATTAGCGGAATACCGGTCATTGCGTCCTTCGACACGGCGCTTCGCGCCGGCTCAGGATG
>DASYYD010000220.1:0-10525 GCA_035934195.1 Allostellaceae bacterium | reverse complement strand
GGCGACGCGCATGCGGGCGTCGAATTCCTCGGCGACGCGGGCGTCGTTGTCGAGCAGCGCCGCCGCGTCGACGCCGGCAAACTCGATCGCGCCCATCTCGGCGAAGGCCTTCTGCACCTCCTCGCCCCACAGCCCGATATCGCGCACGGTCGGCACGATGCGGCTGAAGATGCGGCCGCGGAATACCTTCATCGTCTCGGATTCCTCGACGAGCCTGAGGCACTCCTGTTCCGGCAGACCGAGCCGCCGCCACACTTCGAGCTGGTTGAAGCGGTCGCGCATGTGCCAGCAGGCATCGACCACGAACTCCTCGCGCTCGGCGCGCTCGGCAGCGGAGAGCTGCGGATAGTAGTCGCGCAACGCAATGCGCCCGAAGGCGACGTGGCGCGCCTCGTCCTGCATGACATAGGCGTTGACGGCGGCGGCGAGCGGGTTTTGCGCCTGGTCGCGGATGCGCTGAAAGGCGGCCAAGGCGAGCCCCTCGATCAGGATCTGCATCGTCAGATAGGTCATGTCCCAGCGGCTGTCCGACAGGCCGCTCTCGAGCAGCGATTTGAGGCCGTGCGTGATCGGATAGGCCATTTCGAATTTTTCATGAAGCAGGCGCGAATAGGCCTCGACATGCCGCGCCTCGTCCATGACCTGGGTCGCGGCGTAGAATTTCGCGTCGAGGTCGGGGACGGTCTGCACGATCTTGGCGGTGGCGATCAGCGCCCCCTGCTCGCCATGCATGAACTGCGAGATCTGCGAGGCCTGCAGATGATGGCGGACCTCGCGCTTCTCCTTCTCGGTCATCCGGTTCCACAGGTCGGAGCCCCAGATGTGGACGACTCGGTCGTCGAGCAGCATCGGGTTCTCGGGGTCGAGGTCGAGCGACCAGTCGATCCGCTCGGCGGCGTCCCATTGCTGCTTCTTGCCCTTGGCGTAGAGCTGCAAGAGGGAGGCACGCTCGTCCTCGTATTCCCAGGTGAAACAGGTTTCGGCCTTGCCGTCGAATTTCCACTCGGTCTGCTCGACCGGAAGCGTATAGCGGTACATCGTCGCCATGATGGGCTTTCCTCCGCCGCGCGGGTCGGCCCCTACTCTATTCCGATTTCGGCTCGACCGCGATGCCGCGGGCGAACAGGTCATCGATCTCGTCTTCGGCGAGCCCCGCTTCGGCGAGGATCTCGCGCGTCTGCTCGCCGAGCCGCGGCGCGTGCCGGGCCGGCGCCCGCGTCTGGCCGGCGAAGCGCACCGGCGGGCGCGCGATGCGGATCGTGCCCTCGCTCGGGTGCTCGACAAGCGGCAGGAATTCGACCGCCGCGAGATGTTCGTCCTGCGGCAAGGAACCGAGCGGGTTGACGGGGCCCGAAGGGATGTCGGCGGCCATCAGCCGGTCGAGCCAGAAGGCGGTCGAGCGGCCGCGCACGCACGCGGCGACGAGCGCGTAGAGCTCGGCAAAATGGCGGGCTCGCGTCTCGGGGTCTTTGAGGCGCGGGTCGTCGGCCAGTTCCGGCCGCTCGGCGATGTCGAAGAAGTCCTGCCAGTGCCGCGTCGTGTAGGGGAGGATGCAGATGTAGCCGTCGGCGGTCCGGTGCGGCCGGCGGTCGGGCGCCAGCATGCGCGCATAGCCAGGCTCGCCCATCGGCGGCTCGAAGGTCATCCCGCCCATATGCTCGGCGAGCACGAAGGCGGTCATGGTTTCGAGCATCGGCACCTCGACCGCCTGACCCTGGCCGGTGCGGCTGCGCTCGACAAGCGCCGCCAGTACGGCATAGACCATCGTCAGCCCGACCGTCTTATCGCCGACGAGGGTCGGGACGAAACGCGCCTCGCCGGTCGTCAGCTCGGCGAGGGCGACCAGCCCGCAGGCGCCCTGAATAATGTCGTCGAAGGCCGGCCGGTCGGCCCGCGGCCCATCCTGGCCGTAGCCGCAGGCCGCGCAGTAGACGAGGCGCGCGTTGATTTCCTTGAGCCGCTCCCACGCGAAGCCGAGCCGGGCCATCGCCTGCGGCCGCATGTTGTGCATGAAGACGTCGCTCTGCCGCACCAGCGACAGCAACGCCGCCGCCGCCTCGGGCTGTTTCAGGTCGAGCGCCAATGAGCGCTTGCTGCGGTTCAGATTGAGGAAGACGTGCCCCATCTCGCGGTGCCGGGCCGGGCCGGCATAGCGCATGATGTCGCCCTCCGGCGACTCGACCTTAATGACCTCGGCGCCGAGGTCGCCCAGGATCTGGCTCGCGAGCGGGCCGAGGACGACGGTCGTCAGATCGATGATCTTGATGCCGGCGAGGGGCGCCGCGCTCATCGCCCGATCCCGCCTTCGGAAGAGCAGATCGGCGGTTCGGCGAGGGCGACGGGCATGGCATAATCCGCTTTGGCGAGAGGGAGGAAAGAGGGATGGCGGTGACGATCTATCACAACCCGCGCTGCAATACGTCGCGCAAAACCGATCCGAAGAAGATGTCCGAGGAGGCGCTGATCGCGGCGATGGCGAAGCACCCGATCATCGTCGAGCGGCCGATCGTCGTCTCGGGCCGAAAGGCGGCGCTCGGCCGCCCGCCGGAGAAGGCATTGTCGGTGCCGTAGGTTGAACGGGATTGCTTTGCTGCGCTCGCAACGACGAGGCAGGATTGGACCCGGCGGGCACGGCCCGCGCGGACAGAGCAATCTCGATCGGCGGAACGGACCGCGCAGCCGCTAATCGCGCGGTGCTTTCGCCGTGTACTCCTCGGCGCAGAAGGTGCCGCCCTGGCGGCTTTCGGCGATCGGGTCGGCGCCCTCGGGCTCGGCGGCGAGCACCGCCTCGGCATACGGCTCGGAATCGTCCTGCGGCCTATAGCCGAGCCGGTAGGCGTTCCGATTGTCGTACCACGAGCGGGCGTTGTTCGAGACGCCATAGACGATCTCATAGCGGACCTCGGGATGTTCGAGCCCGATGCGCACGAGCTGGGTGTAGTCCCGCGGGCTGATCCAGATCGAGAGGCGCCGCTTGTCGATCGGCCGCTCCCCGAAATTGCCGATGCGGGTCAACAGAAAGCCGATGTCGTGCTTGTCGGCGTAGAGGCTGGCGAGCGCCTCCGAAAACGCCTTCGAGACGCCGTAGCGGCTGTCGGGCCGCGGCACGACGCGGTGGTCGATCGTCTGGGCGCGCGGATAAAAGCCGACCGCGTGGTTCGAGGTCGCCATGACGATGCGCTGGACGCCGGCGCGGCGGGCCGCTTCGAAGACGTTGTAGAGCCCGGCAATGTTGCTTTCGAGGATCTTCTCCCAGCTGCTCTCGCCCGAGATGCCGCCGAGATGCACGATGCCGTCGCACTCCCTGACCATGCGCTCGACCGCGGCCATGTCGGCGATGTCGGTCTGGTCGACCTCCTCGCCGTCACGCGCCGGGGCGAGCGGCACGCGGTCGGATAGCCGCAGGATGGGATAGACGCCGCGCAATGTCTCGCGCAAGGAGCGGCCGATCCCGCCGCCCGCTCCGGTGATCAGCACCCGGTTCATCATCAGCGCCTCTTTGGAGTTTGAGAAAACTTTCGATCGAACCCAACCTGGCAAGATTCCTCCGCCGTCGTCTCGGCGAAGGCCGGAACCCACGCCTCCGTCGGCTCGCATTTGCAAGCAGTGGCAATGCTACGCAAGCGGTCGTTGTCGCGCGCTGGCGAGCGATGGACGCCGGCTTCGCGCCGGGGTGACGAGGAAGTGGGCGGCGCGGGATTTCTCTTCACAAGCCTTCAACCTCGCGCTGCTGCGCCGCCGGCGAATTCGGTGATGACTTCCGGGATCGCGGCGGGATTCTGCGGCGCCATGATGTGGGCGCCGGCGACGCCGGGAACCGCGGCCAGCTCGTGCAGCAGCTCGACGCAGATGCGGACCCCCTCGCGCCGCGGATCATCTGCCCGCTCGAGCCGCTCGATGAGCGCATCAGGGATGATCGCGCCGTAGAGCCTCTCGCGCATCCAGCGCGCCGAGCGCGCCGAGGGGATCGGCGCGAGGCCGATCAGGACCTTGAGGCGGTCGGTGACGCCCAGTTCGCGCAAGCGGCCGATCCAGCGGCGCGCGAGCCCCGCATCCATGCAGAACTGGGTCTGCGCGAAACGGGCGCCGCGATCGGCCTTGTCGCAGAGATCGGCAGCCGACCAGCCGCACGGCGGATCGACCGGCAAGGCGGCGGCGCCGAGAAAGAGCCGCGTCGGGCCTCTGATCGCGATGCCGGTGGGCAGCCGGCCTTCCTGCGAGATCTGCCGCGCCAGCGCCAGCAACCCCTTCGAATCGAGGTCGAAGACCGGCTTCGTCTCGGGCTGGTCGCCCGATTTGGGGTCATCCCCAGAGATAACCAGAATGTTGCGTATCCCGAGCGCAAGCGCGCCGAGGAGATCGCCTTCCAGAGCCAGGCGGTTGCGGTCGCGGCAGGTCATCTGCAGGATCGGCTCGATGCCCGCTCGCGCCAGGATCGCGGCGGCGGCGAGGCTCGACAGATGCGCCTTGGCGCCGGCCCCGTCGGTAAGGTTGACGGCGACGGCGAGGCCTTTCAGCGGCGCCGCCCGGGCGAGCAGGTCGGCCGGGTCGCTCGACACCGGCGGGACCAGCTCGGCGGTGATCGCGAAGCGCCCTTCGGCGAGCCGGCGCTCGAATTCGCTCAGGCCATCCGCGCTCTCGTCCGCCATGTCGCGCCATTCCCTCCGAGTTGCCGGGTCGAGGCCTCTCGCCTCACCTTGCATCCTATCCCGCGGCCGAGAAAAGCAAGAGCGCAGGGATGTCGTCGCAAGCGATCGCCGACCGAGCCCCCGGGTTGATCAATCTCGCCGCGCAACCGACCCGTCCACTTGCGTTTCGAGCACGATCGTGATAACAAAAAAGTGGCCAGATGGGTCGTACCTTTAATTGGAGATAGCACATGAGGCGCTCTCTCGGAGCCGCGGTTGTTGTTTGCGTCGCCAGCGCCACGGCGCTGCTCCTGGCTCATGCGGCGCCGGCGCAGAACGCGCCGAACGGACCCCCCGCGGGTCAGATCGCACCGGCAATGAATCTCGAGCAGATCAAAACCCCGCCGGGGCTGCCGAGCCTCACCGTGACCAACGCGGCAGGCAGCGTGGCCCACCTGTTTCCGACCGTTGCGCGGGCCGCGGCGCTGCGGGCTCAGAATACGCTGTACTTCGGCGGCGACCCGCCCCTCGTCTACCATAGCGGCGGCTCGATCATGCCGACCCTGACGATCTACAACATCTTCTGGGTGCCGCCGACGCTGCAGAACGGGGGCAGCACCGGCATGTCCAACTCTTATGGGAGCCTGATGATCCGTCTGGCGCAGGACTATGGCGGGCACGGCATCGACAACAACAACACGCAATACTTCCAGACGATCGGAGCTACGACCACCTACATCAAGAATTCCGGCAACTTCGGCGCCTTCTTCGTCGATAACTCGGCCTATCCGGCCTCGGGCTGTTCGGATAGCGCGACGCCCGGCAACTGCATCACCGATGCGCAGATCCAAGCCGAGATCACGAAGGTCATGGGCATCAAGGGTTGGACCGGCGGCCTCACCCACATTTTCATGCTCTATACGTCTTCGGGCGAGGGGTCGTGCTTCGATTCCACCTCCACCTCGTGCGCCTATACGCAATACTGTGCCTATCACGGCTTCATTTCGGGATCGCCCGACGTCATCTATTCCAACATGCCGTTTGGCGACACTACCAATTGCCAGGAGCCGGGCATTCCGTCACCGAACGGCGACGCCGTCGCCGATGCCGTGACGACCGCCGCCAGCCACGAGATCACCGAGGCCGTCACCGATCCGCTTCTGAACGCCTGGTTCACGGCGGGCTTGGGCTACGAGATCGGCGATCTGTGCGCCTATGATTACGGCAACTCGGACACGGGCACCTTCAACACCTATGACAGCGGCAAGGCGAACCAGAGCTGGAACGGCCATTTTTACGAGTTGCAGACTGAATTCGACAATCACGCGTATGCGGGGACCGGCAACACCAAAGGTTGCGTGCAGACCGGTCCGTTTGCGCTCGGCCCCAGTTCGGGGCTCTAAGCCCGGACGCTGGGGCGGTCTACCGGCCGGTTTCGGCGGCGCCGCCTTTGTGCGGCGCCGCCGCCGGACTCGGGATCGGGAGGCGCTGCCTCGGCGAGATCGTGGCCGGATGGCGAGCCGACACAGCCGCTCAGCGGCCCCGGACCCGCCAGACCCGGCCGCACCCGATTGCGCGAAGAGGCCACGTCGCTCGCTGAAGAGGCAGCCACCCTCGGTCGATGGCCGCGCGCACGCGGTATGACACCGGTCGCTGAAATCGTCATGCCGCGCTATGCTCCCCGAAAGAGCGGCAGCGGCAAATGCATCGGCGATCGGAGGGAAGATTGATCACCATCCTGAACCTAGCGGCGGAATTCGCCAAGCTCGAGATGTTGCGCGGGCGGACCCCGGCAACACCCGCGGCCGAGCGCGAGGGTGCTTTCGCGAGATTGGCCCCCTACCGCGACGGCGCGATCTTCACCGCCAAAGTCGCCGGCGAGGGCGCCTGGGAGCGCCACCCGCAGGGCGACGAGATCGTCCAGATCGTGGACGGCGCCACGATCCTGCACGTCATGACGGATGACGGGCCGCAATCCTTTCCGCTCGGGATGGGGATGCTGGCGATCGTCCCGCAAAACACCTGGCACCGCTTCGAGGCGCCCGACGGGGTCAGCCTGATGACGGCGACGCCGCAGCCGACCGAGCACCTGACTGTCGCCGTCGACGACCCGCGAACCGTGTAACCGCCGCGCGAAAATTCCCGGCCATCATCGCGCGATGTTTTTCGACCGGCGCCTTTGGCAACTGACGCGCGGGCTGCGCGGACGGATCCTGTTCGCGATCTTCGTCGGGCTCCTCGCCGCGGCGGTCGGGATCGCGCGCTTCGTCCTGCTCGGCGTGCTGCTGGCGCGCGTCTTCCAGGGCGCCGGCCTTCTGGCGCTCCTCGTTCCGGCCGGCGGCGCGGCGGCGGCGGTCATCCTGCGCGGGGTTTTCGAGCACCTGCGCACGCTGGTCGCGCACCATACCGCGACACGCGTGCAGGAGGCGCTGCGCGGCCGCCTCTACGACAAGATCGCCGAATTGGGCCCGGCCTGGTTCGCCGGCGAGCGCACCGGCGGCGTCATGCTGTCGATCGTCGACGGCGTCGAGCAATTGCAGAGCTTTTTCGGCCAATATCTGCCGCAGGTCGCGGTCGCGACCCTGACCCCGATCGCGATCTTCGCCTTTATCGCCTGGTGGGATCTGCCGGTTGCCGCGGTGATGCTCGGCTTTGCCTTTTTCACCCTACTCGCGCCGATGGCGTTCCTCCATCTCGAGAGGCGCTCGAGCCGGGAGCGCCAGCAGGCGCTTAAAGCCTTCGGCTCCGAATTTCTCGACGGGGTGCAAGGCTTGCCGACCTTGAAGGCCTTCGGGCAGAGCGCCGCTTACGGCCACCGCCTCGCCGAACGCGCTCGCGCCTTGTCGCAACGCACGATGGAGGTTCTCTCGATCGGCGTAATGACGCGCGGCATCACCGATTGCGGCGTAGCGATCGGCGCCGCCGCCGCGCTCGCGCTCGGCGTCTACCGCGTGTCGCATGGCCTGATGGGCATGCCGGCGCTCTTGATCGTGCTGATGGCCGGCACGGAAGTGTTCCGGCCGCTGCGCGACCTGCGCATGGTCCTCCACCAGGGCCTCGTCGGACAGGCGGCGGCGGCCGGCATCAATGCCTTGCTCGCGGCCGAGCCGCTGGTCCCGGCGGCGGCCGCAACTGCCGGGCCGGTGCCGACCGGGCTCGCGCCGACGATCGAATTCGAGAACGTGCGCTTCGCTTATCCGGGCGGGCGCGGCAGCGCCCATGACGGGCTCTCCTTCGCCCTTGCCGCCGGCGCCAAGATCGGCATCGTCGGCCCCAGCGGCTCGGGCAAGTCCTCGATCGTACGCCTAATACTGCGCCTCTTCGATCCGCAGCAGGGCATTGTGCGGGTCGGCGGCGAGGATGTGCGCTCGCTCGACCCCGCTTCGCTGCGCCGGATGATCGCGGTCGTCCACCAGGACACCTACCTCTTCCACGGCAGCGTCGAGGACAATCTGCGGCTCGGCAAGCCGCAGGCGAGCCCGGCCGAGATCGAGAAGGCGGCGCGCGACGCCAACGCCCACGAGTTCATCGCCCGGCTGCCGCAGGGCTACCAGACGATCATCGGCGAGCGCGGCGTCCTGCTCTCGGGTGGGCAGCGCCAGCGCCTCGCGATCGCCCGCGCCCTCTTGCGCGACGCGCCGATCCTGATCCTCGACGAGGCGCTCTCCTCAGTCGATGCGGAAAACGAGGCGGCGATCGAGCGGGCGCTCGACGGCCTTGCCGCCGGGCGCACGACCCTCGTTCTCGCGCACCGCCTCTCGAGCGTCATCGGCGCCGACCGCATCCTCGTCCTCGACCGCGGGCATATCGTCGAGGAAGGCCGGCACGCCGACCTCATCCGCCGCGACGGCCCTTATCGCCGGCTGATGGGGGCGCAGGCCGAGGAGCGCGCCGACACGGCGACGATCGGCGCGGGCGAGGCGCCGGCCCGGGCGGCAACGACCGAGGAGGAGGCGATCGGCGAGAGGGCGGCGCCCGACATGCTCGCCGAAACGGCGGGCACGGTCGGCTGGGGCGCGACGCTCGCGACCCTCGCCGAGATCATCCGGCCGTGGCGGCGGCGGTTCGCCGTCGTCGTCGCCTCCGGCATCGCCCGCGTCGCGGCATTGATCGGCGTCGGCGTCATCGGCGCCTTCGCCGTCGCCGCAGTCAAAACCCATTCGCCCTTCGGCTATCTCATCCTCGCCCTGGCGCTGACCGCGCCTCTCGCCGGGCTTTTGCACTGGCTCGAATCCTGGCTCGCGCACGACATCGCCTACCGCCTCCTCGCGGAGATGCGGATCGCGCTATTCGAAAAGCTCGAGAGCCTCGCGCCGGCCTATCTGGTGCGCCGCCGCTCGGGCGATTTGATCGCGCTGGCGAGCCAGGACATCGAGACGATCGAATATTTCTTCGCTCACACCGTCGCGCCGACGCTCGTCGCGATCCTGGTGCCCTCGACCGTGCTTTTGACACTCGCGATCGCCGCCTGGCCGGTGGCGCTGGCGCTCTTGCCGTTCGTCCTCTATGCCGGGCTCGCGCCGATCGTGAGCCGGTCGCGGATCGACCGGCTCGGCGGCGAGGCGCGGGGCGCGCTCGGCACTCTCGGCGCCCATGTCACCGAGACGATCCAGGGCCTTTCCGACCTCCTCGCCTTCCAGGCCGTCGCGCCGCGGCGGCAGCGTTTCATGGCGCTGGTGCGCGATTACCAGCGGGTGCGGCTCCCGCTGCTCGCCGACTTATCGGCGCAAACCGCGATGCTGGAGACCGTGACGGGGCTCGGCGGGCTCGCCGTCGCAATCGTCGGCGCGCATCTCGCCGCGACGCACCAACTGGCGGCAACAATGCTGCCGCTCTTGATCCTCCTCGGGCTCGCCTCGTTTCTGCCGATCTCGGAAATCGCCCAGACGAGCCGGCAGCTCGCGGACACGATCGCTTCGACGCGGCGGCTCTATGCCGTCAATCGCGAAGAACCGGCGGTGCACGACGGGCCGGCGCGGCCGCCGGCGCCCAAGGGCGGCT
This sequence comes from Allostellaceae bacterium, assembly GCA_035934195.1. Lineage (GTDB taxonomy): Bacteria > Pseudomonadota > Alphaproteobacteria > ATCC43930 > CGMCC-115725 > AP-15. The sequence continues at coordinate 896 of DASYYD010000220.1, read as the reverse complement.
CGGAGATCCGTTTCGAGGCGGTCGGCTTCACCTATCCCGGCGGCGCCCGCCCGGCGCTCGACGACATCAGCCTCGAGATTCCCGCCGGCGCCACCGTCGCGCTCGTCGGCCCGTCGGGCGCCGGCAAGACGACGCTTGCCAATCTGTTGTTGCGCTTCTGGGACCCCGATCGGGGACATATCCTGATCGACGGCACCGACCTCAGAGAGTTCGATCTCGACCATCTGCGCGCGCGCATCTCGCTCGTCTCGCAGGACACCTATCTCTTCAACGACACGCTCTACGCCAATGTCGCGCTCGCCCGCCCCGATGCCGACGAGGGGGCGATCCGCCGTGCCCTCGACGAGGCCGCCCTCGGCGACTTTGTCGGGAGCCTGCCGGAAGGGCTCGAAACGCGGGTCGGCGAGCGCGGCGTGCAGCTCTCCGGCGGTCAGCGTCAGCGTGTCGCGATCGCCCGCGCCTTTCTCAAGAACGCGCCGACCCTCGTCCTCGACGAGGCGACATCGCATCTCGACGCGGTCAGCGAAGCGCAGGTGCGCGCCGCCCTCGACGCGCTTATGCGCGAGCGCACGACGATCGTCATCGCGCATCGCCTGTCGACGGTGCGCAATGCCGACCTCATCGCCGTCATCGACCACGGCCGCATCGTCGAGACCGGCAGCCATGCCGAGCTGCTCGCCCGGAACGAACTTTACGCGCGGCTGATCCACGGCCAGATCGCCGGAGTGCAACCGCGGCTGCGCGCCATAGCGGATTAGGGCGTGTCGTCAATTACTGCAAGTATGCACGTAAAGCGAGTCCTCGATGGGGGGTAGCTAGTAAAAAGAGTCTACCTCGGTAGTAATTTATGTGAATCATGCGGAGTCGGCTTCGTAGAAGGCTGACGCATGACCCGA
>DASYYD010000203.1:0-1811 GCA_035934195.1 Allostellaceae bacterium | reverse complement strand
GATGTCCGCCTCGAGATGGCCGACCGCCAGCACATGATGCCCCGCGCCGGCGAGCCCGAAACCCATCGCCCGGCCGAGCCCGCGCAATCCGCCGGTGACGATCGCAACCCGCGTTTCCATGACCACCCCCGAAAGAGCTTCAGCGCGAAGGCCGCAATGGATGCGCAAAGGGCGCGAGGGATTTCAGGCCCTTCGCGACCACCGCGTCCCCTCCGTGCCCTCTGCGCTAGGGCGTTGTCTCTTGTCTCACACCTGGCAGAGGGTCATGCCGTCATTGCCCTTGAAGGCCGGCATGATCTCCTCGGCGAAGGTGCGCAGATGCGCGACCGAGGCGCCGGGGGCGGCGAACAGCACGTTGTGGACCCCGCCCGCCTCGAGCCGCTTCAGGCGAGCGATGATCTCCTCCGGCGTGCCGAGCAGCGGCGCGTCGTCGAGCTCGAAGTTCTTCTCGTCCTTGCCGATGTTGGCGTAGCGCTCGGCGCCGGGGCCGCGCGCGAGGTCGCCGATGTTCTTCAACACCTCGCGGCGCACGTGCACGGCGCGCCGCCGCTCCTCCTCGTTGTGCACGATCTGCAGGCCGCGCGTGACGCCGACCATCATCGGCTCGTAGGCGCGCCCGACCGCGGCGCATTCCTCGCGGAACGCCTTGACGCGGCCGAGGATGACGTCGATCGGCGCGATCTGGTCGAGGAGCAGGTTGTAGCCCTCGCGGGCCGCCCGGCGGATCGACTCGTCGCTGCCGGCGCCGAGCCAGAAGGGCGGATGCGGCTGCTGAACGGGGCTCGGCTCGACGACGATGTTGTCATAGTGCCAGTAGCGGCCCGCGAAGGAAAAGCGATCTTCGGAGGTCCAGGCCTTGCGGATCACCTCCATCGCCTCGTCGAAACGGGCCGTCGCCTCGTCCTGCGGCACGCAGAAGCCGGAGAACTCGTATTCGCGATAGCCCTTGCCGACGCCGAAATCGAGCCGTCCGTTCGACAACAGATCGAGGGTGGCGGCCTGCTCGGCGACGATGACCGGGTTGTGCCAGGGCAGCACCACGACGGCGGTGCCGAGGCGCATGCGCTCGGTGCGCGCCGCGAGGTAGGAGAGCAGGTTCATCGACGCCGACACCTGGCCGAAGCCGGTGAAATGGTGCTCGACGAGAAAGACGCTCGAAAAGCCGAGCTTTTCCGCTTCGGCCACATAGTTGATGAAATCGTGATAGGCCGAACTGTCGCCGGCCGGGCCGCCGCGCGCCCGCGCGCCGCCGAAGAGACCGAATTTCATGCGCGTCCTCCACTCGCTCCCGGATATATAGCGGGCGTCGGAGCTGGGGTCGAGGGCGGTCCCAGCCGGGTAGTGCCTCAGTTTGAATTTCGGCTTCCGACCTCTTTGCGGACGTTGGAAGGCTCCGCTACCGGGTCGCTGCTCCAGCTCGCACAGTGACGATCCAGACGGAAGCTAAAAGTTGCACCCTCGAGGGGTCGCCCAAGGCAGCCAGGGCCTTACGCAATAGAGGCTCGGCAGACGCTCGCAAAGCAGGGTTTTCGCGAACAATCTTTCCAAGCGCCCCCACTTTCAGAAGCACCCAGGTCATCGCGTCTAGGGCGTGTCGTCAATCGAGCCAGATGATGGCGGCGGCGAGGTGGACGGCAGCGAGGAAATTGCGTGCGGTTTTGTCATAGCGCGTGGCGATGGCTCGGAACTGTTTGAGCTTGCAGAAGAAATTCTCGATGAGGTGGCGCGCCTTGTAGAGTTCGCGATCGAAGGGGCGCGGGTTCACGCGGTTCGGTCTGGGCGGGATCACGGCTGATTTGCCGGCGTTTGCC
>DASYYD010000147.1:0-1890 GCA_035934195.1 Allostellaceae bacterium | reverse complement strand
CTGCGTGTTGACCGCGCTCGCCGAAAGCCCGTCGGCGACGACGAAGGCGATCGCCGGGTCCGCCGCCGGCCGGTCGGCGAGAATATGGCGCGAGGCGTCGTCGAGCCGCCGGCCGAGATCGGGCCGGCGCAGATAAGTCGCGCGGTCGGCCGCAAGCGAGCGCAACGCCACCGCCGCGAGGCCGGCGGCGGCAAGCTCGGCCATGATTGCCTGCGTCGCCAGCGCGGCCTGCACCGCATCGCGCGCCAGCGCATGAGCGAGCTGGAAATCGAGATAAGCCCCGGTCGGCAACCCGGCGCCGCTGCGGCCGAGGCCGATGCGGGCCGGCGTCGCGCGCCTGAGCGCCGGCCAGGCGGAAGCGCTCCGCCTCATGCGATTGCGTCGAGGGCCGGCAAGAGCGGGCGCGGCAGCGCGCCGGGCTTCTCCGGCAGGGTCGGGTTGCCGGCGGCGTCGGCGAGCCCCTTCGCCACGAGCCAGGCCTCGAATTCCGGCGCCGGCCGCAGCCCGAGGACACGCCGCAGATAGAGCGCGTCGTGGAACGAGGTGCTCTGGTAGCCGAGCATCACGTCGTCGCCTCCCGGCACGCCCATGACGTAGGTAACGCCGGCGACCCCGAGCAAGGTCAAGAGCCCGTCCATGTCGTCCTGGTCGGCCTCGGCGTGGTTCGTGTAGCAGACGTCGCAGCCCATCGGCAGGCCGAGCAGCTTGCCGCAGAAATGGTCTTCGAGCCCGGCGCGGGCGATCTCCTTGCCGTCGTAGAGGTATTCGGGGCCGATGAAGCCGACGACCGAGTTGACGAGAAACGGCGCGAAGGCGCGCGCGAGCCCATAGGCGCGCGCCTCCATCGTCTGCTGATCGACGCCGTGATGCGCGCCGGCCGAAAGCGCGCTGCCTTGCCCGGTCTCGAAATACATGACGTTTTGGCCGATCTCGCCGCGCCGCAGCGACAACGCCGCCTCGCGCGCCTCGCGCAAGAGGGCGAGATCGACGCCGAAATTGCGGTTTGCCGCCTCGCTGCCGGCGATCGACTGAAAGACGAGGTCAACGGGCGCGCCGCGCTCGATGGCCGCGATCGCGGTCGTCACATGCGCCAAGACGCAACCCTGCCCCGGCAATTCGAGGCGCAGCCGCAGCCGGTCGAGCAGCCGCGTCAGCTCGATATAGCCGTCGAGGCTGTCGGTCGCCGGGTTGATGCCGATGACGGCGTCGCCCGAATGCAGCGTCAGCCCGTCGAGGATCGAGGCCGCGATGCCGCGCCGGTCGTCGGTCGGGTGGTTGGGCTGCAGCCGCGTCGAGAGCCGCCCCGCGAGCCCGATCGTATTGCGAAAGCGCGTGACGACACGGCATTTGCCAGCGATTGCGACGAGGTCCTGCAGCCGCATCAGCTTCGAGACGGCGGCGGCCATTTCGGGCATGAGGCCAGGGGCGATCGCTGTCAGCGCCGCCGTGTCGGCGGCGTCCGAGAGCAGCCAGTCGCGAAAGCCGCCGACCGTCAGGTGCCGGACCGCGGCGAAGGCGCCGTCGTCATGGCTGTCGAGGATGAGGCGCGTGACCTCGTCCTCCTCGTAAGGGATGACCGGTTCCTGCGCGAGGCGGGCGAGCGGCAGATCGGCGAGCGCGCGCTGCGCCGCCGCGCGCTCGGTCATGTCGGCGGCGGCAAGGCCGGCGAGCATGTCGCCCGAGCGCTTCGGGCTGGCGCGGGCGAGCAGCGTCTTCAGATCGGGAAACCGGTAGCGCGTGCCGCCGATGGTGTGCGCGTAGCTCACGGCGCTGGCCTTTGGGAGCCGGCTTCGGATTGCGTCGTCGCTCCGCTCCTCGCAATGACAGGCCCGTTGTTGTGTCATTGCGAGCGAAGCGAAGCAATCCCGCAGCAGCGCCGAACATCCGGCC